>NZ_JADNAX010000052.1:0-1066 GCF_015550495.1 Romboutsia sp. 1001713B170207_170306_H8
CAGGTAAAAGCTCCTGAAGGATTCGGGTATTGGCTGTTGAAATTTGATGGCGGCAAATACAGCGAACACACGCAGATAACGGACAATCCACAAGGAATAGGAAATATCGAATATGCCTATCACCGGATGGCAAAAGCCTGCGGTATCGATATGATGGAATGCCGGTTACTTCAGGAAAAAGAGTCATATCACTTTATGACACGACGTTTTGACCGTATGGAAGACGGAGAGAAGATCCATGTACAGACATTGGCCGGGCTTGCCCACTATGACCGTGACCAACGCCATTCATACGAAGAGATATTCCGTATCATGCGGCAGATGAACCTCCCTTATCCAGAGCAGGAGGAACTATACCGAAGAATGGTGTTCAACGTCATGAGCCGGAACCATGACGACCATAGCAAGAACTTATCTTTCCTGATGGATAGACAAGGGAAGTGGAAACTGGCCCCAGCATACGACCTCTGCTACTCATACACACCGGGCGGCAAATGGACGAACCGCCACCAGCTGTCACTCAACGGCAAACAAGACAATTTCACGATGGAAGATCTGCAAAAGGTAGGTGAGAACATGGGTATCCGGAAACACAAACAGATTATCGAAGAGATACAGGAAACCGTATCGCATTGGCATGAGACTGCCAAGGATTGCGGGGTCAAGCCGGAACACGCCGATTTTATCGGAGAAAACCTGCTCTTGTTCGGCAAGCAACTGCATACGATCCAAATCCGGACATTGCCAACGAACAAGAGGAGGCTTTCATGAAGGCTATGCGAAATGATGACTTTTCAATACCATTCTGGAACTGAAGATGAGAGGATATCAGCCATCGGAGAACACACTGAAAAGCCTCCAGCCGGATATATCCTCCACCACCTTCATCGCTGCTGTCAAAATCTTCCAAATGGAAGGGGTACTAAAAAGCCTTCAGGACATAAAGTCTGCGCAAAGCCCGATTACAAGCGGTAATAAACGTAACATGGAGCAAACAAATTTACTATTCAATTTTCAGTTTTTTTCTATTTCTATACTACTGTACGCCATAAAATAACGAAGAAAC
>NZ_JADNAX010000053.1:0-1057 GCF_015550495.1 Romboutsia sp. 1001713B170207_170306_H8
CGCCCTTACGAGGGGGGCTTTGTCTTTGTTTTCCCTATTGTTTTTCGTCCGTTTTTTCCGAAAGTTGGGAAGCAATCTCAACCTTATGAGCTTGTTTCTATCTTAACATCGACTATCTATGTCCTATCCTCGCGCGCGCGCATTATGCGAGAAAAACACCCTCTAAGTACGACATTTTTGATACTTTAATACGACATTTTTGATACTTTTTTGAAGGGGTAAAAACGACATTTTTGATACTTTATACGTCTATCTATTGTATTAGTCGTTTTTAATAATTACCTTTGCCTTAAACTTTTAAATCAGCACTTATGAAACCAACTACTTACATTAATTGGGACGGTTTGAAAGATATTCCGTTCTTCTACTGCGATACAAAGGAAGATGAAGAAAACAAAGACTTCGATATATACTATCAAGGGAGGCTGGTGCTGCATGACTACAACCATTGCGGGCACTACCTCTACACAGCTGCTGTGCTGTTCAGCAGAATCAAGAACAAAACGGCAGACTGGGTGAACCTGCGAAACCTTTGGATTCTGCGTGATTGTGTGCGTGAGAACTACAATCACGGCATAGGGGTGGACGACATTATCTTTGGAGAAAATTTTGATGGCGAGAACCTCGATACACTCGCACCACTTACAAAGAAACGATTTGATTATTTGTGTAAGCGGATTAAGGAACTTGACCCATATGCAACAATCTAAAAAAGGCAGCATCTATGGCAAGAACTATAATAAACAATAAGCAAGTCTTTCAATCTTATGTTCTAACTACTGCTAAATATGATTTTTCGCCATATGAAAAGCGCATAATGTATAGACTAATTGAACTTGCTCAAAAAGAAATTGAAGGGATAAAATTAAAAGATAACCTCCGAAAAATTGCTCCAACAAATTTCGGCAGAGAAATAACCATGCCTGTATCGGACATACTGAAAGACGAACAAGACAAGCACTACACTATTGCCAAAGCTGCATTCAGAAGCCTATCTGAAAAGCATATAGAGTACGAAGATGATGAAGTATGGTCATACACTCCTATCATAACTGCA
>NZ_JADNAX010000010.1:0-85126 GCF_015550495.1 Romboutsia sp. 1001713B170207_170306_H8
ACCAACTAGCTAATCAGACGCGGGTCCATCCTATACCGCCGGAGCTTTGATATTTTTACCATGCGATAAAAATATGTTATCTCGTATTAGCGTACCTTTCGGTACGTTATCCGTGTGTATAGGACAGGTTACCCACGCGTTACTCACCCGTCCGCCGCTCACTTCCGAAGAAGTTCGCTCGACTTGCATGTGTTAGGCACGCCGCCAGCGTTCATCCTGAGCCAGGATCAAACTCTCAAATAAAAGTTGTCCATCGCTCAGCTAATCATTATCTGAATATCTGGCTTGGTTGTTTGTGTTTTAATTCTTAAATAAGAATTAGTTATATAAATTAACCTACTGTTTAATTTTCAAAGTTCATTGTTTCGACTTAATTATCTTACCAAGTTTTCATTTCTTAGTCAAGACTTTTTTTCATTTTTTCTTAAGCCGTTTTCCTTTTTCTTAAGGACAAGTAATACTATATCACCTAAATTTAATATGGTCAATACTTTTTTTAAATTTATTTTGCAATTTTATTACTATAAATATGTTCACTCGCTATAACCCTTGATTTCCCAACACTTCTACGGCTTATTTTATTACTCATTTTATTTATTTTTATTACATCCTTACATAAATATACCATCATTTCTAACACCAAAAAACTTACAGATATATAACATATCCAATTAATAATTTGATACATATAACTACCCCCAACAAGATTTTTTTATTATTTATTCTAATTTAATATTCTATTTTCCTTCTTAAAAATTTCTTGTTTTATCAATTTAATCCTCTTATTATTTACATTTTTTATCATATTATATATCTGTTTTTGTAGTTTATTAATTTTTAATAATATTTTTAATACTTACAGCGCACCTGACATGTATAATTTTTTAGATAAATTTCTAAAAAAAGTTGTACATCACTTTAGTGACATACAACTTTTTAAATATAATAATATTATTCTTCGTCTGCTTTTTTATTTTCTATCGGTTTCATCGTAGGGAACAATAATACATCTCTTATAGATGTTGAGTTAGTTAATAACATTATTGTTCTGTCTATTCCGATTCCTAATCCACCTGTAGGAGGTAAACCAACTTCTAATGCATTTAAGAAGTCTTCATCCATATCACAAGCTTCATCATCGCCTAATTCTTTCTTTCTTAATTGATCCATAAATCTTCCTCTTTGGTCAATTGGGTCATTTAATTCTGAGAATGCATTACCTAATTCCCACCCATTTGCAAATGCTTCAAATCTATCTGTTCTTCTTGGATCATCTACACTTCTCTTAGCAAGAGGTGATATTTCAACTGGATGATGAGTTATAAATGTAGGTTGTATTAGTTTATCTTCTCCAAACTCTTCAAAGAAAGCATTAATTACTTCCCCTCTTCTCATTCCTGGAGTTATTTCTATACCTTTTTCTTTAGCAACAGCTAAAGCTTCCTCATCAGTATTTATTGTAGAGAAATCTACACCAGAATACTCCTTTACACATTCTTCCATAGTCATTCTTCTCCATGGTGGTGTAAAATCTATTTCTGTACCTTGATAGTTTACTACCATGCTACCTGTAGCAACTTCAGCCATATGAGATATAAGGCTTTCTGTTATCTCCATCATGTCAGTATAATCTGCATATGCTTGATATAATTCCATAGCTGTATATTCTGGGTTATGCTTTACAGACATACCTTCATTTCTAAACATTCTTCCCATTTCATAAACTTTATCAAACCCACCAACTATAAGTCTCTTTAAGTATAACTCATTAGCTATTCTTAAGTACATAGGTATATCTAGTGTGTTATGGTGAGTTATAAATGGTCTAGCATTAGCTCCACCAGCTATAGTATTTAGTATAGGAGTTTCAACTTCTAAGAAACCTCTTTCATCTAAAAACGATCTTAGCGCTTTAAGAGCCTTAGTTCTAGTTAAAAAAGCATCCTTTACTTCTGGATTAACTATTAAATCAACATATCTTTGTCTATATCTTAAATCTTGATCTTTTAAACCATGATACTTTTCTGGTAGTATTTGTAAAGACTTTGATAATAAAATTACTTCATTAGCCTTTACTGATATCTCTTCTTTTTTAGTTTTGAATACTTCACCTTCAAGACCGATTATATCACCTATATCATATGTAGAGAATATAGAATATTCTTCTTCACCTATTCTATCTAACCTAACATAACATTGGATTCTTCCTTCTTGATCTTGTATATCTATAAATCCTGCTTTACCTTGTATTCTTTTGCTCATTATACGACCAGCTATCTTAACTATCTTACCTTCCATCTCATCGAAGTTATTTTTTATAGCCATTGAATTGCTTGTTCTGTCATATCTACTTTGGTGGAAAGGATTTCTACCCATTTCTTGTAGCTTAGCTAGTTTGTCTCTTCTCACTTGAAGAACTTCACTAAGATCTTCTTGTAATTCAACGTGTTGATCTTTATTCATTTTTCTTCCTCCAGCTTATCTTCTTATTTCTAATATTTTAAACTTCGCTGTTCCATCTGGAACTTGAACGTCTACTTCTTCTCCTACTGATCTCCCTAAAAGGGCTTTTCCTACTGGAGATTCGTTTGATATTTTACCATCATATGGATCTGCTTCAGCTGAACCTACTATTGTATATTCAACTTCTTCATCAAACTCAACATCTTTAACTTTTACTATAGAACCTATAGTAACAACATTAAGATCTATCTGACTTTCATCTATGATAACAGCTTTTCTTATCATATTTTCTAGCTTCATTATTCTTTCTTCAACTTGGGCTTGCTCATTCTTTGCTTCATCATACTCAGCATTTTCAGATAAATCTCCAAATGATATAGCTACCTTTATTCTTTCAGCAACTTCTTTTCTTCTAACTGTTTTAAGTAATTCTACTTCTTCCTCTAATTTGTCATAACCTTCTTGAGTTAAAAGTATTTCATTTTTTTGTTCCATAACCCCACAACTCCTTTGTTAAATTAAGAATTTCCATTTATTTTAAAATTCTTTATATCTACTTTATTATGCGGTATATTATAAGTCACTATTATACTAATGTCAAGGCATCTTCCATGTACTCATCAAGCCTTCTTATAACATCTTCATAACTTGTTATTTTATTGATTTCATCTCTCACTTTAGCTGAACCTTTTAAACCTTTTAGATACCACGCTATATGCTTTCTCATTTCCCTTACAGCTACATACTCTCCATGTTCTTCAACTGCAAGATTTAAATGTTTCTTAGCTGTATTTATTTTTTCTTCTAGTGTAGGTTCTGGTAATATCTCTCCAGTCTGCATATAGTGATTAATTCTTTTAAATATCCATGGATTACCTTGAGCCCCTCTACCTATCATTATAGCATCACACTTTGTTTTTTCTAGCATGTTCTGAGCATCTTCTACAGTAAAAACATCTCCATTTCCTATAACAGGTATGTTAATTGCATTCTTTATTTCTGCAATTATATCCCAATCAGCTTTACCTGAATAATACTGTTCTCTAGTTCTTCCATGTATAGCTAATGCGCTTATTCCACTCGCTTCTGCTATTTTTGCTATTTCTACAGCATTTACACTGCTATCATCCCAACCTTTTCTTATTTTTAAAGTAACAGGTTTTGTTGAGTTTTTTACAACAGATTTTAAAACTTGTTCTGCTAACTTAGGATTTTTCATAAGCGCAGATCCATCACCATTTTTAACTACCTTAGGCGCTGGACATCCCATATTTATATCTAATATTTCATTTGGATATTCATTCATTATTTGTGCTGCTCTTCCCATAAATTCTGGGTCCGACCCAAATATCTGAACTGCAATAGGATGTTCTTCTTCTTCTATCTTTAACATTTTCTTTGTATTTTCATCATCATAACATAAAGCTTTCGCATTTATCATCTCAGTATACAACATACCACAGTTTTGTTCCTTACATATTAGCCTAAAAGGAAGGTCTGTAACGCCTGCCATAGGTGATAGGAATACTTTATTTTTTAACTCGACATTCCCTATTTTCATTTTGTCTCTCCTTCATAGTTTTCTATATTTTAAATCATTATTTCTTTACCACAAATATATAATTATAAACTTTTCAATTATACCATTTTTCATTATGATTGTGTTCATTTGATTAAATTAATATACAATTCACATAGTATCTATTCAAATAAGTATATATATATTATCATAAAAAAGGAACTGGATTTTTGCTCCAATTCCTATCTAAATATTTTATTCTTTATTTTTTTCATATATAACCCTTAAACCTTCTAGAGTTAAAAATTTATCTACATTATCTATACTATTAGTTTCAGATGCTATTAAAGGCGCAAGACCTCCTGTAGCAACCACTCTTACTGGTCCACAGTTTAACTCATCTTTCATCATAGATATTATTTTATCTACTAAACCTACATATCCATATATTATCCCAGATTGCATCGCTGAAACTGTAGTCTTACATATTGATGTTCCAGGCTTTAGTAACTCGACTCTAGGTAATTTTGATGCTCTTTGGAATAGAGCTTCACTAGATATTTTTATACCAGGAGCAATTGTTCCTCCTAAGTACTCACCTTTATCTGATATGGCACAGAACGTCGTTGCAGTACCAAAATCAACCAATATTAGTGGATAACCATATTTTTCTATTCCAGCAACAGCATTTACAATTCTATCTGCTCCAACTTGCTTAGGGTTATCATATTTTATATTTAATCCAGTTTTTATTCCTGGTCCTACTATCAATGGTTGTTTGTTACAGTATTTTATACAAAAATTTTCAAGAGAATGCATTACATTAGGTACAACCGAAGATATTATAACATCCTTAATTTCATTCATATCAATATTTTCATATTTAAATAAACTACTAATTAATATACCATATTCATCAGATGTTTTTTCTTTATCTGTGTTTATTCTCCAATCCTTAACTAATTCTTTGTCTTTATATATACCTAATACCATATTGGTATTTCCAACGTCGAATACTAAAAGCATTTATATTAACCTTCTTTCTATTTTTTGCTTTTTTTAAGTACAGCAACTACAGCCGATACAACTAAAGCTCCACCTAAGGCTTCTGCTATACCATTAGTTGTAGCTATTCCTAGTAAAAGTGTTTTAGCTGCTCCTGCACTTTGCCCTAAAGCTTTTGCATACTCTGCTGCATAAAGCACATATATCATTCCTAATACTCCAATTGTATTAGTAATAGATGCCATAGCTCCTGCTATCAAACCTGATACATAAGTATTTTTTATTAGTTTCATAGATAGCCTAAAAGAGTAACATCCTACTAAACCAATAAAAATCCTTGGCAATACCGAAACTAATGGATTTATAAATACAAATCCTGTAATTCCTGCCATACCTGCCATTGCTCTAAACATACTAGTAAGACCAAATATAAGTCCTACCGTAGCTCCTACCATAGGCC
This sequence comes from Romboutsia sp. 1001713B170207_170306_H8, assembly GCF_015550495.1. Lineage (NCBI taxonomy): Bacteria > Bacillati > Bacillota > Clostridia > Peptostreptococcales > Peptostreptococcaceae > Romboutsia > Romboutsia sp. 1001713B170207_170306_H8. The sequence continues at coordinate 5,448 of NZ_JADNAX010000010.1, forward strand.
CTTCTATAATTCCACCTATTATAACAGGTATACACATTGTAGTTATTGCTAAGGGACCTATTTGTATGTACCCTAAGGGAATCATCGATAGCATAATCGATATTGCCGAAAGCAGACTTATAATAGTCATTCTTTTAACATTTACTTTCTTTCTTGCTGATGCTTGTGAGTTCATCATAAAATACACCTCCGTTCCAGCTCATAAAGATGCCGGACTTCTAATTTTTTAAGTTTTTACTGAATATCTTCTCTTGATATTAGTCAGGCTCCTAATTAGGATGCCAGCTGTAACACAATAATTTTATCAATGTGATATAGCATTGTCAACTAAACTTGTAATATCGGCATATCTTTATATGATAATATATTTTTTACACCCGAAGCATTTTTTATAGCATTTATAATACTCTTTTCAACCACTTCTACAGCAAGAGAACCTAATAGAGTTATATCAGTTTCAATTTCTCCTGTTGCCATTGTGAATATAGTATCTCCATCATGAGATGTATGTATAGGAAATATCGCTTTTGCATAACCATCATGAGCCATTTGAGATATCTTCTTACATCCAGCCTTATCTAGTTTTGCGTTAGTAGCTACTATACCTATAGTTGTGTTATCTATACTAAACCCACCTTTACTTATCCCTTGTTTCATTAGTTCGTAACTATTTAATACTCTGGTTTTAGAATCATTTAAAACACCAGCTATTACTTCACCATTTTCATATACATCTCCAAATGCATTAACTGCAATCAGAGCTGAAACAACCAGTCCATTTTCTAGCTTTATAGAATAGCTTCCTATTCCACCTTTCATAGCATATTCAGGTCCCTTTATCTTTCCTACTGTAGCTCCACACCCAGCTCCATAATTCCCTTGATTTAAAACAACATCACTTGCCATTTCACAAGCTTTGTAACCCATTTTTTTATCAGGCCTACATTTAGGATCTCCTGTTGCTAGATCAAATAATACCGCACCTACTACTATAGGTACTTTAGCAACTCCAACGTCAAATCCTATATTCCTTTCTTCTAAGTATTCACTAACTCCACAGGTTGACTCTAAACCAAATGCAGACCCACCCGAAAGAACTACAGCATGTACTTTTTGTATTAAATTTACCGGATCTAATAAATCCGTTTCTCTAGTACCCGGTGCTGCTCCTCTTACATCAACACCACATACCGCACCCTTTTCACAAATTACAACAGTACAACCCGTTAATCCATTTTCATCTTCAACCTGTCCTACTTTCAATCCTTTTATATCTAGTATGTTATTATACATATCCATGCTCACCTCTTATCGAAATTTCGCCCGAAATTGCTTCAGTAATAGTGCCATCTTGCTTTTTAATAACTAAGTTCCCTTCTGAATTTATATCAATGCATTCAACAAGTTCTTTTTCATCATTTTTTATTATATATATTTTTTTATTTAAAACAACTGAGTAGTTTTTATATAATTCAATTATATTTTTGCTATTTCCATCAACTATATACTCAGTATAGTATTTTTCTAACTCACACAATATTTCTCTTACAATATCAACCCTCGATACCTTATATCCTTCTTTATATAAAGATGTTGCTATATTTTCTATTTCATTGGGAAAGCTTAAGTTTTTTATATTCATACCTATTCCTAAAATAACATAGTTAACCCTTTCTATTTCAGCTGATAACTCAGTTAATATACCACAAAGCTTTTTCCCATTTAATATTATATCATTAGGCCACTTTATTCCTACGGTTACACCTAAATTATTTAATGCTTTTGCAATACAACTTCCAGCTAAAATCGTTATAAAAGGTGCTTTATAAGGTAATACATTCGGCTTTAATATTATACTCATCCATATTCCCTCATATGCTTTAGAATCCCATATTCTACCTAACCTACCTCTACCTTTACTTTGTTCTTCACTTATTACTACAGTTCCGTCAATTTCTTCTGAGGCTATTTTCTTTGCATAGGTATTTGTAGAATCTATAGTTTCAAAATGTATAATATTTTTACCTATAAATCTTGTATCTAACCCATGAACTATATTTTGAGAACTCAATAAATCTTTAGGCTTTTCTTTGAGTCTGTATCCTTTTTTATTAATCGATTCTATATCATATCCTTCTGCTTTTAATGATTTAATATGCTTCCATACAGCGCTTCTCGATATACCTAACTGTTTTGATATTTCTTCACCTGATATAAACTCTTTATCATTATCCAAAATTATATTTATAACTTTTTCTCTCATTTCACACCTCATCACTTATATTTTACAAAAAAGAACCCTATATAGGGTTCTTTTTATTCTTTATCATCATTTTTAAAATCTCTTCTCAATTCTATTACATTATCATCTTTCATATCTTTAGATTCTTCTATAACATTATATTCCTCAGTTATAGCATCTTCTTTACTTACTTTTGAAGCACCTTCACTAGCTGAATCAACATCTAAAGGTAATTCTTCATTAAATGCTTTAATAAATTGATCTGAATCTAGAGTTTCATATACTAATAAAGCTTTTGCAACATAATCTAACTTCTTCATGTTTTCTTGTAGTATATGTCTACATTCTCTATATGCTTTATCAACAATACGTCTTATTTCTTTATCTATTTCAGAAGCAACCTCTTCAGAATAATTTCTCTTAGTTGCGAAACTATTTCCTAGGAATACTTCATCATCATTATCTCCAAATACCATAGGTCCAAGTTTTGAACTCATACCATATTTAGTAACCATTCCTCTTGCTATAGAAGTTACTCTTTCTAAGTCATTAGAAGCTCCAGTTGATATATCTTCCATAACTAATTCTTCAGCAACTCTACCACCTAGAGCCATTACAATTGTTTCTTCCATCTCTAACTTTGTACCATACATTTGATCTTCTTTTGGAAGAGGTTCTGTAAATCCTCCAGCTCTACCTCTAGGTATTATTGTAACTTGATGAACTGGACTTACATTTTCTAGTACATGCATACATATTGCATGACCTGCTTCATGATAAGCTGTAAGTTTTCTATCTTTCTCACTTATAACTCTAGATTTTTTGGCTACACCAACCATAACTTTTGTTATAGCTTCTTCTATAGTTTCCATATGAATCTTTTTATCTCTTCTTCTAGCAGTTAATATTGCTGCTTCATTCATTATATTTTCTATATCAGCAGGTGTAAATCCTGGTGTTCTTCTTGCTAAAACATCTGGCTTAACATCTTCTGACAATGGTTTGTTCTTAGAGTGAACTTTGAATATCGCCTCTCTACCTTTAACATCTGGTGCTCCAACAACAATTTCTCTATCAAATCTACCTGGTCTAAGTAACGCTGGGTCTAATATATCTGGTCTATTTGTTGCTGCCATTATAATTATACCTTGATTAACACCAAATCCATCCATTTCAACTAGTAATTGATTTAAAGTTTGCTCTCTTTCATCATGGCCTCCGCCAAGACCTGCTCCTCTTTTTCTACCAACAGCATCTATTTCATCTATAAATATTATAGCTGGAGCATTTTTCTTTGCTTGTTCAAATAGATCTCTAACTCTTGAAGCTCCTACCCCAACAAACATTTCAACAAAATCAGAACCACTTATACTAAAGAATGGTACACCAGCTTCTCCAGCAACAGCTCTTGATAAATATGTCTTACCTGTACCAGGAGGACCCACCATAAGTATACCTTTTGGTATTCTAGCACCTAGGTCTATATATCTTTTTGGATTTTTTAGGAAGTCTACAACTTCTTGTAAATCTTCTTTTTCTTCTGTTAGTCCTGCTACATCCTTAAATGTTACTCTTGTTTTTTCGTCATCTTTATGAACTTTAGCTTTTGATTTACCAAAGCTCATAACTTTTCCGCCTCCACCTTGAGACTGATTCATAAATATAAACCAGAAAATTAACATCAGGAATAATATAAGTACACTTGGTAGCATATCAACAAACCATGGTGTTGATGGTTTTGCTTCTCCTCCAACAACTAATTTGCCATCCATTGCTTGTTGTAGTACTGTGTCAGCAAATTTATCCCCCATTATTTCCTCAGGTATGTATGATGTAAACTTCTTATTTGTATCTTTTATAGTTCCTTCTACTGCAGTTTGATCTATAAAGTGTAAGCTTAATATGTTTTCGTCAGTTAACTTCTGGTAAACTTGAGAGAAATTTAGTTGTTCTACTTCTTCAGTTGGTGAACCAGAAAATTGAACTATACCTACTATGATTATAAATATTAGCAGATAGAAACCTGCTCCTTTTAAAAGTTTGTTCAAAAGAAGCCCTCCTTTCATAAGTTGTTTTTATTCTATAGTTTCTTAAAGCTAACCTTTAAGACTTCTTTTGTATCTGAATCGATTTTATAATTTTCGCTGTGTCTTAAATCACCAACACTTAGTATTCCTTGCTGATCGGCAATTACAGGAATTTTACTTCTATCCTCTTTTGGCACTTTTATGTCAATAAATAAATCTTTAATTTTTTTACTTCCTCCAGAAAGTTTAATTTTATCTCCTGCTTTTCTGTTTCTTACAACTATACCCCCTTTTATTTTATTAAAATCAAACCATTTGCATGATTTATCTGATTTACTCATTTTATATTTATCTACACTTATTACTTGTGTCTCGATAACCATACCTATTTCTTTTACTTTGATAAATCCATTGCTAGGTATATTATAGCAAAATTCTATGTCTTCAATAACAATTTCTTTAGTTGTTATTATTAAACTATCTTTTTTTCTATATACAAATACACCTCTTGGTAAATTTATCATTTTATCAATTTTAGATTCATCTTCTAATTCAATAATATCATCTATATGCCTTTGATCTATAAAATTTGTATCTCCTAATATGTGCTTGATAGAATTTCTTAAAACTCTAACTTTAATAGAATTATGTAAATTAATATATTTATTTAGTTTAAGTTCTACACTATCGCTTTTTAAATTAGATACTTCATTAAATTTATTTACTGCCTCAGTTTCTATGTAATCATTATCACTTCTTAAGCTATTTCCCATCCTTACTATAGATTCTATTACATTAGAGTTAAAATTATCCTTCATATAAGGTATGAGTTCTAATCTAATTTTATTTCTAGTATAAATACTTTCTAAGTTTGTTTGATCTATCCTAGGATTTAATTTATTTTGTTTACAATACTCTTCTATATCATATCTTTCAACATCTAAAATAGGTCTAATTATAACACCATCTCTAATATATTCTATTCCTTTTAATCCTTGAAGACCAGTACCTCTCATCATACGCATTAATATAGTTTCAGCTTGGTCATTTAAATTATGACCTATTGCTATCTTATTAGCTCTAGTATTATTTTTTATCTCATAAAACATTTCATATCTAAGCTGTCTTGCCCCTTCTTCTATTGATACTCCATTTTTTTCACAATATTCAGGAACATTTATTGACTTTATAAAGAATGTTATTCCTAACTCTTCACAAAGCTTAGAAATATAAAAAGCATCTTTTTGAGCCTCTATACCTCTTATTTGATGATTCAAATGAGCTGCATAAATCTCTAAATCCCATTCCTCCTTCATCCTATTTAAAATATGTAATAAACAAACAGAGTCTGGACCTCCAGATAATCCAACTACAATCTTATCACCCTTTTGTATTAATTCATATTTATTTACAGTACTTAGTACTTTCTCAAATATCATAATTATACCTCATTACTATTTTTTTAACTTTTACTATAAGTAGTTTCTATAAAAAAACCATAAACCCTTGTATCATTTTTAATTAAAGATATAAAAGATTATATAGATATAATAATACCAAATAAATTAAATAAAAGGTAGTATTTTAACTACCTTGTATAAAATTTATATCTATTTATTTATCTCTTATTTTTCTACATTTATAGTTATCTTATTTCTTCCGTTAAACATATCATTCATTTTTAAATTATAGTCTAACTCAATTTTAAAATTATTTTCACTATTATTATCTACATCTAAATGCTTAGTATGTGTTTCTATTAAAAATAAACCGTATGGAGTTTTATAATTACTGGTATGAACCTTTCCTTTTTCAAAAACCATAGTTGAATTACTTGCTCCAAATCTCTTTATGGTTATTTCTTTTTTAGAAACCTTTATGCTTGTTGTAATTTCTACACCTTCATTATCTTCTTTATACATTAAATATGTAGCATCATTTTTTTCATGTAGAGTTCCTACAGTATTCACATTAATAATATCTATTTTACTATGCTCATCATACTGAATAGTGTTTATATTGATTTTTACATCCATAGTAAATTTTCCTCCTAAAAATATAAACTTTAGATATAATTATATCTAAAGTTTATACTATTTAATAACTTAATATTTTTGTATATCTATTTTCTTTACATCATTCATCTCTCTTTTTAAAAACTGCTGACCTATACTAACAAATTTTTCCGGTATGTCTGATACATAATACTCATATGTCGAATTATTACAATCCTTAGATCTTAGTATATTTTTTTGCGTTAGTATAATTTCTAAATCTTTTGCAGTTTCTTTTGCAGGATTCACTAATTTAATGTTATCTCCTACAACTGATCCTATAGTTCTTTTTAATATAGGATAATGAGTACATCCTAAAACTAATGAGTCTATACCTTCCACTAGTAGATCATTTAAATACTCTTTCGCTGTTAAGTATGCTACTTCTGTATTCGACCACCCTTCTTCAATTATAGGAACAAATAAAGGGCATGCCTTAGAAACAATTTTAATATCTTTATCTAATTTTTGTATTTCTAAATCATAAGACTTGGAGCTTATAGTACCTTGTGTCCCTATTACACCTATAATCTTATCTCTTGTAGAATATACAGCAGCTCTTGCACCTGCTTCGATTACACCAATAATAGGTATATCATATTTTTGCTTTGCTTCTTTTAAACTTCTCGCTGTAGCCGTATTACATGCTATAACTATAGCTTTTACATTTTTAGATATCAAAAAGTTTATTGCCTGAAAAGTATACTCAATTATAGTATCCTTAGATCTAGGTCCATAAGGAACTCTTGCTGTATCTCCAAAATAAACTATATTTTCATTAGGTAAAACTTTTATAATCTCTTTTAAAACAGTTAATCCACCTAAGCCTGAATCAAATACACCTATAGGTCTATTATCCATATTAACACCTACTTTACTTTTTTGTATCTAATGCTAGTTCTATAAGTTTATCTATTAGTTTAGAATATCCTAAACCTGTAGCTTCCCACATTTTAGGATACATGCTTATATTAGTAAACCCTGGTAATGTGTTTATCTCATTTATAAATATTTTTCCTGAATTTTTATCTATAAAGAAGTCTACTCTTGAAAGACCTTTACCATCTAATGCTTTAAATGCTTTTATAGCCATACTTCTTATATTTTCCATATCATCTTCACTTATATTAGCTGGTATATCATAAGTTGATGATCCATTTATATACTTATCTTCATAATCATAAAAATCTTTAGCAGGCTTTATTTCTCCAGCTATAGATGCTTCAACTTCTTCATTACCTAATACAGCAACTTCTATTTCTCTGGCATCTATACCTTGCTCTAAAACGATTCTAGAATCATATATTAATGCTTCATTTATTCCAGCTAAAAGTTCTTCTCTATTTGTAGCTTTCGATATACCTACACTAGAACCTAAGTTTGCAGGCTTAACAAATATTGGGAAATTTAATTTACTTTCAATTTTGTCTAGTTCATCTTCTTGCCTACTATTAAATACCCATCTACTTGTAGAACAGTACTCAACTTGTGGTAATCCAATCTCTGAGTATATAGTTTTACAAATAAGTTTATCCATTCCCGTACTAGACGCAAGAACCCCACAACCTACATATGGTATTTGGCTTATTTCAAATAAACCTTGAACGGTTCCATCTTCACCATATGGTCCATGTAATACTGGGAATAATACATCTATCTTTTTTACTATTCCATTTTCAAATAATATGCCAACTTCTTTATTTCCCATTGGAACTAGATTTATTTCTACATTTCTATTAGCTAATTCAACCCATTTACCACTCTTTATATCCTCTGAGTTTCCTTCATAATATAACCATGTTCCTTCTTTAGTTATACCTATCGTAAATACATTATATTTATCTTTATTTATATTTTCATATATAGAAGCTGCTGAAGATAATGAAACTTCATGCTCTCCTGATTTTCCTCCAAATATTAAAGCTACATTAAGTTTTGCCATAATTTTTATCCCTTCTATTTAATAATTATATTATTAATTTTTAATTATATTCAATTTGTTATCTAAATGATTATTATAGTGTATTTTAACAAAAAAATAAAGAAGCAAGGCTTCTTTATTTTCAAATGCATAATGAACTATTTTGCGAATACATGATTTCCTATTCTCATATGCGGGTTAAGCTTTTGAATCCATTTACACGTAGAAATTTCTGGATTCCAAAAGTATACAGCTTTTTCAGTTGGATCCTCTCCATATAAAGCTGCTTGAGCAGCTTTATATGCTTCATCAGTTGGATTCATATTTATTGATCCATTTTTCACTACCGAAAACGCATTTTTTTGATATATAACATCTTCTATTGAGTTTGGAAACCTCGAATCTTTTACTCTATTTATTACAACAGCTGCTACAGCAACCTGTCCTTCATAGCTCTCTCCTCTAGCTTCACTTGTTACCAATTTTGATAACAATAAAATTTCTTCATTAGTTAAATTTATTACGGCCTTTCTTTCTTCTTTTTTATTTGTCTTTACAGCTGGTATTGATTTATCTTCAAAATCATCCCCTTCTGCAAAACCTTTACTAGTGCCAATAATTATGCACATAAAAACTAGTAGAGATACTATAATTTTATAGCACCTATCCATAGTTAAATTCACTCCTTTTTTTGATTGATGATTAAAATATACCCTTCATAACTTCTACTATCTTGAATTTAAATTTAACAACACTTTCCTCTTCCTTATTTTTAGTGGTAATTAATTTGTATTCATCTTCACTTAATATAGACTGTAGTTTTTCATCTGTAGCCTCATCTATTACTCCATTTTCTTCATCTACAAAACATAATGGAGGAAACATTACACACCACCAGTTTTTACCTGTACCGTTTCCTATTACAACTTTTAATGCCTTATACTCTCCTGCAGGCAAAATAACGTTAGAATATTGTTTTGTTGGAAAGTTACTATATTCAATTCCTACTTTAACATCATAGCTATATCCATTAGCCTCTATCGTTTCTTTGCCTATTTTGTGTAAATTCTCATACTCATTGATTATTATATTTTCACTTTCCTCTATACTTTTTGAGTTTCCCAACTTTGGTTGTAAATAACTTATAATTTCATCTCTTACTTTTAATTTTAATTCTTGATCCTCATCACTATCACTGTTAGCTATAACATGAAATCTTATCAACTTTTCTTTGTAACTTTCTGTACTACTATCTATTTTATCAACTTCACCTTTTATAGATATAGACATTATTGAAATAATGCCTATAAAACTTAAAATTAGAATTACCAATCTAGTTTTTATTATTCTCTCTTTCATATTTTATATCCCCCTAAATATTTTACTATTTTGAGTATCTCCATTTTAGAGGAATTTATACAATAAAAAAAGAAGGTTTCCCTTCTCTTATAACTCTTTATTATTTACTGCTTTATCTATCATGAAATGCTCTGCATTTTCTATATGTTCCGTAGCATATTTTTTAGCTAATTCACAATCCCCTTTTTCAATCGCATCTAATATATTTTGATGCTCCTCAACTATACTTAAAGATGAATCGTAATCTGATATGTATGTTACTCTAAATCTATACACTTGTTCCCATAAAGAATTTATTACTTGATGTAGCTTTTTATTATTCGCGGCTTTAAATATACATTCATGAAACTCAACATCTTTTTTTAATAAAGTTTCTATATCAGAATTTATAGTACTTTCTTTAAATTCTTCTGCTATTTTCTTTAATTTTTTTAAGTCTATATCACTTATTCTTTCCGCTGCAAGAGATGCTGATAACCCTTCTAAGCTAGCTCTTACTTCTAATACATCTATTACGTCTTTTAGAGACATATTTGCTACATATGCTCCCTTTCTTGGTAGCATAACAACTAAACCTTCTAGCTCTAATTTTCTTATTGCCTCTCTAACTGGTGTTCTACTAACACCTAATTGTTCTGCAAGTTGAACTTCCATTAATCTTTGACCTGGTTTTAAGTTACCTTCTAGTATAGCTTCTCTTAAGTTTTCAAATACTACATCCCTTAATGGTTTATAATCATCTAAATTTAATTTAGTTAAATTATCCATTAATTTCAACTCCTTTCTCACTACTATTAACTACATATACTTGTTTATATTTCTTCAGTAATTCCTTTTTCCCTTTTAAAGCATCTTCCTTATTTTTGTATAAACCAAATACAGTAGGACCACTTCCGCTCATCATAGAACCTAATGCCTTATTTTCATTCATAATTTCTTCTATTTCTTTTATTTGAGCATGATTTTTACTGGTAACTGCTTCAAGTACATTTACCATATTTCTTGATATAGAATCTATATCATTGTTTTTTAAACATTGTATTAAGTATTCATTATTAGGCCTAATTTTGATATTACTTAAGTCTAATCCCTCGTATACCTCTTTTGTCGAAACAAATAACTCTGGCTTGCAAACTAATATACTAACATCTTTAGGTAAACCTTTTATGTATGTAAGCTCTTCTCCGACACCTTTAGCTAAAGCCGCATTTCCTACTATACAAAAAGGTACATCCGCTCCTAATTTAAATCCAAGTTCTTGTAATTTTTTATCCGATAAGTTTAAATTCCACATCTTATTAAGACCTACTAATACTGCTGCTGCGTTAGAGCTACCTCCAGCCATTCCTGCTGCTATAGGTATATTCTTTTCTATAAAAATTTCAACTCCCTTTTCTATAGAAAAAGTACGTCTAAGTAGATCTACAGCTTTATAAACTATATTATTTCCATCTAATGGAATATCTGAGCTATTACTGTTTATTATTATGTCATTATTATTAACTTCTTTAATTTTTATGATGTCGTACAGGTCTATTGTCTGCATTATCATTTCGACTAAATGATATCCATCCTGTCTTTTACCTAGGACATCTATTGATAAATTTATTTTTGCCCTGCTCTTTAATTCTATAGAATTCATTTTAGCCTCCTTTATATATCGTATAATGCATTCCTATTTATAAATATTATACTACAAAAAATAAAATAATAGGGCATTATAACACCCTATTATTTTATTTTTATATAATATTAATCAACCATAACTACTTTCTTCTCTAATATTAAGCATTTTCCTGGTTTTAATATATCATCATCTTTTAAATCATTAAGTTCAGAAATTTCTTCTTCTGTTGTATTATATTTTTTAGCTATATTCCAAAGACTATCCCCTTCTTTACATATATAAACTATAATGCTTGGTGCCTTTGATAAATCATAATCTCCGCAATCTTCACCTTTTATTATAAAACTTTCTGATTTTTTATCTATTACTTCTATGAATCTGTTAACTTTAACAGACACATCTATTTGGTCTCTATTTAAATCAACTTCTACTTTTTCTATGCATACTGTATTGAATACAGACGAAGTATCTGATAAACCATCAACTTCAACATCGTGTTCAAACGGTATTTCTTCACTTATTTTATATACGATTTTTAATCCTTCTACAGGAACATATAGTATATCCATTTTTATTATACCTTGTATTATGCTTTTACCATCTTCCATATATGCATTTTCGATTGAAATTGATGGGCAAACACTTACAATATCTTTTATTTGTATATCTTCATTATCATTTTTTATAGTATCCCTAACTACAAAACTTTCTGTATCACTAGCTAATACTTTGTTTAGTTCTATTAATCTATGATCAAACTTAAGTACTTTTTGTGGTGAGTATGCATCTTGTAACACTTCTCGTGCAACTTCATCTGTCACTTTTACTTTACTACTTATAGTACAATCAATTTCTAATATACCAGTATTGCTATCACCATTTTGCTTAAATATATAATTAAAATCATTTATAGATAGTAATGTTTCTTCATTCATACCATCACAAACCCCAGGAACCTCTATAAATTGAGTAAAATCAATATCTACTTTATCTAGTTCTACAAGCTCTCCATCATAAGTGCATGCAAGAGGATTTATATCTAGTACACCACCAATTATAACCTTATTATCACTAACTCTACTTTCTTTTATTCTTACATATGGATTCACACTTATAATTGATTGTACTTCCTCTGTATTTATAGTTATTGTATCTCTTATAACACTCTCTGATTTTTCTATACCCACTATATCTTGATAACTAACTTCTTTTCTACTTTTTTGTATTCCCTCTACTTGAGATACATCTTTTACTATATCTAGTCTTTTCTTTTCAAATAGGCTACCTTTTATATTGATCAAAGCTCCTATTCTAATCTTTCTCTCATTCATTATTGTACAATCAACATGTTCTATTTCAGGATATAACATATACTCCATGTCTTGAGTAACATTATCTTTGTCTATTACCTCATTTATGTCAATTTTACCATCTACATTTGAAATAGTATTCTTATCATCAGCTATATAAATCACATTATAATTAAAACTACCTCTACACACTACTTTCCCATCTGCAATTTCTATTTTTTTCAGAGCTATGTACCCCTCTGTTTTTACAATGTCATACACATCTGATTTTTTATCTGGCACTACTGCCTCTGACTCTATAAATGTTTGAAATTTTCCAAAGTCCATTCTATTGTCAATCTTTATAACATCTTTTATTAGTTCCATATTTGTCCCCCTTGTATATAAAAAATATAAGTTATCACACTATATTTATATTTATAAGACAAAAAAAAAATTACACCTATTTTTAATAGGTATAATTTTAACTTGCGTTTAATTTATCTTTCTCTCTACCTTTATACACTTGTAACTTAACATTAGCTGTTAATAAATCTGAATAACTATAAGATACTCTTGAGTATCCATTTTGACTGTCGTCTAATCTTACAACAAATACACTAGGATAAACTTTTTCAAGTACTCCCTTTCTTGTTATAACTTGTTTTCTCCCCTTGTTAGCCTTTAGTATTATCCTCTTTCCTAAATGTCTTTCCAAACTTGATCTTATCTTATCTAAAGTTTGAACAGTAGCCACAATATCACCTTCTTTAAACGTTTGTATGTTTACATAATACCATGTTTTTATTTAATTGTCAAACGTTTAAACTAATAATTTTATATATTTTTTAATAAAAAGTCAATAGTATTTTTTAAGAATACAGTATAATATTGTTTTTTTTAGTATAAAATTGTTTTTGGCATAGCCCATCTAAATTTTCCTCTTGTTTCTGAACCACCAATTCCTTTATATCCAGTGACTGTCTGTTCTATAACTTCATCGATTGGTACAACAACATCTATTCTAGAGCAGGCTATTTTTTCTACTATAAATACTGGGTCTAGAGCATGAATCATTATTCTACCTGGTGAACTTGCATAGTTAGCACCTGATTTTATTATTTGTTCATAATTTGACTGACACGCTCCTGCAAATATTACAAGATTATCCACATTTGGTTCCCATTTTCTGGCTTCTTTAACAGCTTTTATAAAGTTTAATGAATTTCTATAATTACTTAAGTCCTTTATATTTCCTTTTTTTGATGTAAGTGCATCGTGACCTGTAATTACCAATATATCTGGATTATGCTTTTCTAAAAGACTTCTTACTTCTTTATATTGGTTTGCTTCAGATATAGAAACTCCAACAGCTGGTATTCCTAATTGAGTGTATACATCTAGGCATATCTTTAAATATTCTTTATCTCCATCTATTTGAAGTACTTTACCTGGCATTCCATACATATTAGTATTTGATTGAGCTTTTGGTAATCCCCTCATATTTTTCTTTTGTCTTTCTCTAGCCTTTTTCACTGATCTATATAATAAATTTTCTACATTTCTATCTATTAAAATATCATTCATATCAGGCATCTGTACAATTTCTAGATCTTCTAAATATGCATCTGCTAAAACCCTAAATGCAACCCCTTTTAATACAGCTATTTTTTTATTATTTTCATCTATATTAAACCCAACTATCTTAAATATAATATCTTTATTATATGACTTTCTCGCTACTATATCCCCTATTTTCATGACTGTCCTCCCAAGCAAAATTTATCTTACTTTATAATATGTCCATCAATGTTTTTTGTTCCTTATTGATGAATATAAAACATTTTATTGTTGAAAAATAGAAAATATGGTGATAACATATTTTGAAACCAATACTTATAAAAATAAGTAATTATCTATTTGGGGTGATAATATGACTGACAGAGAAAAAGAAATTTTAAGTATCTTAAAAAAAAATCCATTAATATCTCAAAAAGAACTTGCATCCATACTTTCTATAACTAGGTCTTCCGTTGCTGTACATATAACAAATCTCATGAAAAAGGGTTACATTAAGGGAAAAGGATACATAATAAAAAAAGAAAACTATATCACTATAATTGGAGGTTCTAGTATAGATATTGAAGGGATGTCAAACAATAAACTAGTAATGTTTGATTCGAATCCTGGAAAGATAAACCTATCTGTAGGTGGCGCTGGTATGAATTTAGCTGAATATATTCGTAAATTAGGATTTAATACAAAACTTATATCTGCAATTGGAAATGATTTGTATGGTAATACAATTTTATCAGAGTGTAAAAGTTATGGTATAGATGTAGATGATTGCTATATATCAAGTGATGATTCAACATCAATATATATATCAATATTCAATAATTTAAATGATATGCAACTTGCTATATCTCATATGGATATTACAGAGAAAATCGATGTTAATTTTATTAATTCAAAGCATTCAGCTATAAGCGATTCTATTGCTATTATACTAGATACAAATTTACCAGAAAAAACTATAGACTTTATAACAAAATTCTACTCTCATATTCCAATTTTAATAGACACTGTATCTTCTTCAAAGTGTATTAAAGTTAAAAATATGGTTGAAAGATTTGATTTTATAAAATTAAGTCAAAGTGAAGCTGAGATACTATCAGATATAAAAATTTATAATGAAGATGATATATCTAGATGTTGCAACTATTTTTTAAATAAAGGAGTAAAGCGTGTATTTATAAAAATAGGAAAAGATAAATTTATTTCATCGGATGGAATTAACTTAGAAGAAACATTAAAGGAGCTATCATTATGTTAGAAAAATATTTAAACATACATCCTGAAGTTCAAAAATCAATCTCTTTTGGCTACCCAGTTGTAGCCTTAGAGTCTCATTCAATCATCAATACTACTAATTACCCTAAGAATATAGAAGTTTCAAATAAAATTTGTGAAATTATAAGAAATAATGGGGCTATACCTGCTACAACTGCAATTATAAATGGAATATTAAAAGTTGGACTTACTGAAGAAGAACTTAATATTTTATTAACTAACAGTAAAACTCAATCAGCAAGTATAACTGATTTACCATTTGCTATATCTCATAGTTTAACATGTACTACAACACTATCTTCTGCTATAACAATAGCTAACCTAGCAAATATAAATGTACTTCTTACTAATAAGATAAATGGAATTTTTAAAACAAACTATAATCAGATACAAGTTCCATCTGATTTACAAAAACTATGTTCTAATGAAATTTTTATTATATCTAATAAAGTAAACACTGATATGGATTTAGACATTACATTAAATTACTTAGAGTCTCACAATATAATAGTTTTAAATAACAAAGCTGCAAAATATAAAATAAATTCTACATCTGAAATTTCAAAAATTTTTAAAATAAAAAAGGACTTAAATCTTGATGGTGGTTTTTTGATAATAAATTCAAATCTTATTGTAGACAGCGATGAAAATTCCCACATAAAACAACTTTATATTAATGCTGAATTAGCCTCTAAAATTGCTAGAGATATTTCACTTATATGCAAAAACTAAAAGGGTACTTCTCAGTTGAATTACTAAGATATTATTTCTTAATACTTCAATGAGAATACCCTTATTTATTCCATTATTTTCAAATTATTTTCCACAACACTTCTTATATTTTTTACCACTTCCACATGGACAAGCATCGTTTCTTCCTACTTTGTCTTCTTTAACTATAGTCTTAGAGTTTTTGAAAGCCTTAGTTAATTCTTTTCTCTTCTCTACAGATAATATTCCTTCCCAACCTGGTAAAGTATGTAACCAGTGTGCTTCTACAGCTACCATGTTGTAGAATAATTTTTCGAAATCTATTTTAACAGTAACCTTAGTGTCAGCTTCTATAGATTCTAAATCTATATCTTCTTGTAAGCTTTCACTTATTCCATCTAAGAATCCCATTATGTATTCATTTGAAGTATTGAATTTTTCAGCTAACTCAGCTACAGTTCCTTCTAATACTTCTATTTTGTCGTTTAATATTTCATTGTATATAGTTGTCTCTACCTTTAAGTACTCTTCCCAGAACTTTATTTCAGCTTCTTGGCTGTCATGGTTTTCACTTAAAGATCTCCATTCAGTAAATAAACTCATGTTTGAATCCTCCTAAAATTTATCTCTTTTTTATAATATAAATTACTTAAATTTCTAACTTATACTATAGTATAAATAATTAACTATTCTATTATATCATAATTAAATAATTCTTTTAATACTTTTATAGCATAGTCTTGCTCTATAAAGTAAGGACTGGTAGCTATGGTTATAACTTTCGCACCTTTTATAAGGTCTTTTATTTTATTTAACCTTAAGTCATAAGGTATATAATCCATATCTTTTGAGAATATATCTAAATCTATATCTAGTATATATTCTCCATCTATATTTATATCAAATCCATATGAACTATCTATTATTATAACCTCAGAAAAAATACCATATTTTAAAGCCGGCTTTATAAAGTTACCCACATTTAAAACTTTATTTGTATATCTAAATACATCTTTCATATTATATAAATCTACATCATAATTTATAGGTTCTCTCATATCCTTATGTTGATCTACATGAATTAATTTGCATCCCTTAGTAAAATGATTTAGATTAAGACTTTTCATCCAAAAATAAAGTGCATGATTGTGATTATCAAAAACATATACATCCTTATCACCTATATTACAGTGAACCATGTTTTTTAAGCCTTTAGCCTTTATTTCATTACCTTCATCAATCTCATTAAATACAATATTTTCACCTAAAACAACATCATTTAAAGTTCCTTTTATTAGTTTTGGAATAAATATCTTCTTATTTTCTCTTTCATCATAAGAAAAAACATTGTTTCCAACAGGTTCTTCAATATAAAATCCCACATAATTATTCATACTTAATTCCTCATTTACATACTAAAGTTTTTTTATTATTTGATTAAACTATTATACTATAATAGTTTAATCAATATTTTTATATTTACTTATCAAATATATTATTATTTTTAAACTTCATATCTTAAAATAAAAATAGAGCATCTATAAAGTTTATTTTTAAATATATAAACATAAAGACAGAATAATTATTCTGTCTTTATGTAGTACACAAAATAAATTTTATAAAGCCCTTTTATTTATCAAACAAATTCCATGGAAGTTCTTTTGGTGGCTCACAAATAAACTCCATTTTTTCTTTTGTTGTAGGATGATCTATTTCTATTTTATAAGACCATAGTGCAATTTGTTGCCCAATTTTATTTACATTTTGACCATATCTTTGATCCCCAAATAAAGGATGTTTCCTACTTGCAAATTGAACTCTTATTTGATGTGGTCTTCCAGTTTTCAAATCTATTTGAACCAAACTAAAATTATTTTTAACTTGTAAAGTCTCATAATTTAATTCAGCATTTTTAGAATCTTTATGATTCTTATTTACAACACTGACCATATTAGTTTTTTTATTTTTATAAAGATAATCTTTTAAAGTATCTTCTTTTTTATTCATAGCTCCATGTATAACAGCTCTATATGTTTTTTTAAAACTTTTGTTTCTAACTTGTTCTGATAATCTAGATGCTGCTTTTGAAGTTTTAGCAAATACCATTACTCCACCTACTGGTCTATCCAATCTATGTACTAATCCAATAAACACATTTCCTGGTTTATTATATTTTTCCTTTACATAGTTTTTAAGAAGGTTAACCATATCCTTATCATTAGTGTCATCACCTTGTGATAGTATATTCACAGGCTTTTCTACAACTAATAGATGGTTATCTTCATATATAACTTTTACCATTACTTACTCTCCCATCTTCCAAATATACCACATGGAAGAACTTTTCCATCTCTTGATGTTGGTATTCCTATTTCTCCACCATATATATTACCACCCTTAGCTTTTCTAGCTACTGTAGCATCTAGTATATGTTCTAATATTATTGGAGATAAACCTGTTGTATATGAGTTTATCAAGAAGAATAAAGGATTATCTGATAATACCTTAGTACATAAATCTACTAATCCATATAATTTTTCTTCTATTTGCCATACTTCTCCCTTAGGTCCTCTTCCATAAGATGGAGGATCCATTATTATAGCATCGTATTTATTACCTCTTCTTATTTCTCTTTCCACAAATTTAACAACATCATCTACTATAAATCTTACTTTTCTATCTCCAAGTCCTGATGTGTGTAAGTTTTCCTTCGCCCAAGTAACCATACCTTTAGATGCATCTACATGACAAACATCAGCTCCTGCAGCTGCACATGCAACTGTAGCTCCTCCTGTATATGCAAAAAGATTTAATACCTTTATAGGTCTTCCAGCATTTTTTATCTTTTCCATAGACCAATCCCAGTTAGCTGCTTGCTCTGGGAATAAACCTGTATGTTTGAATCCTGTTGGGCTTATATTAAATTTTAAATTTTTATAACTGATAGTCCACTTTTCAGGATATTTCTTTTTAGTTTCCCAGTGTCCTCCACCTCTTTCACTTCTGTGGTAATGACCGTGTGGATTTTTCCATAACCCACTTTCATTTCTAATCGGCCACATAACTTGAGGATCTGGTCTTCTTAATACTATATTACCCCAACGCTCTAATTTCTCTCCGTTACCCATATCTATAAGTTCATAATCTTTCCATTTATCTGCTAATATTAACATTATATTCCTCCTGTCAAAAATTCTTTTTAATCTTCTGTATTATACCATATTTAGTTATATTTTCGCTCTTTTAAATAGTTTATATACTTTCATTTGCTTTCTTACAAACATTATTTTATTTATTTTATTATTAATAATTTAAATTTTCATCGCATATTATATTGTAATTGATAATCTAAATAAAGGGGGATTCTTTGTGTCTAATTCTCAACCCGCAAGTAATTGTCTGTATAATCTTATTTATACTGATTTCAATGAAGAGTTTTCTAGAGGCTCTACTTTTCACTACAATATTCAATATCCAGCTTTCTTTAATTTTAATACCGGATATTTCTTCGCAAATCCATCTATATTAAATAATATAAGTAATCTTATAAAAGAAGATGTTAATGATTTTAGAGATGGCCTTGCAAAAGAAGAACAGGATTATAACTCAACTGTAGCTGATAATAAACCTGAAGAAAAAAGAATTTATAGCGCATTTTCTAATTTTGCAGTTACCTTTAATAAAAATCATTTGCTTAGTGTTATTATCAATGTATTAGGATTTTCCGGAAATAATTTACCTAGGTACGATACATTGTATAACTATAATTATGATTTACTTACTGGAAATAAAATCGCTTTAAAAGATATATTTAATCCAGGTGTAGATTATATAAAAGTTATTACTGACTATGTAAATTATAAAATAAACCAGAATAAAGATTTATACTTTGAGAATGTTGAATTTTTTATTACTGATGATCAAGCTTTTTATCTTGAAAATGATGGGTTAGTAGTGTATTTTGATGCTGGTCAACTTGCAAAGGAAGAGTTTGGAACTTCTAAATTTAAATTAACATTTAGTAAATTTGCTCCATATATACATCCTAGATTCTATTGTGAAGGTACAAATCTCAAAAGAAGAATTTATAGGAGATAAAAATTTAGTCTATTTATATAAGTTAACCTAAAGACTGTAAGCTATAAAATAATTAATAGCTTATAGTCTTTAGGTATATTTTTTCTATTTATGTCCATAATTTAGATAAATATATTCTAGGGGGTATAAATATGATTGAATTAAATAGACAAAGTATAGTTGAAGGAATACTTGAATTACAAAGAGAAGAAGAATTTAAATTAAAAAGTGCTTTAAAATCAATAAAGCTTATATTGGACGAAGATGGAATTTCAGATTTTGATAAATTAAAATATATAAATTCTCAACTTAGAGATATAATAATGCTTAATATATAAAATGGCTACCTCATACTTAAGGTAGCTATTTTATATATCTAATATTTACTTTGCTATATCATAAACTTCTAATCTAGATTTGTTTATTTGCTTTTTCTTAACACCCACTAAAGCTTTTAATGTATCTAAAGATGTCATTACTTCAGTTGAGAACTCAGTTGCAGTTCTTCTTATTTTAAATCCATCTCTAGTTGAGTCATTACCTTTTGTAGGAGTATTTATCACTATATCAACTTGTTTATTTCTTATTGCATCTAATATATTTGGTCTAGATTCCTCTACTCTATTGACTACAGTAGCTTCTATTCCATTTTCTTCTAAACTCTTAGCTGTTCCTGATGTAGCCACAAATGTATATCCTAGTTCTTTCATATCTTTTGCTATTTCCATAAATTCAGCTTTATCATAATTATTTATAGTAGCAAGCACAACTCCTCTTTCATCAGACATTTGCTTTCCTGCACCTATAAATCCTTTATATAGCGCTTCTTCTAAAGTTTCCCCTACACCTAAAACTTCTCCTGTAGATTTCATTTCAGGCCCTAAACTTACGTCAACTCTAGATAACTTAGACATAGAGAATACTGGAACTTTAACTGATATTAACTTAGGCTCTTTATATACTCCTGTTCCATATCCTAAATCTTTTAACTTAGCTCCTAACATACATTGAGTTGCTAAATCAACAATTGGCACTTTACTTACCTTACTTATATATGGAACTGTTCTACTTGCTCTTGGGTTAACCTCTATTATATATAATTCCCCTTGGAATTCTATAAATTGTATGTTAACCATTCCAAGTACGTTAAGCTCTAATGCTATTTTCTTAGTATAGTCTAATATTTTAGCTTTTATTTCATCAGATACATTTTGGCTAGGATACATAGTTATACTATCTCCAGAGTGAACACCAGCTCTTTCTAAGTGCTCCATTATACCTGGTATTAATATTTCTTCTCCATCACAAATTGCATCTACTTCTATTTCTCTACCAGTTAAATACTTATCTATAAGTACTGGGTTTTTCTTATCTCTTTCAAATGCACTTTGTAAGTATGCTTCTAACTTATGCTCTTCATAAGTTATTTCCATACCTTGACCTCCAAGTACATAAGATGGTCTAACAAGTACAGGGTATCCTAATTTACTAGCTTCCTCTATACCTTCTTTAACTGACCATACAGCCTTCCCTTTCGGTCTATTTATATTTAATTTTTCTAATAATTCATCAAACTTTTCTCTATCCTCAGCTGCATCTATATCTGCAAAATTTGTACCTAGTATTGGTATTCTCTTTTCATCTAAGAATTTAGCTAACTTTATAGCTGTTTGACCACCAAATTGCAATATTACTCCATCTGGTTGTTCTTTTTCTATTATGTTTAATACTTCTTCCTCTGTTAATGGTTCGAAGTATAATTTATCAGATGTATCGAAGTCTGTACTTACTGTTTCTGGGTTGTTGTTAACTATTATAGTTTCTATTCCCATCTTTCTAAGTGCTTTAACACAGTGAACTGAACAGTAGTCAAACTCTATACCTTGACCTATTCTTATAGGACCAGAGCCTAAAACTACAACTTTTTTCTTGTCATTTACTACAACTTCATCATATTGCTCATAAGTTGAATAGTAGTATGGAGATAATGCATCAAACTCCCCACCACAAGTATCAACCATCTTATATGCAGGCTTTATGCTATATAAAGTTCTTAATTCATAAACTTTCTCTGGACTTATTTTCATTAAGTCAGATATCCCCTTATCTGAGAATCCTTTTTTCTTTAATTCAAGAAGATACTCTTTAGTTAAGTCCTCTATCTTCATTCCTTTTAACTTTTCTTCTTGCTCTACTATCCATTTGAATCTATTTATAAACCACTTATCTACACCAGTGATTTGTTCTATCATATCTATTTTGTAGCCTCTTCTTATCATTTCAGCTAAGTCGAATAGTCTTTCATCATCTGGTACTACTATACTAGCCTTTAATTCTTCTAAGCTCTTTTCTTCAGAAGGAGCATGAACTAATGAGTATTTTCCTATTTCTAGAGATCTTATACCTTTAAGCATAGCTGCTTCAAAGTTACTTCCTATACTCATTATTTCACCTGTTGCCATCATCTTTGTTCCTAACTTTCTGTTAGCTTGCTTAAACTTATCAAATGGCCACTTTGGTATCTTAACTACTACGTAATCAAGAGTTGGTTCAAAACATGCGTAAGTTTTCTTTGTTACTGCATTTTCTATTTCATCTAATGTATATCCTAAAGCTATTTTTGCTGCAACTTTAGCTATTGGATATCCTGTAGCTTTCGATGCAAGAGCTGAAGATCTTGAAACTCTAGGATTTATTTCTATTATTGCATACTCTAAACTATGAGGATTTAGCGCTATTTGAACGTTACATCCTCCTTTAACTTCTATTGCATTTATTATATCTATAGATGCTTTTCTAAGCATTTGATATTCTTTATCGCTTAAAGTCTGGCTAGGTGCAACAACTATACTATCTCCTGTATGCACTCCAACAGGGTCTATATTTTCCATGTTACATACTGTTATACAGTTTCCATTACCATCTCTTATTACTTCGTATTCTATTTCTTTCCAACCCTTTATACTTTTCTCAAGTAGTACTTGTTTAACTGGACTTAATTGTAAACCTTGAGTAAGTATTTCTGTTAATTCTTCAACGGTTTCAGCTATACCTCCACCAGTTCCACCTAATGTGTATGCAGGTCTTACAACTACTGGATATCCTATTTTATTTGCAAATTCTAATCCACTTTCTAAATCAGTTACTATATCACTTACTACTACTGGTTGATTTATTTGTCTCATTACTTCTCTGAATGTATCTCTATCTTCACCTTTTTTTATAGATTCAACAGATGTTCCTATTATTTCAACATTATACTTTTCAAGTATACCTGCTTCATGTAATTCAACAGCTAAATTAAGAGCAGTTTGACCACCCATTCCTGCTAATAAACTATCCGGTCTTTCTTTTTCTATTATTTTTTCTATAAATTCTATTGTTAATGGCTCTATGTATATATTATCTGCAATCTCTTGATCCGTCATTATCGTTGCAGGGTTACTATTTATTAATATAACTTCTACTCCCTCTTCTTTTAAAGCCTGACACGCTTGAGTTCCTGAGTAGTCAAATTCAGCCGCTTGACCTATTATTATTGGCCCTGATCCCAGTACTAATGTCTTTTTTATACTCTCTATTTTAGGCATAATCTTAATCTCCTTAATCTCTTAAATATTTATAACAACTATACTAATTCTAAGAATTTATCAAATACATAATCACTATCTTTTGGTCCAGGACAAGCTTCTGGATGATATTGTACGCTGTATATTGGTAATTCTTTATGTCTCATACCTTCCACTGTATTATCATTTAAGTTTATATGAGTAACTTCCATATTTTCTGGCATCTCACATACATAGTACCCATGATTTTGAGATGTTATAAATACTTTCCCTTCTTCTAAATCTTTAACTGGATGGTTCCCACCTCTATGTCCGAATTTAAGTTTTCCTGTTTTTCCACCTAATGTTAAAGCTAAAAGTTGGTGTCCTAAGCAGATTCCTACTATTGGCTTTTTACCTACTAATTCTTTTATATTTTCTATTACTTCTTCTAAATCTTCTGGATCTCCAGGCCCATTTGATAAGAATATTAAATTTGGGTTTATAGATAATACTTCTTCTGGCTTAGTTAATGCAGGGAATACTGTTACATCACAACCACGAGATGCAAATGATCTTAGTATATTTTGCTTAACACCAAAATCCATAACTGCTACTTTAGGTCCATTTCCTTCTATACGTTCTATTTCTTTTCTTGTTACTGTCTTTACTGCCTGTGTATTTGAGAAACTTTCTAACTTAGCCTTAACATCTTCTAATGAAGTATTTTCTAAAGTTATTATTCCTCTCATTGTACCGTTATTTCTTAATATCTTTGTTAAAGCTCTCGTATCTATCCCCTCTAAACCGATTACTTTATTTTGCTTTAAGTATGTATCTATATCCATTTCGCATCTAAAGTTATTAGGAGTGTCACTCTTTTCTCTTACTATAAATCCTTTTACATGAACACCTTTCGACTCAACATCTTCTAAATTTATTCCATAGTTTCCTATAAGAGGATATGTCATTGTAACTATTTGACCATAGTATGATGGGTCAGTTAAAACTTCACCATAACCTGTCATTGATGTATTGAATACTACTTCCCCTACGCTATCCTTTAAATATCCAAAGGCTTTTCCCTCAAATATCGTTCCGTCTTCTAATATTAATTTACCCTTCATTTAACCTACCCCCTAAGCATTTTCTATTTCATTTACTATTTTTTCAGCTGCTTTTCTTGGATTTTCTGCTTTAGTTATAGGTCTTCCGACAACTAAGTAGTGAGCTCCTCTGTTTATTGCATCAGCTGGAGTAACAACTCTCTTTTGATCTCCTACTTCTGACGATGCAGGTCTTATTCCTGGACAAACTGTCACGAAATCTTTACCACAAGCCTCTACTATCTTATCAACTTCTTGAGCTGAGCAAACTATTCCATCTATTCCTGCTTCCTTAGCTAACTTAGCTCTCTTTATAGCTAATTCTTCTGTATTCATGTTACATCCTATATCTTGTAAATCTTGATTGCTTAAAGATGTTAAAACTGTAACTCCAACTATTATTGGCTTTTCTATATTTAATTTTTCTGCTTCTTCTTTTGCAGCTAAAGCACACTGTCTCATACCTTCCATATCAGATACATGTATTGTCATTAACCATACCTTATCTCTTACTGCTGCTCTTGCTGCACTTTGCATGGTATTTGGTATATCGTGAAACTTAAGATCTAAGAATACTTTTTTTCCTTTTTCATTTAAGTAATCTACTGTTTTTCCTCTTGTTGCTACATATTGCTCTAAACCAACTTTAAATATATCTACACTATCTTCTAACTTATCTATTAACTCTCTAGCTTTATCAAATTCATTAGTGTCAATTGCAACTATTAATTTTTCTTTACCATTTCTCATATGCCTTCTCCTTTTTAATAAAGCCTTTATCTAATAAAAAAGTCCTTATACCTATAAAGAGGTATAAGGACTCTATCTAAACTTAATTTTAAATCCATAATTAGTTTTTAGATATCTTTCTCAGCCTCTCTGGACTATTTTAAAAGACTTTATTCATTTTTTATTTTTATAAAAAAACCCTTTATCATCCAGATAAAGGGTTATAATGTAATCAAGTTTATATTATCTAACCTTCTTAGACTCTCTGGACTAAATTTAAGGTGTATTTTATTTTTATTTAACTAATATAATGCTTAAAACTCTCTCTGGAGTAAATTAAAGCTTTATCTATTTTTCTTAAAACAATTATTACATTAAATTTAAAGTATGTCAACAGTTCTTTTATTCAATAGATTTATTTTCAATTATACTACAAATATAATTTTTGCCTCTTTTTTTCTTTAAATTTATTTTTTCAAACTTTACATCTATATTAAACCTTTCACATGCTAGATAAAAGTGTTTTAATGCTATACCCATACTTATTTTTGATTCGTTTACTATACCTTTTTTAGGCTTCTCTTCATATACATCAAATCCATAATCTTTAGCGTAAAATACCCATGGCTGGCTATTTTTAATAGAAGGAGCGAATCTAACTGCTTTAAGAACTTTAATCCACTTTTTATCAATTTTTTTACAAATCTTTTTTAATCTTTTTCTGTCTGGTTCTGAATTCATAGATTTAAAAAGCTTTTCTTCTTTTTCTGCATATCCAAATGCAATTATAACATATGGTCTCTCTAACTTCTGTTCATAATCTTCATCTTCAATATCTATGTCTTCAAAATTAATAAACTCTAGTACGTCCTCTCTCTTTAAATTAGATTGTATCCAGCATGTAGCTATTCCTAGAGATGTTAACCCTAACACAATCTCTTCTACTGCAAAACCGATATTTTCTAAATAATCTTCACCTTTATTAGATGTTATTACTATGTAATGAGGAGCTTTTATATCACATGATTTTCCCATTAAAAATTGAATTAAATGCCCTCTATCTATTACATGTGCTTTTATATTTGATTCTTCATTTAGATAAGTTATATTGCTACATAGACACTTAACTTCTTCCATTAATGATGATTTTATACTTTTATTTGAATAATTTTTTATAGATTTTCTATAAAAAATAGCATCATATAACTCCATCTATTTCCTCCTAACTTAACAATTTATTTTAAATTGCCTTACTTCATCGATTTATCTCCATTACTCTATTATAAATTCTTTTAAATATTTTTGTACATATATTTAATATAAAATCTATATTAATTTATATTATTTTTACCTATAAATATACACATTACTTATTATTATATAAATCAATTTAAAATAAGTATTTTTCTCTTAGTTATTCCCTAAAATATAAGTATGATATAATAAAATATATATAAATTTTACTTAACTTAACATTGGAGGTATTATATGGATTTTAATAAAAATTTAGATAAGTATGCTGAGTTAGCAGTTAAAGTTGGTGTTAATATTCAACCCGGTCAAGAATTGCTTGTTAGATCACCAATCGAGTGTGCTCAATTTGTAAGAAAAGTTGTTAAACATGCTTATGATATAGGTGCTAAAAATGTATATGTAGAGTGGTCTGATGAAGAATGTACTCTAATAAGATACTTAAATGCACCTAAAGAAGTGTTTAATGAATTCCCAAGATGGATAGCTGATCAATATGTTGATATTGCTAAAAAGGGAGGTGCATTTTTAAGTATTCATGCTGCTAACCCAGATTTATTAAAGGATGTTGATCCTCAAAGAGTTGCTAATTATCAAAAAGCTTCTGGATTAGCTTTAAAAGAATGGAGATCTTATACATTAACTGATAAGTGTAAGTGGAGTATCGTATCTGTACCTACTGAGGCTTGGGCAAAAAAAGTATTCCCTAATGTATCCTCAAATGAAGCTATAGATAAACTATGGGATGCTATATTTAAATGTTCTAGAGTTGATGGGCAAGATCCAATTAAAGCATGGAAAAAACATAATGATGATTTAAAACTAAGAATGGATTTCTTAAATGATAAAAACTTTAAAGTTTTAAAATTTAAATCTGAAAAAACTGATTTAACTATGGAATTACCAGAGGGTCATATATGGCTAAGTGGTGCTTCGGTTGACCCTAATGGAGTTAAATTTAATCCTAATATACCAACTGAAGAAGTATTTTGCTTACCTCATAAATTTAAAGTTAATGGAATTGTTTATAGTACAAAACCACTAGTTTATGGTGGAAATGTTATAGATAATTTTTCCTTAACATTTAAAGATGGTAGAATAATAGACTATACTGCTAAAAAAGGTTATGAGACATTAGGAAAGCTTATAGAAACAGATGAAGGTTCTCATTATTTAGGTGAGGTTGCTTTAGTTCCATTTAAATCTCCTATATCTGATACTAATATAGTATTCTTTAATACCTTATATGATGAAAATGCATCTTGTCATTTTGCAATAGGTTCTGCATATAAGACTTGTATAAAAAATGGTGATAATATAAAAGATGAAGATCTTGATAAGTACGGAATAAACGATAGTTTAACTCATGTTGATTTTATGATAGGTTCTTCTGATATGAATATTATTGGTGAAACAAATAATGGAGATACTATACAAATATTTAAGGATGGAAATTGGGCTTTCTAGTAAAATATCTATATATAAAAAAATAGGCTAAGTTATAAAAACTTAGCCTATTTTAACTTTGTTGACGACAAAATTTTATATTAATCTATCTATATTATAATATAGATTAATTTCTAATACTAGGTTTATTGTACTTAAATTATATATAATTTATTCGATTTAGTAAAATCTTTATTTATCAAATTTTACTTCACTCCAAATTATATCATTTACGTACTTTTGAACTAAATCAAATCCCATCTCTGGATGAATAGTTTCTTCTGTAGATATAGTTATTGTAGACATTGATATAGCAAACTTTAGTGTATCTATTAAGTTGCACTTGTTAGCATATCCATATGCTATACCTGCTACAAATGAGTCTCCTGCACCTGTAACGTTTACAACATTTACATCATTAGCTTTAATTTTACCTTCTTCTACTCCATTATTGTAGTAGATTCCATCTTCATCTAATGTTATAAATACATTTTCTATACCTAAGTCGATGAAGTATCTTCCTGCTTTTCTTAAGTCTTCATCATTTTTTATTTTCATTCCACACATTATTTCAGCTTCATATCTATTTGGCTTTATTGTATGGAAGTATTTTATTAAATGTTTTACTTCTTTTGCTTTAGCCGCTGATACAGGGTCTAATATAAACTTAGTATTTCCACTAAAGTTCTTTAATATATATTCTACTATATCAGGTCTATCTGAATCTAGTATCATATATTCGGCGTTTCTTATTATATCAGCCTTAGAATCAATAAATTCAGTTGTAAATTTATCTATTATTTTCATGTCTACTACTGCAGACACCATTTCTCCGTGCTCGTCTAAAACGGCCATATAAGTAGGTGTATGTCCACCTTCTATAATTAATGAATTACTCATATCATAGTTCATTTGCTTAGAATGTTCTAGCATTGCTTTACCAGCTTCATCATCACCTAGGATAGATATAAACTGAGTATTAACTCCTACCCTTGACATACATTCAGCTATATTTCTACATACTCCTCCGAATGATGTCCTTACTTTTCCTGGGTTAGAATCATTACATCTATAGTTACTATCTGTAAATCCACATATATCAAAAACTGATACTCCGAAAACTAATGTATACCTTTGGTTATTTTCCATCATATCTTTTCGTACCCTCCCTAAGAATCACCTTCCCATTTTATCACATTCTTATGCTTTTTTTCTACATTTTTCGATTTTAAATTTCATTTATACAGATTTTTACAAAAAAAATAAGGGTTAAACCCTTATTTTTTTATTTTAAGTTAAAAACTAAGCTTTGCTATCTCAACTGCTGATTTTGCATCTTTTGAATAATAGTCTGCACCTATATTCTTAGCATATTCTTCTGTTAAAACAGCTCCACCTACAAAAACTTTTGTATCTATTCTATTTTCTCTTAAAACTTTTATAGTATTTTTAAGTGTTGTAGTCATAAATGCACTTAATCCTACAAGTTTTACATTATATTCTTTAGCTTTTTGTACAATATCCATTATAGGTACATCTTTTCATGAATCCATGACCTTATATCTATAATTTACTAACATTATCTTAACTATATTTTTTCCTATATCATGAATGTTACCTTGTACTGTTGCTACAATTATTTTTCCTTTTGATATATTATTTTTATTTTCTTTTAATAAATGATCTTTAATTATATTTAAAGAAAAT
Source organism: Romboutsia sp. 1001713B170207_170306_H8 (assembly GCF_015550495.1). Lineage (NCBI taxonomy): Bacteria > Bacillati > Bacillota > Clostridia > Peptostreptococcales > Peptostreptococcaceae > Romboutsia > Romboutsia sp. 1001713B170207_170306_H8. Next base: position 35,395 of record NZ_JADNAX010000010.1, read on the forward strand.
TTTACTGTTTCAGCTGATTTAATCAATTGAGGTGGAAATATCTACCCTAATTTTTACTTTTTACCTATTGTATCTAATGTTGGATTTATAATCATTTTTTGTTTTATGTAATTTTATATTGTTAATATTGTCACATATCTCTTTTATAAATTTTGGACTTGTTCCACAACATCCACCTATAATTCTAACTCCTAGCCTTATAAAAACTTCTACTCCTTTATAGAAATCTTTTTCATTCATATTATAATATGCTTTACCATCTATTATATTTGGCAATCCTGCGTTAGCTTGAACTATTACTGGAACTGTTGCTATTTTAGTTATCTTCTCAATTATAGGTATAAGTTTTTTAGGGCCTAAAGAGCAATTAACTCCTATTGCATCTACACCTAAGCTTTGAATAGTTTCAACCATACTTTCTGGTGTACATCCTGTAAAGCTTCTTTCATCTTCATCAAAAGTCATTGTACAGAATATTGGTAACTCACTATTTTCTTTTGCTGCTAAAACTGCTGCTTTTGCCTCATATAGATCCATCATTGTTTCTATTATAATTAAGTCTACCCCTGACTTTACCCCTTGTATAACTTGCCTTTTAAATATTTCATAAGCTCTATCAAAGCTTAATTTACCCGTAGGCTCTAACATTTCTCCTATCGGGCCTATATCTAGTGCTACAAATCTAGGTTTAGAGTTATCTGCTTTTTCAATAGCCATCTTAGCAATTTTTATAGCACTATCTAAAACTTCTTCAACTGTATATCCTAATTTATCTAATTTTAATTCATTTGCTCCAAATGTATTTGTTGTTATTACATTAGATCCTGCATCTAGATACATCTTATGGATTTTCATTAGTACTTCTGGATTTTTTAAGCCAAATAACTCTGGATTTTCTCCTATTTCTAATCCATTTTGTTGGAGCATAGTTCCCATTGCTCCATCAAATATTAATATATTATTTTTAATATAATCTTTAATTTTCACAGTTATTAGCCCCTTTTGCTATCATTTATTCTCCATATATATTTAAAGAGAATCCTTCTTCTAATACTTTTTTTGCATATTCTTTTGCTCCAAATAAAGATAGATCCTTATAGTTACCACATTCAATTGGTGTAGCAGCTGGAACTTCTGTTGAATCTATTACCATTTTCAATGCTTTTTCTAGACCAATTTTAATTACAGACGAATCTACATCATCCCATACTATAAGATAGAATCCTGTTCTACATCCCATTGGAGATAAATCAATTATATTATCTAGTGTTTCTCTTAAATATGTTGCCAATAAATGTTCCAATGCATGCATAGCAGCTGTCCCAAATGATTCTACATTAGGCTGTAAGAATCGCAAATCAAATTTACTTACCTTATCACCTTTTAATCCATCTAAAACACAACATTTTCTAACATACGGTGCTTTAACCTTTGTATGATCTAATTTAAAACTTTCTACTTTTTGCATTTAAAATCCCCCTTATTATAAATTTTATTTCCATAGAAATATTATAAATAGTTTTATATTTTTATACATAAAAACGTCTAAAGTATTTCTTTAGACGTTAAAATATTCAGTTTACATGAATTATATATCACTTTATATCCAATGTAAATATTTTAATTTTTTAAAAATTCATTCTAATTGTTCATATTATTTAATTTTGTTATAATATTTGCATCGTTTAGATTTTACTTTCTAAAAAGGAGGAAGACATATATGCAAAAGTTACTTAGCAAAGCACGTCAAGCAATAAAAGATTTTAATATGATACAAGAGAATGATAAAATCGCTGTTGGTTTATCAGGCGGAAAAGATAGCCTTACATTACTTCATATATTAAAAAATTACCAAAGATTTTCACCAGAAAAATTTGAATTAATCGCAATTACTTTAAATCCTGGAGGAGTGGATAATTCACCTTTATATAAATTATGTGATGATTTAGATATACCATTTTATGAGGTACAAACAGATATAAAGGAAATTGTATTTGATATAAGAAAAGAAAAAAATCCATGTTCTTTATGTGCAAATTTAAGACGTGGAGCCTTAAATGATAATGCAAAAAAATTAGGATGTAACAAGGTTGCATTAGGTCATCATAAAGATGATGCAATTGAAACATTTTTATTGTCTATGTTATATGAGGGAAGAGTAAATTGCTTTTCTCCAAAAACACATATGGACAGACAAGATTTAACAATAATAAGACCTATGGTTTATATAGATGAATATATGACTAAAAAAGCTGCAAAAGACTTTAATTATCCAATTATAAAAAACCCTTGTCCTGCAGACGGTAAAACTAATAGACAAGATATTAAAGAACTTATATCAAATTTAAATAAAGAAATTCCTGGTTCTAAAAAAAATATTTTTGGTGCTTTAAATAATTCTGAAAGACTATTTATTTGGGATAAAGAAAAGATAAAATAAATTATAAAAGGCGAGTATAATTACTCGCCTATATGTTCTATCCTATATCCAATATCTTTATTAGCCATTCTATATGCTTCATCTATCATTTCTTCTCTAGAAAGTGATGGTCCAATTAAATTCTCTATTGTTATTTGATGTCTATTTTCAAAATACTTATCTAATATTCTTTCTTCTATATATCTTTGATTTTTTATAGTGTAATCATCTAATATATGATTTATTTTAAAACCATGCTTTTCAAGTTCTCTTCCAAGTAAAATCGATCTATGGCATCTTATAGGGTCTTGCATTGCACCTAAAAGAACTATCCTATAACCTTTTTTACATCCATTTTTTAATCTCTTAATTCCATTAATAAAATCTTCTTCTTTTACAACCTTTTCAAAATCTGAATAACCTTCTTTATTATATGATATTTTATTTTCTCTTTTAGCTGCAAACTCTTTTGCCATGTAAATATACACATACCCAGACTTAATTAAAGTATTTTTTATATTATCTTTATTATATTGAATATTATACTTAGAATAGGGTGTTCCTCTTATATCTACAACGCAATTTATATTATAAAATTTAAGCATGTCTATAAGCTTATCAATTGAGTAATTTGAATGTCCTATTGTAAATATATCCATAGCATTTACCTCTTTATTTTAATAAAATATCTTTATTTAAAATTATATATTTCACATCTATTCTAAATCATTCCTATTATTCTCTATTTCTATTCTAAAAAATATCTTAGGGTTTCATATGAAACTCTAAGATATTTTTTGTTAAATTATTTATTAAATTATTATTCAACAGTTATAGCAGAAACAGGACAACTATCTTGAGCATCAACAGCTAAATCTTGTAATTCTGAATTTAGTTCACCTTCTATAGCAACTGCTAAACCATCATCATCCATATCAAATACATCTGGGCATATACCTGTACATGCTCCACATCCTATACATATGTCTTTATCTACAAATGCCTTCATTTTGAAATCCTCCTAAGTATAAATTATTTCAATATTATATTTATCCTTATTTTTTAGACTATAAACATTTTTCTATATATTTTATTATAAATTTATTTATAACCATACACATAAATACACTACCTTGTATATACAATTATATTTTGAAACTTACATTTACCTTTTCCTATATTAGTATACATGTGGTTTATATTTGCAAAAAATCTTACTGCTTTCCCTTTGTTCAATATTATATAATCACAACCAAGTTTAATTTCTAAATCACCATCATTTACAATAACGTACTCTTCTACTCCATCAATATGATTAGATGATTTGTGAACACATCCTTCTTCTAATTCTATATTTAAAATTTCAAACTTATTATTTATATCAAATGGAAAAATCGTATAAATTTTCATATTTCCATTCTCTTCTGATATAGGTTTTATATTTTTATAATTTACTATTTCATACTTAGCTTTATTTTTTTCCATAAATGATGAAAATGGGACTTTCAATCCTGTTGATATTTTCCATAATGTTGATATAGTTGGATTAGACTTTCCACGTTCAATTTGACCTAACATAGATTTACTAACTCCTGTAATTGAAGATACTTCATCTAAGCTTAAATTTCTTTCGTTTCTTATTTTATATAAATTAGCACTAATTATTGAGTTTAATTCTTCCATAAATCCTCCCTTGCCTTTGTGCGTTATATTGCACTTTTGTATTTTATAATGTACAATATTAAGCTGAATCGTATAATAAAATTATACATATTATACTATAATTTAATTAAATTTTAAGGAGGATATAAATGAAAAAAGCATTAATTTATGGAATAGTTTCTTCAATATTCTTTGCTTTTACATTCATACTCAACAGTAGCATGAATATTTCTGTAGGAAACTGGATGTGGAGTTCATCACTAAGATACATATTTATGTTACCAGTATTATATATTATCGTACTAAAACAAAAAGGAATTCATAGGGTCTTAAATTCAATTAAAAACGACACTTCATATTGGTTAATTTGGAGTACAATAGGATTAGGATTATTTTATGTTCCACTTACATTTGCTTCGTCTTACGGTCAATCTTGGCTAGTTGCTGGTTGCTGGCAAATAACTATAATTGCAGGTATATTATTGACACCTCTATTTAAACAAAAAATTCCTATCAAGAGTTTACTAATGTCTTGTATTATACTGTTAGGAGTATTTTTAATTCAATATGAACAAGCTACATATGTTAATCTAAATCAGGTTTTATTGTCAATAATTCCAATTTTAATGGCAGCATTTGCTTATCCATTAGGAAATAGAAAAATGATGTCTATATGTAATGATTCTCTAACTACTACAGAAAGAGTCTTTGGTATGACCTTATGTAGTATGCCATTTTGGATAATAATTTCATCTTTTGCTTATTCCTATGTTGGTTTTCCTAGTTATAGTCAAATTATACAATCTATGATAGTTGCTATTTTTTCTGGTGTAATTGCTACAATATTATTTTTTAAGGCTACAGAACTAGTTAAAAATAATTCTTCTCAATTGGCAATTATTGAAGCTACACAGTCTGGAGAAGTTATTTTTGCTATATTAGGAGAGGTATTTATGCTTGGTGGTAGTATTCCTACACTAAATGGCCTTATAGGTTTAGCTATAATAGTATTAGGTATGATCTTAAATAGCATTAGCTCATCAAAACCTAAAAATGATTCAACTTCTAATTTAAATCTCAACTAGTATAGCTCTTTATATTTAATAACTTCTCATAATTTATCTTACCTAGGGACAACCTAATTATAAGGTTATTCTTATAAGGAGGTAATTTATGAGAATTTTAAAGTATATGCTTATATTTATACCTATAAGCTTTATAGCTAAATTTATGAATGCATCTGGCTCTATAATGTTCTTATTATCATGCCTATCTATAATTCCACTTGCAGGTCTTATGGGTGAAGGCACAGAAGAAATTTCATTTTACTCAGGACCTAAAATAGGTGGTTTTTTAAATGGTACATTTGGCAATGCAACCGAACTTATAATCTCATTTTTCGCTCTTAAAGAAGGTTTATTTGAAGTCGTTAAATCATCTATTGCTGGAGCTGTTATAGGAAACATATTATTAGTAATCGGTGCTAGTATGTTAGCTGGTGGATTAAAATATAAAACACAAAAATTTAATCAAAAGGTAACTGAAGTTACTTCAAGTATGTTATTATTTGCAGTTCTCGGATTGTGTATTCCAGCTATATTTACACATACAGTTGATCCAAGTTTATTAAATACTAGATATGAAGGTTTAAGTATTTTTGTTGCTATTGTAATGATTATTATATACGCTTTAAGCTTACTATTTTCATTTAACACTCATAAAGATATATATATCAATGAAGAAAAAGATAGTGAATCATCTAAATGGGCACTAAAAAAATCTATATTTATACTAGTTATATCAACTGTTTTAATAGCAGTTGAAAGTGAATTCTTAGTAAATGGTATTGAACCTATAACAGCTAGTTTAGGATGGAGTGAGTTTTTTGTAGGTATAATTTTAATACCTATAATAGGAAATGCCGCTGAACATAGTACGGCTATAGTTATGGCTAGAAAAGATAAAATGGATGTTGCTTTAGAAATCGCTATTGGGTCTAGTTTACAAATAATATTATTCGTGGCGCCTATATTAATATTTTTAAGCTTAATATTTACCCCTATGAGCATTGTATTTAATGAATTTGAATTAGTTGCACTAATAGCCTCAGTAGTAATAGCAAATAGAGTTTCTCATGATGGTGAATCTAATTGGTTAGAGGGGATTCAGCTTTTAGCTGTATATCTAATAATTGCAGCTTCATTCTTTATCTTATAAAATAAAAAAGATGGTTATGATAATCCATTTCCATCTTTTTTTCAATTTATTAAGCTTTTTTAACAACTGAAGATTTTAGTTTCATAGCTCCGAAACCATCTATTTTACATTCTATATCATGTCCATCAGCAGCATCTGGTATTAAACGTATACTTTTTACTTTTGTTCCAATTTTTATAGATGAAGAACTTCCTTTTACTTTAAGGTCTTTTATTACTGTTACAGCATCTCCATCATTTAATATGTTTCCATTTGCATCCTTTATAACACTTGTTTCCTCAGCTTCTGATGCTGAAGGGTTCCATTCATGTGCACATTCTGGACATACTAAAAGACTTCCATCTTCATAAGTGTATTCTGAGTTACATTTTGGACAATTTGGTAAATTCATAATTGCATTTCCTCCGTTCATCGTTGTCATTTTTAATTCTTTTACAGGTATTTATAATATCATATTCTCATAAGATTGACAAACTATCCTGCTAACTATATTTTATGTTATATATTAAAAATTATATATATTTGCATCTTCGTCTTTTTCTGATTTTTCACCTTCATTTGTATTAACTGAACCAATTTTAGCAATCATTAATTCCTCATTAATATCTGCTTTTACACTCTTAGGTATATTTATATCTTTAACTAGTATTTGATCACCGTATTCTAACTCAGATACATTTATTTCTATATTTTGTGGTATTTCACTTGCTTCTCCTTGTAATGGTATCTCCGAAATAAAATCTTCTATTAACAATCGTCTTGATTCTAATCCTTCTTGACCTATAAAATTAACTGGTACTTTTAATTTTATAGTCTCACCCTTTTTTATACATTGGAAATCTATATGTATTATATTTCCAAAAGGATCTCTTTGTAACTCTTTAATTACACACTTTTTTATATCCCCATTTAAGTTTAGATTTAGAATAGAACTGTCTGTATAGTTTAGTATATTTATCATTTCTCTTTTAGTTATTTTAGCTGATATTGATTTATCTAAATTCTGTCCATAAAGTATACATGGAATTTCTCCATCATGTCTAACTTTATTTACTTTCTCATCTCTTTTTGTAATATTAAACTCTAAGTTTTTCATAGTAATCCCTTCCTTACATATCTTTATATTTTACCTACTTTTATATATAGTCTTTTTTGTAATGAAAGATGATTACTTTTATAAAGAAATCTGCACATATATATACCTATACTCAAATAAGAGATACTATTCTTTTATTCATAACTTATTTAATTAGAGAAAATTTTATACATTATAATTAAACTCTTCATATAAAAAGTCTTGGCCATTTTATTATGCCAAGACTTTTTATATATTACTCTACCCTTATCAAAGTAATATATCTTTTTAAATAAATATATTTATATTTAATTCTTTAAATATTTTTCTATATTGTTATAACATATATTTTCTATAATTTCACCTAATATTTCCATATCATTAGGGTATTCGCCATTATCTACTAAACATCCTATGTAATTACATAAAATTCTTCTAAAGTATTCATGTCTAGTATACGATAAAAAGCTTCTTGAGTCTGTAAGCATACCCACAAATTGGCTTATAAGACCCAGTTGAGATAAAGCCATCATTTGTCTTTCCATACCATCCTTTTGATCGTTAAACCACCATCCAGAACCAAATTGAATTTTTCCAGAAACTCCTCCGCCTTGGAAATTACCAATCATAGTTCCTAAAACTTCATTATCTTTTGGGTTTAAACAATATAATATAGTCTTTGGAAGTTCATATGTCATATCTAATGCATCTAATAATCTAGATAAACCTGTTGCTATTTCTCCATCATCTATACTATCAAATCCTACATCCGCACCTAACTTTTTAAACATTCTAGTGTTATTATTTCTAAGTGCTCCTATATGTAACTGCATTACCATATTACGTTTACTATACATTCTTGCTAAACTTATCATAGTTAATGTAAAGTATTTTTCTATCTCTTCTTTAGATAGTTCTTCGTTAGCTAAAGCCTTTTTTAATATATCATTAACTTCTTCAGCTGTAGCTTCTCTAAAGTAAACTCTCTCTAAAGAATGATCAGTTATTTTACACCCATTTTCAACAAAGAAATCTAATCTTTTTTCTAGTACTTTTAATAAAGTTTCATAATCATTTATATCTATATTTTCTGTCTTTCCTAATAAGCTTATATATTCAGAAAATCCTTCTAATTGTATTTTCAGAACTCTATCAGGTCTAAAACTTGGCCTAACTTCACATTCAAAGCTTTTATCTTTTGATATCTGAATATGATATTCAAGATTATCTATTGGGTCATCTGTTGTTCCTATATACTTAACATTAGATTTTTTTATCATAGCTCTTGCACTAAATTCATCACTATTTATTATTTTATTACATTTATCCCATATAAGTTTACAAGTCTTTGGACTTAATGTTTCTTCTATTCCAAAATATCTTTTCAGCTCTAGATGAGACCAGTGATACATTGGATTTCCTATTAAATATGGCATAACCTTTGCAAAAGCTTCAAACTTTTCATAGTCACTAGCATCTCCAGTGATATATTTCTCTTCTATACCAAAACTTCTCATGGTTCTCCATTTATAATGGTCGCCACCTAGCCAAATTTCAGTTATATTGTTATACCTCTTATCTTCTGCTATCTCTTTTGGATTTAAGTGACAATGATAGTCACATATAGGCATATTTTTAGCATGATTATGATATAAATTTATTGCTGTATCTGTTGATAGTAAGAAATTATCGTCCATGAATTTTCTCATTTTACTACTCCTCATAAAATATTATTTAAAATAAAAGCCCTTGCTAAAACAAGAGCTTTTATTAATTATTATTATTTTTTGCCTTTATTTATAGCTTCTTTAATACCATTTATATATACAGCTCCTAAAGCTCTATCATATAAACCATATCCTGGTCTTCCAGTTTCACCCCATATCATTCTTCCATGATCTGGTCTGAATGGTCCATCAAAATTATAGTCACAGTAAGCCTTAACTATTTCATAGAAATCTAATGATCCTTCTTCTGATAAGTGAGCAACTTCATTAAAGCTGCTTTCTCCTGTTATTTTAACATTTCTTAAATGAGCAAAATGTATTCTATTTCTTTCTTGTCCAAAATGTTTTATCATTTCAACTACATCATTAGTTTTACTTGCACCAAAAGATCCTGTACATAAAGTAACCCCATTGTAGTAACTATCATATAAGTCTAAGAATCTATCTAAGTTTTCTGTATTTGTTATTATTCTTGGTAGTCCAAATATTGACCATGGTGGATCATCTGGATGTATAGCCATTTTAACTTCTTCTTCTTCCGCTGTTGGCATTATTCCTTTTATGAAGTACTCTAAGTTTTCCCAAAGTTTTTCTTCATCAATATCTTTATATTGATCAAGTAATGCACCTAATCCGCCTTCACCATATGAAGTATCCCATCCTGGTAATTCTAATTCCCCTAATGCTGGGTCCATTTTAGCAACCTGTTCTTCATCATATATTAAACAAGTTGAACCATCTTCTAACTCATATTCTAAATCAGAACGAGTCCAGTCAAATACTGGCATGAAGTTGTAGCATATAGTTTTTATTCCTGCTTTACTTAAGTTTCTTATAGTTTGACAATAGTTTTCTATATATTTATCTCTAGTTGGTAATCCTAACTTTATATCTTCATGTACTGGAACACTTTCTATTACAGAAAGTTCTAATCCTGCATTTTCAACCGTTTTCTTTAACTCTAATATTCTCTCTAAAGGCCATACTTCACCTACTGGTATATCATATATAGCCGTTACAATGCCTTTCATTCCTGGTATTTGACGTATGTACTCTATTTTAACAGGGTCATCTTGTCCATACCATCTAAATGTCATTTCCATAGATACTATTCCTCCTAATTATATATATATATTCCTTTATATTTATCTATTTATGTTTTCAATTCCACTATTCATAAGAGCCTGTACTTGCTCTAAATCCACCATATTTATATCGCCCTTTATACTATGTTTTAAAGCGCCTGCACAAGTTCCAAACTCAACAATTTCATTGCTATTCATATTAGTTAAAATTCCATGTAAGATTCCAGCTGTATATGCATCTCCTCCACCGACTCTATCTAATATGTCAATATCATGTACTCTTGATGCACTTAACGTCTTGCCGTCAAAGAAAAATCCTTGTAATAAATTATTATTAACTGATTTCACAGTTCTCTTTGTACATGATGCAAACTTTATATTTGGATATTGCTTAAATAGTTCACTGTATAAATCTTTTAATTTTGATTCAAAAGTTTCTTCTTCTATTACGTCATACTTTAATATATTTATAAAGTCTAATATTCCTAAAAATGCTATGTCAACAAAAGGTAGTATCTCTAGCATAAAACTTCTAGCTTCCTCTAAAGACCAAAGTTTTGATCTATAATTAGAATCATATGATACTAGTATACCTTTTTCTTTAGCAGTTTTTATAAGCTCAACAGATATTTCATACAAATTAGAGCTTAAAGCCGGTGTTATCCCTGATATATGTAGCATTTTGACACCATTTAAAATATTATCAAAGTTAAACTCTTCTTTCTTTGCTAATGATATAGAAGAATATTGTCTGTCATATATTACATTAGAGTTTCTAACCCCAAAACCTTGCTCTAAGAAATATATACCAAGTCTTCCTTCTCCTCTTAAAACATCTTTTGTGTCAACACCAAAACTACTCATAGACCTTATTACTTTATCCCCCAAAGCATTATCTGGTAATTTTGTAACTAACTTTGTATTATGCCCAAACATACTTAAACTACAAACAACATTAGCTTCTCCCCCAGCATAAGTTGCATCAAACTCTTGTGCTTGTATAACCCTTTGGAAGTTTGTAGGAGTAAGTCTAAGCATAACTTCTCCAAAGGCTAGCACTTTATTATTTTGATTATTTTCTAATTTGTGCAATTTTAGATTTAAACTCTTTAGCTAAATTTTCTATATCATCTAAAGAGCCTGCTCCTAATAGTGAACTTCCTACTCCTACACAAGAAACTCCCATTTCAAACCATTGTTCTATATTATCTATAGATACACCACCTGTTGGCATAACTTCAACATGAGGTATTGGAGCTTTTAATGCTTTAACATATTTAGGTCCAAAAACCTCCCCTGGAAATAACTTAATCATCTTATTTCCTTTATCTAATGCATTCATAACTTCTGTTACTGTCATACACCCTGGTAAATATAATGTATTCATTTCATTACAAACACTATTTACTTCATCAGAAAACCCAGGGCTTACAACATAACTTGCGCCTGCTTCTATAGCATCTTTTGCCATTTTTCTATTTAATACACTACCTACACCAACCAATACATCATTATAGTTTTCACTAACATTTTTTATTAGCTCAACTACATTTGGTATTGTATAAGTAAGTTCTATAGCTTTTACACCACCATTTACACAAGCATTTATATATCCAATAGCTTCTTCATGGTCTTTAGCTCTTATTACAGCTACTATACCTTCTTCTTTTATTTTGTTTAACATAATAATATATGCCCCCTATATCGTAAAGATTAAACTCCAGAATAAGCTGAGAATGCGCCATCAACTGGTATGCATACTCCATTAACAAATCCTGATGCTTTACTATCTACTAAGTATAATAAAGTACCTAATAGTTCTTCTGCTTCTCCAAATCTTCCCATTGGAGTGCTATTTAATATTTTCTCACTTCTTGGTGTTGGAGTTCCATCTTCGTTGAATAATAATCTCTCATTTTGTGCTGTTACAAAGAATCCTGGCGCTATTGCATTTACTCTTATTCCAACCTTTGACATATGTACTGCTAACCATTGAGTAAAGTTACTTACTGCAGCCTTAGCTCCTGAATATGCAGGTATTTTTGTAAGAGGTGTATAAGCATTCATTGATGATATATTTATTATTGTTGCACCTTCTCTATTTATCATGTCTTTTGAAAACTCTTGTGATGGAAGTAATGTTCCTAAGAAGTTTAAGTTAAATACAAAATTTACACCTTCTGGATCTAAATCAAAGAAAGTAGTTAATTCTTCATTATTTAAATCTTCTGGTAATAAGTATTCATTAGTTGTAGTTCCTTTTGGATGGTTTCCACCAGCTCCATTTATTAATATGTCACATGGACCGAATTCTTTTAATATTATTTCATGAGCATTTTTTATGCTTTCTTTATTTAATACATTTGTTTCTATACCTATAGCAATTCCGCCTTTAGCTTTTATTTCTTCAGCTTTGGCATTGCATACATCTTGGTTTAATGCAAGTATCGCTACTTTAGCTCCACATTCAGCTAAAGCATCAGCCATAGCTCCACATAGTACTCCTGTTCCCCCTGTTACTACTGCTACTTTATTTTTTAAATCAACATTAAATGGTAATTTCATATTTTGCCTCCCAAGTTTATATATATTATATGCAAGTTATTCATACTTGTATACTAGCATACATAACAAAATTATGCAAGCTTTTTCCCAAATATTTTTATCTATAAAAATAAAAAAAGGACAATGAAATATAATCCATTAACCTCCTCTATTTTTACATTTAAAATTTATAACTAATTACTGCTTTTTAAATACTTTATTAAATCATTTTCTTGTGCAATAGCTAACCAGTCCTGGGTAGAATCTTTGATGTGAGATGTTATAATTTCATCAATTCCGTCCATTGATTTATTTTTAATTAAATTTAAATACCTTTCATGATCTTCTATATTTTTCTTTTTATCATTTTTTAATTCAATTAATAATCTCATTCTATTATAATGAGTGCTCATATTTAATATGCAATCCCATATATCACCTTTATTAGTTCCTCTAAATAATAACTCATGGAATTCTTTATCTAACTTATGGAATTCAATTGCTGAATTAGATTTATTGCTTATTAATTTTTGAGCAAATAAATTTTTTTCTAACTCAATTATAATATCTTCACTTAGTCCATTGCATGCTTCTTTTAATACTTCTTTTTCTAGTGTATATCTCATGAATAAAGCTTGTTCAACCATATTAATATCTATTAATGATATATATGTTCCTGTTTGAGGCTTTACTTCTATTAAATGTTCATTTTTTAGTCTCATTAATACTTCTCTTATTGGTGTTCTAGATATTCCAAGCTTTTCAGATAAATCAGCTTCACTTAGTAATTCACCTGGTTTTAAATTTAAAATCATAATATTATCTTTTAATACTCTGTAAGCATAATCCTTACTATTTTCTTTTTCTTTTTTCTCATATAATATCAAATTTTTCAACTCCTTGACCTTATTTTTTAGATTTAACTATATTTATATTTTTGTAATTTATTTAATAAACATAACTTTCAGACTAATTTTCAAGTTTATATTATATCATTTATTTAATTTTGTCAAAATGATGCACACTTATATCTAGCAGTTCCACTTTATTTTTGCTGGATTAGTCTCACCTATTATAGCAATTTTATGTAAAGCATCCTCCATTTTTTTACACTCTTTTTCTGCTATTTCATCATAAATTTCTATCGTTCCATTAACACCTATGGATTAGTATGCTATTGCTGCACAACCATAAAATGCAAGTCCTAAAGAACTTGTAACATTATTAATTGCTGTTGTCGCTGATCCTATTGCTCTAGCTGCAGCTTGTGCAGCTGGATTTTCCTCTACTTCCCTTGCAACTATTTGAGCCTCCTTAATAATTTTCTTGCTTCTGTTAATTTTATATTTCCTTATAACCATTGATTAGAAGCGTCCAATACCATTCTTAAACGAGTATCATTAGGATACTCGTTTTCATAAATAGGTAAAATATAATCTTTCGCATATTCATTACACCATTTTACAATCGTTTTTTTACTTTGTGTTTCTATTAATCTCATAAGAGAAACAATGTAGGGTGAATCTGCTTTTCCAAGCATTTTTCTTGCTTTAGCCATAATGACTCCTTCTTCTTAAATATATTTTTATTCTATCATACAAAATACCATTCAATAGACTACTTAATATTTTATAAGTCATCACTTAAAACTTGACTTTGCCATGAAAGTAAACTCTTTCTTGATATTTTTAATTGCTTTTCATCTGGAAAATTCAGATCACAAAAATAATTATGGTAATTAGCTGTCCATACATATTTATCCCATACTCTTATATTCTTTCTATGAATATTTAACATTTCTTCAATTTTATCTTTATGTCTAAGTAATAGTTCTAATTGTATTCTCTCAAATTCATATTCATTATTACATTCTCTATAATATTTAAATATAGTATTTAAATAATTTAAAAACCATTGCCCATCACTATCTATAAGTATTTTATTGTACTGTGGTGCTACATCATAATAATTTATATATTTCTTTAATCTTTTTACAGTTTTATCATCTAGTATAATTCTTGGATAACATGCAAGCTTACTCTCTGTGTTATGCGCATCTAAAAGAGCTGGACCAAATACAATGTCTTCATTTATATAAAACTCACCAACACTTACACCACCTCTAACAAAAAGTCCTTCTAATGATAGATTAAACTGATATTCTGATACATTATCCAGAATTTCATTTAATTCGGCTTCTCCATCATCTTTTATAGGGTATCCTATTATCATATTATCAGTGTATATTTTTATATTACCTTTGCTATATTTATTTGGAATTATACATTGCTTATTCTTATTTATAAGATAGTTAATATCTTTTAATAACTCATCTCCATATCCATCTCTACATGAATCTATTATCATTTGCGAAAATCCAAGTATGTCTATTGCACATACCATTGAATTAACCAATTTAGGATTATCTTTATCATATTTTTGAGTATTCATTTTAACACGTCCTTACATATTTATTTTTAATTCTATATTATAAACACTAATTAGTTTATTAAATTAAAGTTTATAATTTTTAACATTTGTTATAACTAAACTTTGTTATTATTCTAAAAAAAACCGTATCATTTATTTGTGATACGGTTCTCCATTACACCTTCAAGGGAAGTCGTTTTTATTTAACTCTTATTTTATTATGCAAACAACTATTAAATATCTTTGCTGTAGGATTGTATTTACTTACTAATGATTCAACTATTATCTTATCACCCTCTGTAACATTTGGACCTAATGTTATTTCCATTTGTTTAAATTATCCTTCATCTATATTTAAAAAATAACAATTTATATCTAAACCTTCATTACTTTTTAATTTTCTCCAAAAACTATTGTAATTATTTGACTGCATTTCTTCTAATGTTACAGGTAATATTTTAATCATATATCTCCACTCTTTTTGGAATGACCAATTAGTTCTCTTATATCTACCTAATTCACCAAATTTAATACTTATGTCATCTCCACTACTTGATAGTAATTTAGGAAATAGTAAAGTTAGATCATCTGTATATTCAAATTTATTCAGTATATTTGTCCAATCTGGAGATATAATGCCATCTTGCCTAAATATTTCATTGAACTTAAAATAACTATAAAAATAACCTTCACTTCCAATATTATTTACTTTGTATTTTTTAAACATATCTGAAGGTAGCTTTATCCTAACCCCTGACATATTTTTTGTATACATATTCCAAAATGGAATACTCTCTTGTTCATCTTCTGTCCAACAACTTATAAAGCAATATTTTCCTACATCTCCTAAATCACTACTTTTAACCTCTTCTCTTTTTATATCTACATTATATTACAAATTTCAAGCAAGTATAATTAAGCATAGAAACATTAAAAAAGGAAGGGTCTTCATCTTCTTCAGATGACCCTTCCTTCATTAAGTATCTTATTACATCTTCGTTTATCTGTAACTCTATAGTGTCTATTGCTCTTGACTTATCTATCGTAATCTTTGACACAAGTAAACTCAACAACTGCTTTCTTTGCTGTCTTGTACTACTCTCCTTAAAAACTTGTCCAAACTTCTTCATTACTTTACTTACTAACTCAAAAGGTACTGGTTCTCCTTCTGCTAACATTACATCCTGCTTTATTTCATCTAATCTAAACTTCAATGTGTCTATCTCTTCATTTAGTTTCTTTACTCTATCCGCTAGCTCACTTTTAGTTAAGATTCCATCCTCAAATAGCTCTATGCTAGAGTTTTTCTTACCATTTAACTTATCAATTTCTTTATTTACTAAGTTCATTTCATCTAGTTTAGGCTTTAGTTTACTAGACTTATTCTTATTTATGTTGTTTATTACCTTCTTTAGTAGTAACTCATTGTTTACTGTTTCTATTAACTTATTAATTACAACTTCATCTGCTACCTCGGCTTTTACAGAGTTTGAATTACACACTGCTGTACCTTTGTTCTTCCAATTACCACATGCATAGTACTCATTTACTACTTTAGTTCCATCTTTTCTTTTTCTAGTTGACCTACTTACAGTCATTGATGCTCCACAAACTGGACATTTTAGTAAACCACTTAAAATTAGCTCACTGTCATAGACTCTATTGTGAGTTTTACTCCTATCTTTTAGTATTATCTGTACCTTTTCCCATGTTTCTGTATCTATTATTGGTTCATGTTCTCCATCTACAAGTATTGGATCAGGATTTATGTTTCTTCTTCTCTTTTCATTCCAATCTTGCCTTAGGTTGTATCTTATCTTACCAATGTATACTGGATTTTTTAGTATCTCTTTTATTGTAGCTGTTGCAAATGGATTACCTTTCTTACTTCTATGACCTTCTTGATTTACTCTATTCACAGTAGCTTTATACCCATGTCCTGTACTATACAGTTCAAATATTCTTCTTACTGTCATTGCTTCCTTTTCATTTATTACTAATTTAGTTTCTTTTCTCTTCTTTCCTTCACTTGGTATTTCTACTATGTCGTATCCAAGCACCTTGCCGCCATTCCACTTACCTTCCTTAGCTCGTGCCATCATCCCCATCTTAACATTATCGGCAATAGTACCACGCTCAAATTCAGAAATCGCTCCCATGATGTTAAGTTGTAACTTTCCTGCTGGAGTTTCAGTTTCAAAACTCTCTGTTAAAGAACGAAATGCTATACTATTTTTATCTAATGTATCTACTATGTTAAGTATATCTATTAACCTTCTACTAATTCTATTTAACTTCCACACAACTACTAAGTCAAATTTTTTATCATTAGAATCTTTTAGTAAATCTTTTAATCCAGGTCTTCCTGAAATATTCTTACCACTTATCCCTCTATCCTCATAGACTTTAAAAACTTCATGACCTTCTTTCTCACAATATTCTATGCACCTTCTCCTTTGCTCATCCACACTGTAGCCTTCTTGAGCCTGTTCTATAGTTGATACTCTGCAATATATTGCTATTCTTTTACTCATTTTTATTACCTCCAAGACGTCTCTTCTGATTACTTTAATATTAGTTTTCCTTTAAACTATACAATTTGCTTTGTTAATTCAAATAACTTTCTATTATTTTCTTTTACACTAACCTTAGTAGGTTTTATTTTTATCTACTAAGGTTAATTAAATTATTATCTTGAAACTCTGTTACTCATGTTCATTATCTCCTTTGTTTTTACTTTGAATTATAGATTTTTGAATTATATCACTTAGTATTTCTACTATTTCTTGTGCCTTAATTTGTTCTAAACTAATACCCTCCATTTTTCCTCCAACATCTAATTTATAATATATGTTTTTGATTATGTTTATTTAACTAAATTTAGACTACTTACTACTTCTTGTATACTTTCTATGAATTCTTCTTCATTACATGCTTCTATGTCTTTAGCTATTAAGTTTAATAATCTTGATGTATATGAATTTGATCTTAAGTAGTTAAAATATCCGATTTCATCATTTGCTAATGATTCAAGCATTTCATTTTCAATTAGTTCATATTCTTGGTTTAAAAATTCTAGTTCATTGTAGTTCATTCTTTGTCTCCTCCTAATTATTATTGAGTTTATCCCATGTTGGAATTAAGTCTAAAAAGACTTAACCCCAATATTATTACTACTAGATTATTAGTTGTTATTTTCTTCTTTTATTTCTTTATCTTTAGGTAATTTTATTACTATATACTCGGTATTAACCCCTACACTATTTTTTCTAGATCTAGTTAGTCTATCTTTTTCACAGTCTAGAAATCCCGCTTTTTTTAGTTCTTTTAGAACTATCTTTCTATCTTCGTATCCACCTTCTTTTATCATTAGTTCAAAAGAAAGTTGCTCCATTTGAAGTTCTGTATAGTCTTCCTTGTCTGTAATTTTTCCTAATATCTCTTGTGAGTTAGATTTTAATTTTCCATCAAACTTGTTTCTATACCTATCTACATACTGTTTTATGAAGTCCATTACTACTTTGTGGAAATTTCTATACTTTATTGATTCTCTTTCTATGCTAACTATCATGTCTACTATCCCTTCTATATCTAGTTCTATATCTAATAACTCTTCTATGATAAATGCCGTTTGTATGATAATGGCAAACTTACTACATCTTCTCATTGACATATCATCATATACATTTCTTTTGCGAAGTTCATCGTATAGATTGATTTTCTCTTGCTTATAATTTCTAATTACTTCATTTCTATTTTTATCTAATAAATACTGTGCAAATTCTATTGCTAGATGACCATAGTTATTTAAAATAACATGATTTATAGCTTCTGCATGTTCTGGACTTTTAGTCCAAGTAAAGTTTTCTGCTTCTATTACTCTAACTTGTAGACCTGCATTATTATTAGAAGATCTAGTTATAGACTTTTCACCATTTGAAAGTATTGTTGTCAACCAAGATTCCTTTTCCATTATTTCAGAATCTTTGTTTAAACGTTCTTTATCAGCTCCATTAGCTAAACTATATACAAATCTAGTAAAGTTATTATTATCTGACATAGATATCTCATCTAAAGCATATGGTACTCCTTTTAAACCTCCTAGTTTTTTTATTAATGCATTATTTGTTCCATTATAAGTTCCATATAGACCTCCATTAGAACCTGGATAACCAAAGCATGATATAGCTAATTTTAAAGCTGTTGATTTTCCAGTAGTTGAATTTCCAACAAGGTGTATTATATTAGAGTCTAACCCTAAATCTTCTCCTATATATCCTAAAAGGATTGATGATACTCCACTTGATAATGCGAATTCTAATTCTACATTACCTACGACATGATTTTGTATCATTTTAATGTATTCATCATATGATCCTTGTGGTTTAACATCATATGTACCTACATATGTTGAATTTACTCCTATTGCTTCATGTAATTTGTATATTGTTTTTCCTTCATAATCCATGAAATCTAACTTAGAATGTATATATCTCTTTATGATTGATGACTCACATTCTCGAATGCATTCAACTACGTATTTCGCATTACTTTTAACTATATCAATTCCTTTATTTTGTAATTTCATTAGATTACGCTCGTATAAACAATCATGCCGATCTAGTAATTCTGTTGCCATTTCCCTAACTGTCCTAAACTCTAACAGAATTTTTTCTGTATTCTTATCTATGTTAAGTTGGTTTTCTTTAGGCCATATATGTCTACCTATCTTTTCATTACCTGATTTAGCTGATGATTTTACAAATAAATTCTGTCCATCACTACAATAGTTTTTAGTTTCATACTCATACATTTTTGTATTTTCTTCTATTTCTACTTCTTCTATCTCTTCTATTTGTAATTCTTCT
Source organism: Romboutsia sp. 1001713B170207_170306_H8 (assembly GCF_015550495.1). Classification (NCBI taxonomy): domain Bacteria; kingdom Bacillati; phylum Bacillota; class Clostridia; order Peptostreptococcales; family Peptostreptococcaceae; genus Romboutsia; species Romboutsia sp. 1001713B170207_170306_H8. The sequence continues at coordinate 55,422 of NZ_JADNAX010000010.1, forward strand.
TGATTCTCTTTACTTAATTTGATTTCAAGTAATTCATTTGTAACTTTGTTCTCTAATGGCTCTGGAATTTTTGCCTTCATTCCTTCCCCTAGTCTTTTTCTGTGTTTAATAGCCATATTTTAAATCTCTCCTTTCGAATATATTTTTATTTTATTTTATATATATTCTTTAGTCGAACCCTAAAAAAAAGATAAGTATTTTAACCCCCTTTTCTTACTTAGGTAAAAATACTTATCTTTTTAATTATTTATATTTACTATCTATTTCTTTCTTTATATCTTTTAAAATTTGTTCCATATCTTTGTTATATTCTATTTTTTTATTTTTATACTTTTGTATTGCTTCCTTTTTGTACTCATCTATACTTTTTCTAAGTAATTCTCTTCCTTCTATAATAAGTTTGTTATTTTGCACATCTTCATCAAATTCAACTATATTATCTATTTCATCATTTTTTATTTCATTTGCTAAGCTTATCAATTCTTTCCACTCTTCTATTGATTGATCTATTCTTTCTTTTAAATGTCTAATGAATATAATTTTATCATATTGTGATAATACATCTAATCTACCTTTTTCATCACTTGTTATCTTCTTAAACTTTATATTTTTAGTATATATATCATCATTAACCCTAATTAATCCATCATCAGGTTTTATATCTGTGTATTCCCTGAAACATAAATCTATCTTATCTGTAATTTCTCTTTTTATATCTTCAATTACTTCTCTTTCTCCATGAGAAAATTCTATTTCAAGCATAACTGTGTTCTTAATATGTTCAATATCATGTTGTATATTTATATAATTTTCATCATTTTTATATTTATCTTCTAAAGTTATTATTACTTTGTTTAAGAATTCAATCTTTTCCTCTTTCGTTATTTTTTCATACTGTTTAGTATTTATTTTACTTATAAAGCTACCTTTAGAACTATCCACCGTAAGATATATTTGTAATATATCCGCTATTATTCTCGGTATTTTATATCTATTTTTTATACGATACTTTTCAACATCTATACCTAATGATTTACCAATAGCTCTTAATTTTTCTATCATGTTATCTTTAGTAGTTTTACTCATATTCACTCCAGATTTACCTAAATCTGTGTCATCATATACTTCTCGTAATAACTGTGCTAATGTTATTGTATCTTTATACATTTAATCACTCCTATATTGTTATTCAAAAAAATAAGGCTAACTTAATTAACCTTATTATACTATATCTTATACCAACATAGATTTACTAGAAATCACTAGTTCAATTACTATACATACTCCTAATCCTACTACTGAACCTAATGTAAATTCCTTCATTTAATTTCATCTCCTTATTTTGTATATTCTTTTCTCTGTTTCATTACTATACCAAAAATTGACACTCCAAATTTAACACCTGCTACAAATAACTCTAGTGTCATGTTATTCTACCTCCTTAGTATTAAGAATCCATCTAAGATTACTTACAAACTCCTTTGAAAATACATTTTTCTTTATGGATTCCTTAATTAACTTCGTTAAATCATCTTCTGTTAAATCTAAAGGTCTTGCTATTAGTTGCTGTTCTTTTCTAAAAGTATCCTTAAAGTATACAAACCTTATCTCTTCTTGATTTAATGACTTTACAAAAATCTTCTCTATTCCATACCCTACATTTCCATCTCTTATTTTTGCTTGTCTTAGCACTTTACAATATTTAGTTTCATTTATTGGTTTATTCATATTTATTTCTCCCTAAATGTAAAAAAGAGATAGCTAAATGCTATCTCAATATATTTATTAATTATTATCAAATATTTTTATTATAAATTTCTTAAAAACTCTTCTCTTTTTCTTCTTTCTTCATCCGTCATACCTTTAGCTAAGTTTAGTTCTTTTTTATCTCTAATTTTATTTTTACCTGAATAAATAACATATGCTATACAACCTATTATTATAAATGGTAGTAGCATAGTAAATATTTTTCCTAATAATAACATTGCACATGCAATTAAAAATAAAATTCCTGATCCTGTAAGAACCATGGTTCCTATTCTTCTTGTCATTGGAATAGCGAATGCAACTGCTCCTATCATTAATCCATATGATATAAGAAAAACAAATATATTCATACTATCTCCTCCAATTAAAACTCATAACCAACTACACTTGTTGCAAATTGCTCTTCAATAGTAAGTTCTTTATCTACATCATATTCTATAGATACAAGAACTCCATTAATTTCTTTAAATATACTGCGTCCAAAACAGAATTCTTTAATAGTTAATACTTTACTTCCATATGGCACTTCCTTTACATATGTATTTGATTTAACATATGATGGTAAAATACCAATTAATGTAGTTATATTACTTAATGATATATTAAAATCACTTAAATCTTTTTCCTTATCATCCTTTGCGTATAGCATTAATAATGGTAACTGATTTACAGCACTAATTCTAATCATTTCTAATGTTGGTATTATTATTTTTAAAATATTACTATAATACCACATTTTCTTAGTAGCCCTAAGTCTCTTATCTACACTTGAAAGCCATCCACTTTCTTCTTTTGTCTCTGGAAATTTATCAGTTACATATTTATATAGTGTATAAATTTTATTTAAAGACTCTCCTAATTCCTCTTCTAATGAATCATTATGATTTAGCATATCTCCAAAAACTCTCATATGTACTTCTAATGCAACTTTACCATTATTTAAAACAGCTTCAATAAGATTTACTTTTTCTACAACACTATCACTTTTATTTAAACTTAAATCTAGGTATGAAGATGCATAAGACTCTATAGTAGAGATATCTATTATAGCAAAATTATTTATTACACTCTCATATGCTTTAGATAAGTTATCTTCAAATAAATTTTTTTTAGCTTCCCAATCTTTCATATGAAAAATATGCTTTCTTAAAGGATCTATTATTAGTTTCTTCTCATTTAAATCCATATTATTCATTTTTATATTTTTTTCTTTCAGACTCATTGAGAATTTTATACTTGGTTGTATGTAGTTATTAAGTGTATTATAACTTTTCTCTAAATTATCTATGCTAATATCTAGCTTTGATTCCTTTAACATATCTTCATCTATTTCTCTAAAAGAAAGCATACTTTGATATGTTTTATTTTTATTATTACAATTTGAATACCATATTTCATATCTACTTATTAAACTATTAAAATCTGATAATAAACTTTTAGCTTCTTTTTCTATTGCACGTTCTTCATCACTCATATTAAGTTTTTTACTAATTGTTGAAAATAAATTCATAGTGTATTCCCTTCCTTTCTTATCGATTATTCAAAACTTTCCTCTTTAATCTTTAATTTTTTTATTAGCCTTTGTATCCACTTATCAGAGTAACCTAATTCTCTAGACATCTCTCTTACTGATTTTTTACTATAATTTTCAATAATATATTTTTCTATATATTCATTTGAATGTAACTTCATAGGAAAATTTATCTGCTGTCCCTTATAGTTCTTGTATATTATTCTTACTATTTCTTCTCCTAGAATTTCTGACATTTCTGCATATATCCCCTTAAAATCATTTTGCTTTTCTCTCATAACTCACCTCCTAATAGATTTCTCCTTAAATAATAACTACTTCTACAGAAAGTTTCTTTGAAATTATCTCTTGAAAAGTTCCTTATTTTATTCCTTATGAAAATCCCAAAACCCCGTATTGTTTCTTTAATTACTTAATTTTTATTGCTTATCTTATCTACTACTTAATTAAAAAACCCGAAATCCCGTTATTTTTAATTATATTAATTATTTTTTATTCCTTAATTGAAAAAACATATTCACTTCCATCAGTTAATGTAAATGCATACTCTGGTGAAAGATCTAGTATATCTTCAACATCATCATTTAACATTATCTCCTCTAACAACTCTTCTTTAGTAGTATTATTTAACCAGAAATCTATTATTGCGTCCTTATCAAATAACCTATCTATATGAATTTCCATGTCCAACATATAATCTAATTCATTCCTTGCATATTCTCTTAAATCATTTTTATTTTTGTAAATTAAATAATTATCCTTATCAGTGTATTTTTGAGAAATTAATTCATTGTAGTAGTTACTTATATTTTTAATACTTATCTCTTCTATGTTTAAATTGTACCAAGCAAAGAATATTATCTTATCTATATCTAAATTATTTGTATTTTTATATTCAGTTACTATTTCATCTATCTTATTACTCTCTTTTAAAATGTATTCTTTTATGTATTTATCTTCTATCTCATTATCTATTTTTTCTATTACAGTTATAGTTTCATCATCTATGTTATTATATTTATTTACTAATTCCTTTAATTCATCAAAGAATAATTTATTTTTTATTTCAGATTTATTATTTATCATATTCATTTCTACCTTTCAATTTTTTAATTATATCTCTATTTTTACGGGGTTTCGGGATTTAATTTAGATTAGATCTTAATTATTACTTTTTTAACTTTTATTATTTTTCTACGGGATTTCGGGGTTTTATTAAAGATAATTGTAATTTTATTTTTTATCTCCATTGTCTAACATTGAAATGCTCTTACTTCCGTGTAAAATTAGTATTCTTCTGAAAACATCAAAGTACTGTATTCTAAGCTATCTATAGCGTATAGCTTCTTATTTTCTTTAATTTCTTCATTCTGTATGCATAGGCTACTTTTGTATTCTGGTACTTCTTGCTTATGAATTATTTCAACTATACCTTCTCCTATAGGATTTAATTCAAAAACTTGTAAATAATCGTTTTCTACATTTAGTTCATCTATCAAATTCCACAACAATATATTTATTTCTAAAGGTATTTCTTCTGCTACTTTTCTAGTCATGTATCTATTTTCTGTTTTAAACATATTTCTTTTCTCCTATTATTTTTATCTTTATTTAAAACTTAACGGGGTTTCGGAGTTTTAGTCTAAATTACTATTATATCTTTTTGGAACATAGAAAAAGCCTTAGCCTATTTTGTTAAACTAAGACTTTCTACATCATAAAATTTTCTTTAAAACTAAAGTATTTATCGTTATCTCCTACTATTATGTGGTCTACTAATTCTATTCCAAGTATTTCTCCACACTCTTTCAATCTATTAGTAATGTTTTCATCTTCTTTACTACATTTTAAATTTCCTGATGGATGATTGTGAAAGCAGATTATTTTTGAAGCATTACTTAACATAGCTACTTTAAAAACTTCTCTTGGATGTACTATTGCAGAATTTACACTACCAATTGAAACTACAGAAATATTTACAGGTTGGTTCTTTGTATCTAAACATGCTACTACAAACTTTTCTCTATCACTATCTATCAAAAAGTTTTTTATTAATTTATAAGCATCGTAAGGGCTACTTATTTTTCTAGTTTCATATAGAACACTACTTTCTTTTACTAATTTCAATGAAACTATATCAACTCTTTTTACTGGTATTTTCTTTTTATCCATTGTAATCATATCCTTATACTAATCTATTTTTTCAATTAGATCTTTTAATTCTTTTTTACAAATAACAACTATTGAAAAATCACTTGAACACAAAAATAGAACTGAAATGTAATCAGTTCCATGTATCTCATCTATATGCTCTGGTAAAATTCCTTTCAGTTGATGTTGTTTTAATTCTTCTATTCCAGCTTTATCTACTACAACTATGTATCCACCTAAATCTTCTGTTGTTCTTTCTGTACCGTAGTTTTCATCTAGTATTTGTATGGTATCTTCTATTGTAGATATTACTCCTAGAGGTAGTTCTTTTACTAGCCTTAAGCCTTGCTTTTTCCAAATGTTTATTATCATTGTCTTTTCCTCCTTATTTTTTTAATAAAATAAGCTAGATGGAGTATTGGTATACATTCTTCATAATAACAGTTTTATTTTTTAACTGTTTATCATATCAACTCTTTATCTAACTTTATCAAGTTTATAATATATATTTAAAATTATCTTTTAATACCTTAATTTTTCCCTTAAATCTTATTACGTTATAAATTTTATTAGTATTTGATGATTTTAGTTTCAACTAAATTTCAAACTTAAATAAGTATTAATATAATTATATTTTTTAATATATTAAATTATCATTCTATTCAAAAATATAATCTATTTTATAGTATATTACTTATTGAAATTTCCACCTATAAACTAAATATTACTAATTTATATTAAAATCTTTAAATAAAATTTCTAACTTAAAATTTAGTTGACCTTGTCTTGAATAATATTCTGAAAGTCTTGATATTAATTGTTCCTCTTTTCTTAAAATATACAAATCTTATCTCTTCGGTATTTAATTCTTTTACAAAAATACTCTCTATCCCATAATCTACATTACTCTCCCTTATCTTTGATTGTTTTAAAACTATACAGTATCTTGTCTCATTTATTGCCTTACTCATTTTATTCTCCTTAAAATAGAAAAGGAATAGCTTTACACTATTCCTTTTCTACCGTTTTCATAATAATTTTTTAATCTTATTATTTTATTCTTTCATATTGATTTTATGTCAATGGTCTATCTTATAATTAACTATAAATATCTGAAAGTTCCATATGTATACGTGATATACTGTTAGAATCAACTTTCAAATATGATAAATCTACTATTTCATCTTCATCATAAATATTAGGTAAATATATTATAAATTCTGATCCAACACCTACCTCACTATTTACATTAATTTTTCCTCTATGAATGTCAATTAAACTTTTACTAAGTGATAAACCAACTCCACTGCCTTCACTTATCTTTGTAAATCTATCTTCAACATTGTAGAATGCCTCAAATATATTATCTATCCTGTCCTGTGGTATACCCACTCCATTATCTTTTATCGAGATTTTAACAAAATTATTTTCTGTGCCTATACATACTAGTATTGTTCCATTTTCCTTATTGAATTTTATTGCATTTGATATAATATTCAATATTACTCTTTCTATCTTTAAATAATCAAAACTTATAATTATTTCTTCAATATCCGTATCAAATATCAAATCTATATTTTTAAATTTTTTATATTCATTTATTCTTTCACATATTGATTCTACAAAGTTTACAATATCATGATTTCTAGGACTAAATGAGTATACTCCTGATTTTAAATTGGTTAAGTCAATTAAATTATTTGATAATTTAAGTATTCTTAAACTATTATTATTTATTTGCTTTATATTTTGTATAAAGCATTCATTACAACTATGCTTTTCATCTCTTTTATAACACTTAGAACATTTATACTCTAATAACTGTATATTGCTAAATATCATATTTAAAGGTGTTCTAAATTCATGCCCTATGTTAGAAAAGAATCCTTCTCTTAATTTATCTAGTTCATTTTTATATGAAATATCCCTAATTACACCTAATATTCCATGTATATTTCCTTTTTCATCAAATGATGGATACTTACTTACCTCAACTTCCTGTATATCGCCATTATGTCTTACAACAGTTTGCTCATAAGATACCGATTGTTTACTTTCAATCACTTCTAAATCTTTAATTTTGCCCATCTTATGAATTTTTCTAAGTACAGGTAATTCATCATATGTTTTTCCATAAATAAGTGATTTTGGTAATCCAATTAAGTTATCTGCATAACTTTTATTACAATATATATTTTTTCCATCTATATCCCTATAAAATATATAGTCTGGTATTAAATCTAAAAGTTGTTCCAACAATTCTTTGCTATACATATAATTGCTCTCCTAATCTAACTTTTCCAATATAAAAAGACTGTGCTTTAAAAGACCAGTCTTTTTTATTGGGGTTTTGGGGTGTTATTTTTTATTAAATAACTTATCTAATAAAATAAATTAATTTTATATATGTTAATTATAAAGAATATTTTTTTAAATTATCCTTTAAATTTCAATATTTTATTATGTCAATTCCCACTGATTTTCAATTTTATGTCGTTTCTTGTTGTTTATATTTAAATATTACCATTATATGTAAATAATTTCCATAATAAAAATTACTTTTTTACATTTTTTTCTTTTTATTATTTTTTCTTACTATTATTTTATTTCTTTCTACGCTATTTACTTTCATACTTATAATATCTTCTTTTTTATTCCACTTGATTTTTCTAATGTTTTCATAAAATGATTATAAGTATCTTCTGCTTGATTTCTTCTACCTGCATTTTTTTATTGTTTATTAGACCTTATAGTCTCTTCTTTTATACCTTTTAATAAATTATCAAATATACCCACATTATTAACCATCCTTTTCTATTTTTTATACAGTATTTTCTTCTTTCAAATTTACATTTTTAGTTAGTCTACTTACCCACTTATCAGAATATCCTAACTCTCTAGCCATTTCTCTTACACTCTTTTTCCATAATTATTAACTATATACTTTCACACATATTCATTAGAGTATAGTTTCATTGGCAAATTAATCTGCTGACCTTTATAATACTTATGTACTATTCTTACTATTTCTTCTCCTAAGATTTCTGCATAGATCTCTTTAAAATTACTTTTTACGATTTTCATTCTTCACCTACTTTTCTTATACAAACTAATAATAACTATTTCTATAGAAAGTTTCTTTGAGATTATCTCTTAAAAAGTTCCTTGCTTTATTCTTTGTAAAAATCCCGAAACCCCGTTATTTTTTAGTTCTATTAATCATTTTTTATTCTTTAATTAAAAAAACATATTCTCTTACATCTGTTAATATAAATACTTAATCAGTATGAAAATCTAGTATATCTTCAACATCATCATTTAACGTTATTTTCTCTAGTAATTCTTCTCTAGTTGTATTATTTAACCACATATCTATTATCTTATCTTTACAAAATAACCTATCTATGTGATGTTCCATATCTAACATATAATCTAATTCGTTTCTTACATATTTCCTTAAATCATTTTCATTTGTATATATTAAGTAATTATCATTCTCATTGTAATTTTAAGAATTTAATTCATTGTAGCAGTTACTTATATACTTCATACTTATCTCTTCTATATTTAAGTTGTATTACGCAAATAATATTACCTTATCTATATCTAAGTTATTTGTATTTTCGTATTCAATTACTATTTCATTTAACTTATTACTCTCATTTAATATGTATTCTTTTATATATTTATCTTCTATTTCATTATCTATTCTTTCTATAACAATTATTGTTTCTTGATCTATGTTGTTATATTTATTAATTATTTCTTTCAATTCATTAAAGAATAATTTATTAATTATTTCAGATTTATTATTTATCATAGTCATATTCTACTTTTCATTTATTTTTTAATTATATATTTATTTTTTCGGGCTTTCAGACTTTAATTTAGATTTAAATTATTACTTCTTAGTTACGATTTTTATTATTTTTATAAATAGATTTGTATTAATCAGACTTGCTTTATTTAAATTTTAGTTCATTCTCTAACATCAAACTTTTCCTAATTCTATATTGAATTAGTACTCATATGAAAACATTAAAGTACTATATTCTACACTATCTATAGCATATATCTTTTTATTTTCTTTAATCACTTCGTTGTATATGTATATACTTGCTTCATATTCTGGTACTTCTTGCTTATGAATGATTTCAACTATACCTTCTCCTATCGGGTTTAATTCAAATATCTGTAAATAATCTTTTTCTATTTTTAATTCATCTATTAGATTCCATAATAGTCTACATATTTCTAATGGTATTTAATCTACAATGTTTCTTGTCATATACCTATTTTCTTTTTTAAACATATCTATCTTCTCCTATTATTTATATGTACTCTTTGTTTTACGGGCTTTCGGTCTTTAATCAGATTATAGAAAAATAATCTGACTAATTTTTACTAAAATAACATAACAATTTACTATTTTTTGATTTATTTTAATCAATAATACTTTTTAATTGATTTTTAAAATCTTTATCTAGTATACCTGTTGTAAATCCAAGGGCAATTAAATCTATAAACTTATCTTGTGAAATGTCAACTTGCCTAGGAATTAATTTCCTAGCTCTATCATTGCAGTCAAGATATAAACACATTATTATCTCATACCTTTCTAATTCTTATATATATTTTTTTTTAAAGTGTAAATAGTTCTTCACCATCTTTTAATTCAATACTCCTTATTATCTTACAGTACCTTGTTTCCTTTTCAAATAACTCTTCTTTTTCTCTTTTAGCCATATATTTTACCTCATTGTTTCCTTATATAGTCTAGCTTGATTTTATTAAATAATAATTATAATCTATCATCTATATTAGTTTATACTTATTTTAATAACTCTTTAGTAACCTAATTTTTTGTAATTATAGTTATTGAATAATCACTAGATAATAAGTATAACGTTGAATTGTATTTATCTATACAATCTTCATATATTACATCACTAAATTCTTCAAATAATCCTTTTAATATATTTACTTTTAAATAATCCACTTCTTTAATATCCTCAATTACACACACATATCCACCATCATCTGTTAGTTTTCTGTTATGTCCATAGTTTTCATCAAGAATATTGATAACGTTATTCACATTTTTAACTACTTCCTTTGGATATTCTGATAATAAATTTAAATCTTCTTTCTTCCATAAGTTAATCATATTTACTTCCTCCTTTAATGTTTTGCATTAAAAAAGAGATGTTAGCATTTATACCAACATCTCCATTTTCCAATTTTTATATTCCTATCTAGTAGGATAGCTATTTAATATAGATTCAAAATTATAATATATATTTATAATATTATTTATTACGTTTTGTTTATTAACTTATATCTAATGTATTTACCCTAAGTTCATTTATAGTCATAATCAATTTATTCCCTCAATACGATTCTCAAATAAATCAATTGTTCCGACTACGATTATAAATAAGTCTTGAATTAATTTATTATCTACTTATTATGGCCTGTTTTTTTCCGAAATATTTTATTAAATATATCCACAACTGGTGTAGATACAATAACTAGACTTATTAATACAGTCGAATATAATACTGGATTTCCAAAACATTATAAGTACTCACATCTCTAAACATACTTTCTACTCTTATAGCTTCTGCTAAATTTATTTATCTAAAATTCTACCTATAGAATCTATATGAATAAAACTTCCAATAAATGTTGGAGCATAATACATACTTAAGCTTATTAATAACGATATCATATTATTTTTTACTATTAAAGACATTAACATATTTAGTAAAGAAAATAACATATCACCTATAAAGCTAGTACCCAGTCCAGCAATATAATAATCAATAACTCTTATATCAAAAGGAGTTGTTCTATAATATTTAAATAATTCTAAAAGTTTATCTATGCTTTAATTTTATCATATTTATAATTTGTTTATCTACACATCCTAGTGAATATTTTATTCAGTATTTACTGCAAAACTTACTTTTACATGAAAATCCATAAACTATTACTGATTACATTATAAACCCTTATATTTTATGTAATAATAAAATATATTTTTACATTTTAAAGATTTTCGAACTAAATCAGCTATATGTTCACATATTTTTTCTAACTCTCAACAGTTTCTATATAAAAAATTCTTTGAAGTTATTCAGTAGTATTCTATATATGCTTTTGCACTTTTATATATTCCATACTTATTCCTATTATACGTGAGCTTTACAGAAGTTTAAATTCAATATAATATTCTTAAAGTTAAAAAAGCTATCTCAAAGTAAAATATTTAGTAGGATAACTACTAGATTTTATTTTGAGACAGCTTATTTTTATCTACATAACATCATTAATTTTTTTTCTTTCTTCTAATTCTATCAACATTTCATCATGGAATTTACCATTTATTTTATACTTAGATTTGTATATAGCATACATTACTATTGCACAAACTATAGGTATCCATATCATTATTACTCTCATTCCAAATATAGTTGTTGAACTTTGAGCTTCTCCAGCTACATATCCTACTAAGGATAATCCAACACCAACTAACCATCCAGCTACTGCAGATGCCCCTTTAACTAATAACGTTTGCACAGAGAATACTATACTTTCATTTCTCGTACCTAATTTATATTGACCATAATCAACTACATCCGCAAGCATTATAGTTGTAGAACCTACTAAAAATCCACTACCTAATTTTAATACAGCTCCTGCTATTGCTATTAATACAGCATTTTGAGGTGCTAAAATTCCTATTACAAATAATAGTAAGAATCCAACTATTGGCAATATACTTCCTAGTTTAAATACATATTCTCTACCAATTCTCTTCGTTAATATAGGTAATAATACAAGTCCTGATATTTCTGCTATTCCAGCAAATGCCTGATACACAGAAAATAAACTTTCTTTTCCAACAACATATGTAAAGTAGTATATAGCCATACTTCCAGATATCTGCATAGTTAGATTCATTGCTAAAACTATTCCTATAAATACTACTAGTTGATCATTTTTTCTTATTATATTAATTGTTTGTTTAAAGTTTACTTTTTCAGCATTTTTAGGTGTTTCTACTTTTTCCTTAACATTTAGACAAGTTATTATTGTAGTTATTACAAATACTACAGCTATAGCAACTGCAAATACCGAGTATCCTTTTGTAATATCTCCATTCCCTAGTGTTTTGACTATCCAAAGTCCAAATGTTCCTACTATCAGCGAAGCGGTACTTGCGAATACTCTAGGTATTACTGATATTTGTTCTCTTTCTTCTTTGTCACTAGTTAATGCTGGTATCATAGACCAGTAAGGTATATCCATTATTGTGTATGTCATTCCCCATAATATATATACAATCGAGAAATATGCGTATAGTGGTAAGCCTTCTAAGTCTGGCTTTCTAAATAAGAATATTAAAACAACTGCGTTTATTACTGTTCCTATAAATATCCATGGTCTAAACTTGCCAAATTTACTTCTAGTATTATCAACTATCATCCCCATTGCTGGGTCATTTATTGCATCCCAAAGTCTTGCAACTAAAAATAGCGTTCCTACGAATGCCGGATTTAGTTTAACTACATCAGTAAAATAAACCATTAAATATGTTGCTACTATTGCATATACTAAATCTTTTCCTAAAGCACCTACTCCATAAGAATACTTCTCTCTAAATGTTAACTTACTCATCTTTCTCCTCCATATTTTTATTCCCCTTTTATAAATTTATAAAAACATATCAGGAAATATTTTCTATTAACCCTGGTAAAATTATTTATTAAGCATCATAATTTGAGTATAAGTATTATACTGTTATACCCAAAGTGAAATTATGAAGAAAGCAACTGGACTTGGAAGTTTACTTCCAGTTGCTTAATAAATCATATATAATTTCCCTAGTTTAAATTGACATTTCAAGGTTTTATATTAACTAAAATACATATTCTATTTAGTTGAGATTACATGTATATTTTACTGATTAATTACATTGGTTTTATTTCATATATTAAAGTATATATTTTATTAGGATTTAAAATATACTCTGAATGAGGTAATGCTTTCCAACTATCATCTCCTCCTACTCCCATTTGCTTGTATATTACTCTTAATACCGTCGCATCTAATGGCTTTAATTTATAAAAATGATCGGCTACTTCTATATCTTCTGGATGATATTTAGATACATTAAACTCAAAAGTAGGATTTCCACTTATTTTTATACCTTCCCCTTTTTCATTTTTTATTTCTAAATATCTTACATCAGTTTTAGCCCCATTTTCTTGAGGTTGAAGATAGTTTACCATTTTATCTGTTATAATATCATTATATAACCCTATTTTAGCACTCTTGTATTTATCCCAGTAATTTTCTATCTCACCTCTTCCATAATAAGTTATATTTTTAAAATCTTCTTTTAGTATAAACATATCACTTATTGCAGGTATTTTAGCTAAATCTCTGTTCGGATTTAATATTTGTTGCACTTTTAATTTAGAGTTACAATCTAATGAATATACATATGTTACAGTACTCTTATTATCTAACTCTATATCTACTATTAAATTAACTATTTTATCATAATTTACTATTTTAATATTTACTAAATTCATATTTGGATTTCTCCAAGTAACTGCATCTATTTCATTTTTAAATCCTCTATCGTTATTTGTGCTTGATCTCCAGAAATATGGCTTTGTTTCTTCTTTTAGTATATTCTCACCACCTACAATATACTCCGATAAAAGACCATTTTTCTTTGATATAGATACTTTTACTTTTTCAGTAGATAGTGTTATTAATTTGTCGTCTTCATTTATATTAACTATATTAGTATTTTCTTCTCTTTCTATTTTTAATGTATTTGGTTTTAATACGACTTGGTGATGTTTTATTTCATGACCCTTAGCTGCATACATAGTTTCATGTTTTTCTTTAACTGTAAATGTTACTATATATTCCTCATCCTTGTATCTTTTTTCTACTACATCATATTGTAGTTCATAAGTTTCACCAGGCTCTAAGTCTATTGTTATACATTTTTCATCTACAAACTCACCATTTTTAGTTGTAGTTATAAATATGTCGTATTTATTTAAATTATTAAATAAATAATCATTTTTTATATTAACTAAACCTTCCTTTATATCTTCAAATAATACATCTGCATACCAATATTTAATCTCATAGAATTTAGGTGTTACTTCTCCATTAGCAAATACTAATCCATTTCCACTAAAATCATAATCATTTGGGAAATCTCCAAAATCTCCTCCATAAGCTAAATAACTTATATCTTCTTCTTTTTTAAGGATTGCTTGGTCTTTGAAGTCCCATACAAATCCACCTTGTAACACATCATATTTCCTAAATAATTTATAATATGCATCTATATTACCATTTGAATTTCCCATAGAATGTGTATACTCACACATTATATGGGGTTTTTTAGGATTATTTTTTGCATATTCTTCTATTTCCCAAGGTCTTGTGTACATTTGACTTTCTATATCTGATACATCTTCATATATTCTATGATGAAATATTCCTTCATAATGTACTATTCTAGATTTATCATTATCTTTAAAGAATCTGTACATTTTTCTGAAGTTTTCTCCTCCAAAAGACTCATTTCCTAATGACCATATTATTATGGATGGATGGTTTTTATCTCTTTCAAACATAGATTTACATCTTGATAATACGGCATCTGTCCATTCTGATTTACTTCCTGGAATTGCACCTTCTTCTTCTTTTTGTCCATACTTCCATGTACCATGAGTTTCTAAGTTTACTTCATCTATTACATATAATCCATATTTATCACATAAATCATACATATATGGATTATTTGGATAATGAGAAGTTCTTAAAGCATTAACATTAAACTGCTTCATTATTTTTATATCTTTTTCCATTACATCTTTATTTATAGCTCTTCCCATTTCACTGTCAAATTCATGTCTATTAACACCATTAAATAGTATACGTTTTCCATTTATGTACATTACATTTTCTTTTATTTCAAATCGTCTAAATCCTGTATCACAACTTACATACTCTATTGCTTCATTATTTTCATTTTCTAAACTTATTATTACTTTATATAAATTAGGTTGTTCTGCACTCCATTTTCTTGGATTATCTATTATAGTTTGAAAATGTAGATTTACTTCACCGTCTACAGTAAATTCTTTTTTACTAGAATATATTATATTTTCTTTATCATACAATTCTAATTTTATATTGTAATTTCCTATTCCAATTACTTCTACTTTAGTACTAAAAGTACCATCTTTATAATCATCTGTAAGATTTGAGTCTACTCTAAAATCCACTATATGAGTTTTATTTTTTATTTCTAAGTAAACATCTCTAAATATACCACTTAATCTCCAAAAGTCTTGATCTTCTAACCAACTTGCATCACACCATCTGTATACTTTTACTCCTATTTTATTTTTACCTTCTACTAAGTAATCAGTTATATCAAACTCAGATGGTGAGAATGAATCTTTACTAAACCCTACTATTTCTCCATTTACATATAGATAAAAGCATGACTCTACACCTTGGAAATTTATTAATACTTTTTTATTTAATTGTTCTTTAGTTATATCAATATACCTTACATAGCATCCTGCTTCATTTATTTTAACAGGAGCAAATGGTGGTTTTATATCTTCCCTTCCAGTCCATGGATATATAACATTTGTGTATTGCGGTATTCCATACCCTTTTATTTGCCAATTCGATGGAACCTCTATTTCATCCCATGGCTCATTATTATAATTTATTTTATAAAAATCCTCCGGTATATTTTTTATATCTTTACAGAAATTGAATTTCCACCTTCCATTTAGAGATATATATCTCGAAGAATTTTCTTTTACTCCTTCTATAGCTTGTAATTTGGTTTCATAATTTACAAAATCATTATGAGGCTTATTCATATTTAAAGATATTATCTGTGGATTATTATTCCACTCAGGATATCCGTTTTGCGGCTTTTCATATTTAAATTTCATAATCTCCCTACCTCTCCCTCATAAAGGTGTTAATATGATTATTTCCATATGAGCACTCTATTTTATTTGTTGTATCCTATAATACGACAACGAAATATTTTTGTATTGTTAAGAATACCTTTATAGTAGGTTCTATTAATATAGTTACAATTAATAAACTATATTCAACAAAATATACTTGTGCTAATTGACCTCATACTAAAGTTAATAATTTTTCACTATTAGATTGTATCAATATAAATGGACCTAAAATTATTCTATTCATAAATGACCATATCTAATTTATAGAAAACGTTTGTTTCGTATCTATATTACCACTATTTTAGCTACTAACTAAAATAAATCCCTCATTGTAACTGTAAATGATATAATCACTTAAAATAAAGAATAAAGCATTTAACTGGTTTATAAACTTTCAACCCAAAGTCTTATTTAATAAGTCTATAGATCTGTCTTCATTATATTTTATATCAACAAAATACAAACTTGATTAAATTAAATAGATTTAATGAATCTATTGTACTTAATTTTGATGCAGATCCTATAACTCACTTTAATGATTGATAAATTAATGATATTATAAAATATATTCAATCCATAAACACTTACTACTATTAATTAAGAGCTATAATTCATAGCAAATATTCATTTATAATATCGGCAACTACTATCTTTCTTTTCTTTAATATTTATAGAACTTATTTTAATACGTCATTGTTCCCTGTTTTAAGTTTCATATTTTTCTAGTCTTTTTATTTACTATTTTATCGATTTCTGATTATTCTTATTAAATTGTATCTTTTGAATATGCTTATGTAGATCTTACTCCCCATAAATAGGCTATTCTATAAAATATTGCTATTATATCTCAGTTAAATAGAAATCCATATATACTTCTATCTACAATCATAGGTTACACCTTATATTGTTATATTGAACAAATTTATCATAGTCAAAATTTTCAGTTAAATTTTTAAATATTCCTAGATATAAAGTTAAAACCTTTGCTCTATATACTCTTTTATAAAAGTCTATAGATATTTTTTTAACAAACTTTGTTCTAAAACCTGTATATAACTTTATTTCTATACATTTTCTTTAATAATTATTGTTTCAATATCTAAATGTGTATTTATATTTTTCTAAATTTTAGTATAATTTTCCATTACGCTAATGTTTAAGTTTTTGTTTCATACCTATACCATTATTGATTCTTTTCCATACATATTTAACATTTAAAGTTTAATCCGCTGTACAATCAGTAAAAAATGTTCCTATTAAAATGATTAATGCTAATATTTTTAACCTTATATTTCACCTCTATTTTTAGTAAAATTTATTTTTAAAATTATAATACCATTGCACATTATTTATGTCAATTTTTTCCTATATTTTTTATATTATTATCTTTGACTATGTTAGCCATCTTCGTGATAAATATGACATAATAATAAGTACACCTTAGTATTTTAAACGTATTAGATTATATGATGTGCTTATTATAAATTACCAACTATAGTCGTTTTGATTATTATTGATGTATGTATTTACTCCGTAGTCAAATGAGTATGTATCTCTATTTAGTTTTACTTTAAACTCAGCTATTTTGGTTTCACCTTTTACACTTATTATAGCAACATAATCTTACCATTTAAAATCAATATTCTCTTTAACAATTCCTGCTAAGTCTTGATGAATAGGATATTTTATAAGCTCCTCACTTGATGAGTCTGATACGATATTTATTTGCACACCATATGGAAGTTTAGTGGATTCGACTTCTATCTTACATAATGTATCTGGGATTTTTTCTGATATCAGAGTTTTATTAAAGTTAACGTTTCTTGATGTTAAAGCTAAAAACATTAAAGTTAATCCAGTTATAAAAATACTAATGATAATTTAGATGGTCTTTGCATATATAATCCCTCTCTTTGTTTTTCTCAATTTATAATAATTGTAAACTTAATTATACTATACGAAATATTCAATTATTCTCCAATTGCAAAATAGTTTCATTAATTTGAAGTAAAGTTCCTTATTTTATGTTAACTCAATAAATCTATTTCTAATAGTTGCTCTAGTTATATATGTATCCTTAGTAGATACATTCACTAGCATATCTTTAATTCGGTCACTCTTTTTATTCTTCTTACTTTGTTGTAGAAATTTAAACCAAGCCAAATAATTATTAATATATTTTATGGATACACCATTAAAAGTCATTAACCATCTCTTAAAGCTACTGTGAAGAGCATTTATATGCTGTAAATGATAAACACTATCTATCATTGATTTTCCTCTAGAAACTTGCTTTAATTCTATGTTCAACTTATCCTTTATTCCCATATAGGATTTATGCGAATCTACACAAAAGTAGCATCTTAACATATTTTATTGTCAAAAAAGTTAACTATTTGATTGGTTGTAATTCTCCCATTACAAACAGCACCCATAAGGATATTTCCTTTTCTATCAATTGCTGTCTCTATACAAATCTGCTCTTTTGATATTCCCCTTTTCTTCTTATCATTTTTGCTTTTACCTCTTTTTCTATGGTTTCTAGGCATTGCAAATATAGTACTTTTAGAATGATTCCCTTTAAAAGACTCCTTAATAAAATATTCATCTACTTCAACTATACCTTCAATTTTATCATTTTTTAATGATAGATTTATTACATCAAGTATCCTATGACGCATATAAAAATACGTTTTAACACCTACTCTGATTTCTTCAGCAAATTTTCTTATAGAAAGTCCTAATATCATTAATTCGCAGTATTTTAGCCATCTATCTAAGCTTAATTTTGTATTAGAGAATGGGGACATAGTAAACTCATCAAAACTTGTACGACAACGTTTACATATATATCTTTGTCTTCCGTTAGATTTCCCATTTTTATTTACATATTTATATTGACATTTTGGGAACTCGTATCCTTTAGAAAATCTACTTTCTTTGACATTATATCTAATTTCAGAGGAATTAAATAAAGTACTTAATACTTATTGTGCTACTGAAATTAACTCTGTAAGTTCATTCCTTTTTAAATCTTTTATCACAGATTTTATATCTATTTTTGACCTAATATTAGGTATCCTTTCTGAAAATTAGTTGAAATATAGTTTATAACTATTTTAGATATAATTAATCACAAAGTTAGCTAACATAGCCTATAAATAAAAAATAGTAAAATAGACTCCCTTTCTATCGTATAACCTTACTTATAGTGCAACAATAATCATTTACTCTGATAATTAAAATAAAAAAAGATATTGATTTTTCAATCAATACCTTTTTTGTGGATTTCAATAGTGGAGATGACTCACATAAATCATACATAGGGATAAAAGATAAATTAAATGTAGAGTTAAAACAAGTTCCTAGAGGTAAATCAATGATAGATAGTGTTTACCACTTGCAACATATAAATGCTCTTCATAGTAGCTTTGAAAGATGGTTAATGACATTCAATGGAGTTTCTACAAAATATATTAACAACTATTTAGCTTGGTTTAAATTTCTTCAATTAAGCAAGAAGAATAAAAAGACTGACAGAATCAAAGATATGTTAGTGAATATTGCTACTAAAGAAACACTTATAACGAGAGATACTATTATAGGTAGACTTATTGAGCTAGTTTAAATTAATGAAATTATTTTACTATTGGAAAGTAAATTAACATTATGTATAATATAGTAAAGTTCGCAAATGTTATATATTGGGAGTATATTTCAATGGAGGGGTGAACTATTGTGTTAAAAATATCATTATTTATGTCAGGTGCATTATTCTTCGTATCGGGTATGTTTTTTCTTCTTAAAGATAAAGCATCTATATTAATCAATGGATATTATTTTATCTCAAAAAATGAAAGAGAATTATATGATGAACTTAAAATGAGTAGAGATTATGGTGTAATATTATTAAAACTAGCTTTAATACTGTTAATATGGACAATTGGCTATATTCTAATATCTAAATTAGTTTTATGGATATCAATTGTTATTTGGATTATATGCTTTGTGAAAGTTACTGTTACTTTTAGATTTGATAAATATAAAATCAATCCTAATAATTAGTCTTAATTATATATGAACAATTTTAATAAAGTACCAATAATTTAAATCAATCTATAAAATAAAAATAGGCATACCTTTAATAGTTCTAATATATATGCCTATTTCTATTTACTTTTTAATATTATCAACTATTTTCATCCTATTTTAAAAATAGTTATTAATATGTTTCTATAAATACTTCAAAGTATCCTTGTGGGTGTACACATGTTGGACATACCTTAGGTGCTTCTTCACCTTCATGAATATGACCACAATTTAAACATTTCCATAGTACTTTTTCATCTTTCTTAAATACTTTTCCCTCTTCTATATTTTTAGCTAATTTATTATATCTAGCTTCATGTCTTTTTTCTACTCCACTTATTCTCTCAAAAGTTTTAGCTATAGCTTCAAACCCTTCTTCTCTCGCTATTTTTGCAAATTCAGGGTATAATTCTGTCCATTCTTCATTTTCACCAGCAGCAGCCGCTTTTAAGTTTGCCATAGTATCTTCATGGAATGATACTGGGTATGCTGCTGTTATTTCTATCATTTCATCTATAAAATCTTCTTTTAAATATTTATAAAATTTCTTAGCATGCTCTTTTTCTTGTTCTGCTGTTTCCATAAATATGTTTGATATTTGAACATACCCTTGTTTTTTTGCTATGCTTGCATAATATGTATATCTTGTTCTTGCTTGACTCTCTCCTGCAAAAGATTTCATTAAGTTTTCAGCTGTTCTTGTTCCTTTTAAACTTTTCATAAGTCCCCCTTTAATTAATTTAAGTTTATAAAGATAGTAGCATTAAAATTTTATAAATTCAATAACTAATTTACATTTTTTTACATAATAATTTGTAAATTTGTATTAATATGCATAGTTATATATCAGAATATATTAAATATAAAATGTTTAACTTTTATTAGATTTAATGTTATAATAAAAATAAACTTGAAATGGATAAATTGTATAATTGTAGTACTCCATACTTTTCCTGATAAAACACACAGAAATTAACTAGTTGTACCAGTTAATATAAGATACTTTAATTACATTTTGTGTACTACATCTATAAAACCTAATATTATATAAAAATCAAAAATAATTAATAAAAGTCCCTTAATAGCAATGATAAAAATATCAATACTTTAAGGAACTTTTATTAAATTACATTTTTTGATGTACTTGATTATCTCTGCATACTTGATCTATATACATATCTTTTTCTACATCTATAAATACTTTAGCTATAACTTCATAAGCTTCTGCCCATGCATTTAAAACATCTTCTGTTGCTGCGTCTCCTAGAACTTCTTTTATTGCTAATAATAAATTTTTACCTACTACTGGATAATGCTCTGGTTTTACATTTGAATTAACATGAATATTTCCTATTTTCTTTGCCGCTGGTAATAACACCTCTAAATTATCTATATTTTGAGCTGCTGCTAGTATTGTCATTGCTAGCGCCTTTGGTTGTTCTCCAGATTCTTGTTTATCCATATTAAACATTTCTTTTACTTCTGGATTATTCGTAAACATTGTTTTGTAGAAAGTTTTTGTTATTTCTAATCCATGCTCCTTTAATACCGGCACTGTACTTTTTACTATCTCTATTGTTTTTTGACTTAACATACTTACTCTCTCCTTTTTAAATGTGTATTTTATATACACTTTTTATTTATTAAAAATTTACCCAATTATTTTTTATATAAACATTTTTTAAAAGTAATATATTCTTTATTCTCAATTCAATTGCAATTATATCTTTATAGTTTTGATTTTGAATATAAAGTAATAATACTTAAATATAATAATTATTATTAAAAATAACTTTATATATAAGTTATTTAAAATAATTAATGGAAAAGCAATCATTATATCTGCAAAAGTTGATGTATATATCTTTTGCTTTAAGGTCATGGACTTATTAATTATAAAACCTTCTAAATAATTTTTGTATATTTTGCTAGATTTAAACCAGGTTTCAAATTTATTTGACCCTCTAGCAAAACAATATGATGTTAAAAGTAAAAATGGTACTGTCGGTAATATAGGAAGTACTATTCCGATTATTCCTAATAAAAGAAATATAAACCCTGCAATAACAAATATTATTTTTTTAATTCTCTTCATAAAACTCTCCTATTTTTTAATATGTATTCTATATACCCTTTTTAAGTTTTAAATAACATATAATTTTTTAATTATAATTTATATTGTATCTAACCTAATATAATTTATAATAATATATAATAATCAACTTATATTAAGGAGAATTTTATGTATTTATCTAAATTTACTGATTATAGTTTTAGAATATTAATTTATCTAGGCAATAACCAAAATAAACTTTTTACAGTAGATGAGTTATCAAATACACTTAATTTGTCTACTCATCATATAAAAAAAATAATTTATAAATTAGCTAAAAATGGATATATTTTATCTTCTAAGGGAAGAAATGGTGGTATAAAGCTAGGAATGGACCCACAAAATATAAACTTAGGTAAACTTCTTGAAATAACAGAAGATAATTTAAATATTGTAGAATGTTTTTCTACTGATAATAATACTTGTAACCTTAATAATTCTTGTAAATTAAAACCAATTATAAATAATGCTTTAAGTTCATTTATAATTGAATTTTATAAATATACCCTATATGATATCCTTTAATATATTAAGACATTATATCTATAAGATGATATGAACCCTTTATGACAAAAGTTTTATTGTTTTAACTTTCTATCACAAAGGGCTCATATCAAAATTAGTATAATCTATTTATAATTATTTTTATAAAAACCGTGCTCCGTTACTTGTGATACGGTTCACCATTATTTATTCTATAAGCTCTATATACCTGTTCTAATAATATTAACCTCATAAGTTGATGAGGGAATGTCATTTTAGAAAATGATAATTTATAATCGGCTCTACCTAGTACTTCATCAGATAAACCTAAAGAACCTCCTATTACAAATGTAATATGACTATTCCCTCTAATAGCAAGTTTACTCATAGTATCTGCTAACTCTTCCGAAGATAAATTCTTTCCATCAATAGCTAAAACTATAACATAACTATTACTCTTAATCTTACTTAAGATTTTTTTACCTTCTTTATCTTTTATCATAAGCATCTCTTTTTCACTTAGGTTCTCAGGTGCCTTTTCATCATCTAATTCAATTACATCTAGCTTACAGTATTTAGTCAATCTTTTCTTAAACTCATCTATCCCTAACTTTAAATATTTTTCTTTAATCTTGCCGACACAAACTATGTTTATATTCATATATTTCTCCTTATTCTTTTACAGAAGTTTATAAACATCTGAAACTTCACTTCTTGATAATACATCCAATTTTATATCTTGTCCTATAATTATATTATTTTGTGCTAATATTCCTTTTGATGTTTCATAAGCTAACTCAGGAAAATTATTTTCTTTACTTAAATGAGCTAATAGTATTCGTTCCGTTCCTTCTTTTACAAGCTCTACACAAAATTTTCCAGCATCTTCATTCGATAAATGTCCTTCTTCTGACATTACTCTCCTCTTTAATGAATATGGATAGCTTCCCATCATTAACATATTTGGATCATAATTCGACTCTAAAACAACTAACTTAGATTTATATAAATGTTTTCTTATATTTTCGGTTATTTGACCTATATCTGTTGCTATCGATATCTTATCATTAGTTCCTGCATAGAAGTTATATCCAACTGCATCTTCAGAGTCATGTGGTATTGAAAATGGTCTTATTATTATGTCTCCTAATGAATAAGTTTTATCATTTTCAAAGACTTTCATGTTACTATCTTTTATATCTCCAATTTTATCTTTCATTGAACACCATGTTTTTATATTTGCAAAAATAGGTATATCAAACTTTCTAGATATTATTCCTGCACCTTTTATATGATCAGAGTGCTCATGTGTTATAAATATTCCTTTTACTTTATCTATATCAACTTCAATATCTTTTAATCCTGTAGTTATTCTCTTACCACTAAGGCCTGCATCAACTAATATATTAGTGTCTTTATACCCTACATAATGACAATTTCCGCTACTTCCACTTCCTATTGAACAATATTTTAGCATCCTGCCACCTCTTCTTCATAGTCTCATTAGATTATATTATACCAAAAAAATAGAGCATTAAATATTTTTTAATGCTCTATTTTAAATCTATTTATATTCACTTATAATTTTGTCTATATCTACTCCCTTTTCTTTCCACAGTTCAACAAATTTAGCTCCATTTACATTTTCATACATATACTTACTATAATATTCTTTTAATGTAGCAAAAAATATATCATCCCCTACTTTATTTCTTATTTCATTGAAAATCACAGCACC
This sequence comes from Romboutsia sp. 1001713B170207_170306_H8, assembly GCF_015550495.1. Lineage (NCBI taxonomy): Bacteria > Bacillati > Bacillota > Clostridia > Peptostreptococcales > Peptostreptococcaceae > Romboutsia > Romboutsia sp. 1001713B170207_170306_H8. Next base: position 80,333 of record NZ_JADNAX010000010.1, read on the forward strand.
CTTAGTATATACATTTAAGCTATAGTCAGTTGAATCTTTATATTGAGTTGTTGCTTTAAAAATGTTCTGACTTAAATAGTTTCTACTTTGAATCTCCATAGTATTCATAAGTCTAGACCCTACATCTTTTCCATATTTGTTTTCAAAATAAAGTACAGTAGAATATTCAGTAAGAGCTTCATCTAGCCAAGGCTCACTTATTTCGTCATTACCGATTACCGAGTACCACCATTGATGTGCAGTTTCATGAGCTATAATGTATTCTAATAAGAATTTTTTATTTTCTTTATATATACTTTGGTCTATCATTACCAAAGTTGGGTATTCCATTCCTCCAATATAAAAATCACTAGCTACTACAGAATACGTATCGTATGGATATTCACCAAATAAATTACTAAAAATTTTTATAGAATCTTTTGCTACTTCTGTCGTATATTCAGAAAACTCACTATTTAAATTATATGTATTTATCAATACTCCCTTATATGAATCAGTATCAATATCAAATTTATCACTTAATATAAAAGCAAAATCTCTTACTTTTTTAGCTTCTATTTCATAAAATATTTTTTCATCATCATGTTTTTCACTAACTATCTTTCCTGTGCAACCAACATCATACTTTCTAGGTATTAATATACTTACATTAAAATCACTAGTATCACTATAAAAAGGATCACCTACAGATTCATAACTTTTTAAATTCCAACCTCTATCATCATATACACATGCTATAGGAAACCAATTAGTTACATTTATAGTATTTTCCCCATATCCAAATCTTCCTAAACAATTTGGTATTTTTATAGTATACTTCAAATCTATTGAAATTTTTTCATTGCTTTTAATTGATTTTCCCAAATTTACCTTTAATATGTCATTTTTATCTCCAGTTATACTATATTCTAACTTATCATTATTATTAAGTACATTTTTTACATCTATATACCCTTCATTAAATCCATTTGGATATGCTTGTGACATTTCACTTTCTTCAAAAGGAGCCAATTCTTTCTTTGAAAATGCATTTGGGTATATGTGTAAGTATATCTTGTCTATTTCTTTTCCAGTTTTATTTACATAAATTATATTTTGGTTACACATCATTCTTTTACTTTCATCATCCAAAATAACATCTATTGTATATTGATTTCTACTTTCCTCTTTAATTTTAGATGTTTCTTTAGAATCATTTTTATTAAATAGATATATCCCCCCTCCTAACAATATTATTAACACAATTATGCTCAAAGTTATTCGTCTTATCTTTTTAGTAAATTTAATAACCAAATTATCTCCTCCTATTTTTCATGAATAATTTGAAAAAATATTTACAAGATAAATTTGTAATACCTTTTATGATATAATCTAATCTGAGGTGATAAAATGTTTTTTAAGGAAGTAAATGAAATAGATTTAGGTGAAACTACAATTGCCAATATCTTCATAGATATATTTATGCCTATGGCAAATGGTTTATACGTAAAAGTTTATCTTTTAGGATACAGACAGGCTTGCGATTCTAGTTCAAATCCTAAATTTGACAATAAATCAATTGCTAAAAATTTGAACGTCCCATTATCAGATGTAATTGATGCTTGGAAGTTTTGGGAGAAAAAAAGCATAATTAAAATGCATAAAAATGACGGATTAAATGATTATGACTACTCTATAGAATTCTTAGACCTAAAGAGATTTTATATGGAAAATATGCATATTAATACAACCTCTATAAAATCTAATAGTGATAGCATTGTTTCCGTTGCTGAAAATCCTAGCATTAGAAATATGTTTAACTCTATTAACAAAATAATTGGAAGATATCTTGATCCTGGTGAGAAAATTAATATATTAGATATTATGAATAAGTATAATCTTGATCCAGATATGATTATATATGCTTATCAATATGTAAAAGATAAACACGGTGCTGCTCGTCCAGTTAGATACATTGAATCTATACTGAGAAGTTGGTATGATTCTAATTTATATACACCTCAAGATATAGAAAATAGTTTTGCTGTAAGAAAAGAAAGATATATACTATATAAAACTATATTCAATGAATTAGGATTTTATAGACAGCCTTCTAAAGAAGAAGAGCGCATAATGAATGTTTGGTTAGATAAATACAACATGGATATAGAGGTAATTCTTGAAGCATGTTCTAAATCTAAAAATGTATCAAAACCATCTATATCTTATATAAATGGAATAATTGAAAAGTGGAAAGATAAAAATGTAAAAACTTTAGAAGATGTTAAGTTATTAGATGAAGAGCATAAAACTAAAACAGAAAAGAAGTCATCTAATAATAAAACTAGTAATATTCCTCAAGTAAAAACTAGATATCATAATATAAATCAAACTTTTACAAATTATAGTCCTGATGAACTAGAAAAATTACTTCAAGAAAGTCAAAAAGGTAAATTTAAGTAGGTGATTAAATGAAAGAATCTAAATTAAGAGAGATTTTAGTTTCATATGAAAGAAAGCGTGATAAGGCTGAATCAGATTTAGAAATTAGAAAAAAAGATGTATACAACCAAATTCCAGAAATAAAAAATATCGATGATGAAGTATCTAAAATAGGTTTAAAATTAACTAAACTAGTTCTATCTAATCCATCTAATAAAGATGAAATTTTACTTCAATCAAAAGAAAAAATGGCTGAGCTTCGATCTAAGAAAGAGTTTTTATTAAAACAGTATAAAGTTCCAGATTGGTATTTGGATGTGCAGTATAACTGTAATATATGCAATGATAGAGGATTTTTAAAAAATGGAAATAAGTGTAACTGCTTAAAGCAAGAAATTATAAATGATGCCTACAAGATGTCTAATTTATCTAGAGTATTAGATAGCCAAAATTTTTCTACTTTAGATACATCAATATTTTCAAAAGAAAAAATATCAGCCTCTAATGTTTCTCCATATGAAAATATTTTAGAAATAATATCTATTGCCGAATTGTTTATTATGCATTTTGATAAAGATAATGGAGAAAATTTATTATTTTATGGCGATACAGGCCTTGGAAAAACTTTCATGTGTAACTGTATAGCAAAAGAACTTTTAGATAAAGGTTACCTTGTAATATATCAAACAGCATTTAAAATGTTTGAAATTATTGAAGACTATAAGTTTAAAAATTCTAATAGCCATATAAGTAAAGATAATTATGAAAACTTATTTGACTGTGATTTGCTAATAATAGATGATTTAGGAACAGAACTTACAAATTCATTTACTAATAGTGAATTATTTAATATTATAAATACTAGACTATTATCAGGAAAGAAAACAATTATATCTACAAATCTATCACCTATGCAACTAGGCTCAGAATATGCTCAGAGAATTTTCTCTAGAGTTTTTGATAGGTTCAAAATGGTTAAATTTATAGGTAAAGATTTAAGGTGGGAAAATAAAAAGTAGAAGAAAATACTTAAGGTATTTCTTCTACTTTTTATTTTAATTATCTATTTGTTACCTCTGTTAGTAGCTTTATAAAATCTATACAATCATTTTCACTTGTTGCAAAAGAAGTAACAAGTCTTATCGCTCTTCTTTCCTCATCAACTTTTTCCCATATATTAAATCCATAGTATCTTTCTAATTCATTAATTATGTTATTGCTAAATATAGGGAATATTTGATTCGAAGGTGAATCTACTAAAAACTCATACCCAAGTTTTTTTATACCATCTCTTAATATATCTGCCATATAATTTTCATGACGTCCTATTTCAAGGTATAAATCATCTTTAAATAATTCTAAAAACTGAATTCCAAGTAATCTGCCTTTAGCAAGCATTGCTCCTTTTTGCTTTAAATTATATCTAAAGTCAGCTTGTAAGTCTTTATTACATATAACAAGGGCTTCTCCTAAAAGCGCACCATTTTTTGTTCCACCTATATAAAATAAATCAGTTAATCTACTTATATCTTCAAATGTTAAATCATTCTCTTTACAAGAAAGTGCAGATCCTAATCTTGCACCATCCATAAATAATAATAAATTATTTTCTTTACATACATCATTTAAGTCTTTTAACTCTGATTTTGTGTATATTGTACCTATCTCTGTTGAATTCGATATATACACTAATTTAGGCTTAACTACATGCTCATTTGTGTATTTACTTAAAACAGCTAAAATATCCTCTCTTCTAAGTTTACCATCTTTAACATTTACACCTATTACCTTATGCCCTGTAGACTCTATTGATCCAGCTTCATTTATATATATATGCCCAGTATTAGCTGATATAACAGCTTCATAAGGCTTTAAAAAAGCCGATATGGCTATTAAATTAGTTTGTGTTCCTCCTGATATAAAATGAACATCTACATCTTTATTATTTAGTTTATTTTGTATTAATTCCTTAGCTTCTTCACAATATGTATCTTTACCATACCCCTCACATTGTTCTAAATTACTCTTTAATAAGCTTTCTAATATCTTAGGATGAGCCCCTTCACTATAATCATTCTTAAAACTATACATATTTTCCCCCCATATTCTTTTATAATATATAAATTTATACTACCATCTTTAGATAAAATTCTCTATATTTTTATTTTAAACAATAAAAAAAAACGCTTAGACTAATCTAAGCGTTTAATTGGAGCTGGTGATAGGAATCGAACCTACAACCTGCTGATTACAAGTCAGCTGCTCTACCGTTGAGCCACACCAGCAAAGTGTGTTTTGGCGACCTGGAAGGGACTCGAACCCTCGACCTCCAGCGTGACAGGCTGGCATTCTAACCAGCTGAACTACCAGGCC
>NZ_JADNAX010000054.1:0-1029 GCF_015550495.1 Romboutsia sp. 1001713B170207_170306_H8
ATAAATGATATGCAGTTTTTAGAGTATTAACTCTAAAACTTAATATAAGTTAATCGAAAGATTATGTGGTTATTATAGCAAAGAGGATACACCTGTTCCCATTCCGAACACAGAAGTTAAGCTCTTTAGCGCTGATGGTACTCGGAGGGCAACCTCCCGGGAGAGTAAGACTTAGCCACGTAATCTTTTTTTATGAAGATATAAAAATAAAAGACTAAAAACAAAAAACAAACCATCTTAATTGATGGTTTGTTTTTTTATAAAATATTTATTTTTTATTATGAAATTAAAAAGTATAAATTATGATAATACTTATTATAGAATTATGATATATTTTAATAATTTTTTATTAAAAATAAAAATATAAGAAAATTTAGTGTAAATATTATATATAATAAATATATTAAAATTGTGTATAATTAATTTAGTAATGTGGATAAAATGATTTATAGTTATATAAATAGAGTATATGAACATGTTAATAATGTTGATAAAAAAATATACTTATCAACATTTATTTTAGATTAAAAAAGTTTTAAAAAAAGTGTTGACTAATAAAGAATGTGGTGGTAAAGTATTACTTGTCCGAGAGATACGGACGGAAAATAAAACGAAAGAAAGTGTTGACAAGATTTAAATAACTTGTTAAGATGAATAAGTCGAAACAATGAACTTTGAAAATTAAACAGTAGGTTAATTTATATAACTAATTCTTATTTAAGAATTAAACACAAACAACCAAGCCAGATATTCAGATAATGATTAGCTGAGCGATGGACAACTTTTATTTGAGAGTTTGATCCTGGCTCAGGATGAACGCTGGCGGCGTGCCTAACACATGCAAGTCGAGCGAACTTCTTCGGAAGTGAGCGGCGGACGGGTGAGTAACGCGTGGGTAACCTGCCCTATACACACGGATAACGTACCGAAAGGTACGCTAATACGAGATAACATATTTTTATCGCATGGTAGAAATATCAAAGCTCCGGCGGTATAGGATGGACCCGCGTCTGATTAGCTAGTTGGTAA
>NZ_JADNAX010000055.1:0-1023 GCF_015550495.1 Romboutsia sp. 1001713B170207_170306_H8
CCTCTTCTACCCGGCTGGCCATGACAAGCTCCTGTTCGCCGATGGCAATATCAGATACTTGCACAGGAAATACCAGGTGTTTCACACAGTCGAAAGAGATAAAGATGTCTTTTTGGCTGATGGCTTGTTTCCGGGGAGTGCCGTTTTCCTGAGCGAAGAGCGGCAGACTGCACACAAAGCAGTAAAACAGTAGATAAATATATTTCTTCATGTTGTCGATATGTTAAACGGTTCTTGAAAAAAAGGCGGTGAATACGGTAATGCCCCATAGAAGAAGCAGGGTAATGCCGAAAGAAACGGTCAGCGGACGGATTTCTTTAAAGGCTCGTCCGTTCCGGCGTGATACGTAGATCCGATAGCCGAAAAAGACCGCTGACAGCGCAAGCAGGTAATTGAGAATGTCTATCATAATTTGTCTATCAATGTTTGAAGGGGATGATTTTTCTTGTTCGTTTTCTCTTGTTCCATTTGCTCATAGAGCTTCTGTAACTCCGCTTGCACGGCTTGCCTACGCAACTTCGATTCCTGACTCTCTTCTTGGATATACATTTCGTAGTTGGACTTGAGATGTACCTTCACTTGTGAGAGGCTCATGTTCAAGATTTGCTTGGCTACCTGGGTGGTGGCGTTGACTACGCTGGTCACTTCGCTGGCCATCGTGCCGATGGAAGAGAGCGGCATGTCAATGTTCTGTACAAGACCTTGTTCCATACGCTTGGCTGCACTGGCTTTCAGGTTATTGGGCAGGTTCAAACCTTCCATGGCATCATTGTCGAAGACAACCACCGATACGGGATTGAGGTTGTCTCCTACCTTCAGGTTGCTGACTACCACATCGAGGCGGTTGGCTCCCAAAGTGGCGATACCGTAAAACAGCGTGTTGGCCGGTATCTTCATGCCGGATAGGGTTACGTCCTGAAGCAACCGCATCCGTACCGTACTGCCCGTGACTACGGTCTGGTCGCCGTGGATGCAAGCCCTGAAGAGGTTGCTGTTTCCCGGTGCGGAGGTCGGTTGGCGGCG
>NZ_JADNAX010000011.1:0-21800 GCF_015550495.1 Romboutsia sp. 1001713B170207_170306_H8
AGAAGTTCGCTCGACTTGCATGTGTTAGGCACGCCGCCAGCGTTCATCCTGAGCCAGGATCAAACTCTCAAATAAAAGTTGTCCATCGCTCAGCTAATCATTATCTGAATATCTGGCTTGGTTGTTTGTGTTTTAATTCTTAAATAAGAATAAATTTTATAAATTAACCTACTGTTTAATTTTCAAAGTTCTTAAGTTTGTATGCTGTTCTTTAGCACTCATTTATAATATCATCTATATTATTTTTCGTCAATACTTTTTTTAAATTTTTTTATATTATATTTAATTTATTAAAATAATAGCTTATATCAATGGATAAATTCTGATATAAGCTATTATTTCCTTATTATTCATTTTTATTCTCATATTCTCCAAAATACTTCTGAATACCTGCATATATAGCCCATGATATTCTTTCTTGATATTCATCTTCTGATAATAATTTAGCTTCCTTCTCATTAGATAAAAATCCACATTCTATAAGTACTGAAGGCATAGTGGTTTCTTTCAATAAATAAATATTATCTCTAGGCTTAATTACTCTATCATTACTATTATCTACTACTCTTTTCAACTCTTGTTGTATATATGTAGCTAATCCCTTACTTTCCTCTTTACCACTTGGGTAAAAGGTTTGAGCACCTGAGTATTTGGATTCTTGAAATGCATTCAAATGAATTGATACAAACATATCTGCTTCAGATTCATCTACGATTTTCTTACGATTTCTTAAATTCTCATTATATTTTTGTCTTATAGTTTTATTAGAGTCTTCTTCATACAAGCTACTATCGTCATTTCTAGTAAGTATAACTAGCCCCCCACTTGATTCTATAAGCTCCTTTAGTTTAAGGGTAATAGCTAAGTTAATATCTTTTTCTAAAATACTCTTATCACTACTAGATGCTCCTGGATCTATACCACCATGGCCTGCATCTAATACGATTGTTTTATTAGTTATAGGCATATAACTAATAGTTTCCTCTGATACATCCCTTATTTTAAGTATACATGCTACTGTCAGTATTAAAGCTACTACCCCAAAAACTATGTATTTTATGTATTTCTTCACAATATCACCCTGTACATTTATATTAAAAAAGACTTTGGAATATTCCAAAGTCTTTGTACAAGTATATGAATAAAATTATCTCTTTGAGAATTGTGGAGCTCTTCTTGCTGCCTTTAATCCATATTTCTTTCTTTCTTTCATTCTAGCATCTCTAGTTAAGAATCCTTCTTTCTTTAAAGCAGGTCTTAATTCAGCATCAGCTTTTAATAAAGCTCTAGATATACCATGTCTTATAGCACCAGCTTGTCCAGTGAATCCTCCACCTTCAACTTTTACTATTACATCGTATTTAGCTTCATTGTTAGTTAATACTAATGGTTGCTTAACATCTCTTATTAATGTTTCATAGTTGAAGTATTCTTCAACATTTCTTCCATTTACTATTATATTTCCTTCACCTGCTACTAATCTAACTCTAGCAACAGAGCTTTTTCTTCTTCCAGTTCCGTAGTATTGAACGTTTGCCATGATAACTCCTCCTTTCACCCGTTAATTATTATTTAAAGTTTAAAACTTCTGGATTTTGAGCTGCATGATCATGGTTTGGTCCTGCGAATACTCTTAATCTAGTCATCATTCTGCTTCTTAATTTGTTCTTTGGTAACATTCCGCTTACAGCGTGAGCTACAACCTCTTCAGGTTTCTTTTCCATCATTTCTTTGTATGGTATTTCTTTTAAACCACCTACATAACCAGTGTGGTATCTGTACATTTTTTGTTCTAATTTCTTTCCTGTTAAAACTACTTTCTCAGCGTTAACAACAACAACGAAGTCTCCTCCGTCAACGTGTGGTGTGAAAGTAACCTTATTTTTTCCTCTTAATACTGTCGCTATTTCAGTTGCTAAACGACCTAATGTTTTTCCTTCAGCGTCAACGATGTACCATTTTCTTTGTACATCAGCTGGCTTAGCTATATAACTTTTCATAGTTGTCCCTCCTTAACTTTTTCCTTTTAAAATTTTACCGTTTATGTCAAGTCCGGGGCAAGTGGACTTATTAACACACTCCTACTAATTTTAATATATGCATAGTTGTGTGTCAAGCTAATAATCAACTTTTTTAAGAAATAATCCATGTGCTGGTGCAGTATGTCCAGTTTTAGATCTACTCTTTGAGTCAATTATTTCAGATATATTATCTTTTATCCTTCCTCTTCCAATATCCACTAATGTCCCTACTATTATTCTTACCATATTATATAAGAATCCACTACCCTCTACTTCTATTGTTATCATATCCTCGTCCTTAGTTATTTCTATATCATATATAGTCCTAACAGTATCTATTACTGAGGATCCAGAACTCATAAATCCTTTAAAGTCATGAGTTCCTATTAATGATTTAGCTTCTTTACACATTTTATTAAAATCAAGCTCATATTTCACATGATAAGAAGTATCTTTATATATAGGATTTCTATAAGGACTATTATAGATTAAATATCTATATCTTTTTCCTTTTGCATTATACCTTGCATGAAATTGATCATCTACTTCCTTACAATCGATTATTGATATATCTTTAGGAAGCTTAGAATTAAGTGCATTTGGTAATTTACTATATGGTATGTCAGAATTTAGTTTAAAATTTGCCACTTGACCTAATGCATGAACTCCTGCATCAGTCCTCCCAGAGCCAGTAATTTTTACTTCTTCTTTAGTTATATCAAAAATAGCTTTTTCTATAGTTCCTTGTATACCTAAAGAATCTGGTTGTTTCTGCCAACCACAATAATTAGCTCCATTGTACTGTATTTTTATCATTAAATTTCTCATACTTTACCTCTTTATATAAATCTAGTAACTATTATACTCCCTAAATATATAAACTGTAATACATAAGATACATAATCTACTTTTGTAAGAATTGTAACTTTCATTTTAGTTCTATTATATCCACCTCTATAGCATCTAGCTTCCATAGCTGTACCTAACTCTTCAGCTCTTCTAAATGCACTAACAAATAGAGGAACTAAAAGTGGTACTAGATTCTTAGCTCTTGCTATTAAATTATTGCTCTCAAAGTCTGCACCTCTAGACATTTGAGCTTTCATTATCTTATCAGTCTCATCTAATAGAGTTGGAATAAACCTAAGTGCTATAGTCATCATCATAGCTAATTCATGTACTGGCAATCCAAATTTATTAAATGGTTTTAGTATTCGCTCTATACCGTCTGTGAGATCCATAGGGGATGTTGTTAGAGTTAATAAAGAAGTTCCTAATACAAGCAGTGTAAGCCTTATAGCCATAAATAATGCTTGACTTATACCTTCCATAGTTATCTTTAAAAACCCAAATGACCATATGACTTGTTCTCCTGGCAAGAAGAATATATTTATGACTAATGTAAATAATATAATCCATCTAAGGGGCTTTAATCCTCTTAATATATATTTAAACGGTATATTAGATAACTTTATTATTGCTAATAAAGATGCTATTACTAATAAGTATGGCCAAAATTTATTAATTATAAATAGTGATAGCATAAATATAAATGTACCTACAAGCTTTACTCTTGAATCTAATTTATGTATAAGAGACTGTGTAGGGTAATGCTGACCAATAGTTATATCCTTTAACATTTTCCTCGTCCTCTCATAACTCTCAATATTTCTTGTTTAGCTTCTTCTATTGTCAGTATATCTTGACGTATATCAAATCCTTTTTCTCTAAGCTTAATAGCTAATTCTATAGTTTGAGGTATATCTAATCCTATCTCTTTTAATCTATTAGCATGGGAATTAAATACTTCTCTCGGAGTTCCCATAAACTCTATTTCCCCACCATTCATAACTATTATAGTTTTTGCTAACTTAGCCATATCATCCATGCTATGTGATGATAGTATTATAGTCATATTATGATCTTTATGAAGAGTTCTGATAAGTTCAAAAATTTCATCTCTTCCTCCGGGATCAAGACCAGCTGTAGGTTCATCTAAGATTAAAACTTCTGGATTCATAGCTATTACTCCAGCTATTGCAACTCTGCGCTTTTGCCCTCCTGATAACTCAAAAGGTGATTTATCTTTATACTCTTCATAATTAAGCCCTACAGATTGCATTGATAGTTTTACCCTATTATTTATTTCCTCGCTATCTAAACCTAAATTAGAAGGTCCAAAAGCTATATCTTTTTCAACAGTTTCTTCAAAAAGTTGATACTCCGGATATTGGAATACTACCCCTACCCTTTTCCTAATTTCAGTTAAATTTAAGTCCGGATCAGTTATATTAAAATCATTTATATATATTTCTCCATAGGAAGGTTTTAAAATCCCATTTAAATGTTGTATTAACGTAGATTTACCAGAACCAGTATGACCTATAATCCCTACAAAGTCTTTATCTTCTATTTCAAAACTAATATTATCTAACGCTTTACTTGCGAATGGCATATCCTCGTTATATACATAAGTTAAATTTTTTACTACAATTGACATAATTTCATCACCATCTCATCCACTGTTAATATATCAGAGTCTATATTAAGTCCCTCTTTGCTTAACTCCATAGATAACTCTGTCATATAAGGTACATCTAATCCTATACATTTTAGCATATCCACCTTTGAAAAAACGTCTCTAGGAGTACCTTCTAAAACTTTTCTACCTTTTTCCATAACTATAACTCTATCAGCATCAACTGCCTCTTCCATAAAGTGGGTTATATGTATAATACTTATATTTTCTTCTTTATTTAATCTCTTTATCGTATTCATAACTTCTTTTCTACCAGAAGGATCAAGCATAGCGGTTGCTTCATCGAAAATTATACACTTAGGCTTCATAGCTATTATTCCAGCTATTGCAACTCTTTGTTTTTGACCTCCTGATAATAAATGTGGCTGTCTATCTCTTAATTCATATATACCTACGCTTTTAAGAGATTCATCAACTCTTTTTCTTATTTCTTTAGGTTCTATTCCTAAGTTTTCTGGACCAAAAGCCACGTCTTCTTCTACCACTGTTGCAACTATTTGATTATCTGGATTTTGAAATACCATCCCGGCAGTTTGCCTTATATCCCAAAGATTTTCTTCTGCTCTAGTATCCATACCATCAATAAGTATACTTCCCTCAGTAGGCATTAAAATAGCATTTAAATTTTTAGATAATGTAGATTTTCCAGATCCATTATGTCCTATAACAACTAAAAATTCACCTTCTTTTATATCTAAACTTAAATTATCTATCGCTTTAAATCTATCATCTTCTGCTATATATTCAAATGAAATATTGTTTACTTCTACTATATTATTCATTTAATCTACTCCTCTTCATTAAGTAGTTGTATAAAAAACCAATTTAAGTAGTATTATATCATAACCATAAAAAAAAAGATAATTCTTATATATACAAAATTAAATTCATTTAATATCTGTATATACATCCTTATAATTTAAATATTTATGTATATTAAAAAAAGTATAAAAAAAGATTAAGCAAAAGCTTAATCTTTTTTTATACTATACTAATTCTATAAAAGCCATTTCAGCAGCGTCGCCTCTTCTTGGTCCTTTTTTGATTATTCTAGTGTATCCACCATTTCTCTCAGCATACTTTGGAGCTATATCAGTGAATAAGTTGTTAACTACAGTTTCATCCATAACGTAAGCTAAAACTTGTCTTCTAGCGTGAAGATCTCCTCTTTTAGCAAGAGTTATCATCTTTTCAGCCATTCTACGAGTTTCTTTTGCTCTTGTTACTGTAGTTTCTATTCTACCACATCTTAGTAAATCAGTTACTAAGTTTCTTAACATAAGGTTTCTGTGTGAAGTCACACGTCCTAATTTACGGTAATTAGCCATGCCAATCCCTCCTTTGCTCACTATTCTTCGCTTGGTTTAAGACCTAGTCCAAGTTCTTCTAATTTTTGGATAACTTCCTCAAGTGACTTCTTACCAAGGTTTCTTACCTTCATCATATCGTCCTCAGACTTATTAGCTAATTCTTCAACTGTATTTATTCCCGCTCTCTTTAAACAGTTATAAGATCTAACTGATAAATCTAATTCTTCTATAGTCATTTCAAGAACTTTTTCTTTTTGATCTTCTTCTTTTTCTACCATTATTTCAACATTGCTTACATGCTCTGTTAAATCAATGAATAGATTTAAATGTTCAACTAGTACTTTAGCAGCTAAAGATATTCCTTCTTGAGGATTTATGCTACCGTTAGTTTGAACTTCAAGTACTAATTTATCATAATCTGTTTTTTGACCTACTCTTGTATTTTCTACATGGTAGCTCACTTTTTCAACAGGAGTATATATTGAATCTACAGGTAAAACACCTATAGGCATATTCTCTGTTTTATTTTCTTCAGCAGAAACATATCCTCTACCTTTATCTATAGATATTTCCATATTAAATTTAGCATTATCATCTAGCGTAGCTATTAATAAGTCTTTACTTAATATTTCAACATCAGGAGGACATATTATATCTGATCCTTTGATAGAGCATGGTCCTTGTGCTTCTATTTTAAGAGTTCTACTTCCTTCTCCATCAATAGTAGCTGAAAGCTCTTTAAGAGATAATATTATTTCTGTAACATCTTCCTTAACACCTGGTATTGTTGAGAATTCGTGAAGAACTCCATCTATTTTTATAGAATTTACAGCAACACCTGGTAAAGATGATAATAATACTCTTCTTAAAGCATTTCCTATAGTTATACCATATCCTCTTTCTAGAGGCTCTATAACGAATTTACCATATCTATAGTCTTCGCTAAGTTCTATTATATCTACTTTAGGTTTTTCTATTTCTATCATGGACAAAACCCTCCTTCAAATTTATTAATCCACTGAGGGTAAACAATTTTAAAAATTAATTTTAAAACTTGCTTATTACTTAGAGTAAAGCTCTACTATTAAGTGTTCAGCTATTTCAAGATCTATATCTTCTCTTGATGGCATAGCAACAACTTTAGCAGTCATTCCTTCTAAGTTTGCATCTAACCACTTAGGAGCTACTTTTGATGCGTTAGCTTCTACTAAAGCTTTGAACTTAGCAGAAGTTTTAGAGTTTTCTTTAACTGCTATTACATCATCAGCTTTAACAGTTATAGAAGGTATATCTACCTTGTTTCCATTTAAAGTGAAGTGACCGTGAGTTACTAATTGTCTAGCTTCTTTTCTAGAAGATGCTAATCCCATTCTGTAAACTACGTTGTCTAATCTTCTTTCTAATAAACTTAATAAGTTTTCCCCTGTTATACCAGGCATTTTATCAGCACGTTCGTATAAGTTTCTGAATTGAGTTTCTAAAACTCCGTATATTCTCTTAACTTTTTGTTTTTCTCTTAATTGTAAACCATAGTTAGAAACTTTCTTTCTTCCTTGTCCATGTTGACCAGGAGCGTAGTTTCTTTTTTCTATAGCACACTTATCTGTATGACATCTTTCGCCTTTAAGGAATAATTTCATTCCTTCTCTACGACATTGTCTACAAGATGCACCTGTATATCTTGCCATATCTTTACACCTCCTAATTTATTCTGTATAAAATTACACTCTTCTTCTTTTTGGTGGTCTACATCCGTTGTGTGGGATTGGAGTAACGTCTTTTATCATAGTTACTTCTAGTCCAGTAGCTTGTAAAGCTCTTATAGCAGCTTCTCTTCCTGAACCAGGACCTTTTACGAATACTTCAACAGTTTTTAAACCGTGTTCCATTGCAGCTTTAGCAGCAGTTTCTGCAGCCATTTGAGATGCGAAAGGAGTAGATTTTCTTGATCCTTTGAATCCTAATTGTCCTGAAGATGCCCAAGATATAGCATTTCCATGAACATCAGTTAAAGTTATTATAGTATTGTTAAAAGTAGATTGTATATGAGCATGTCCACGTTCTATGTTTTTACGCTCTCTTCTTCTAACACGTGTAGCTTTCTTTTTTGGTTTAGCCATTTTTCATTTCCCTCCTATCTAATTATTATTTTTTCTTCTTACGAGATACAGTTTTTCTAGGACCTTTTCTAGTTCTAGCATTAGTCTTAGTTCTTTGTCCTCTTAGTGGAAGACCTTTAGCATGTCTTAAACCTCTGTAACATTTGATATCTCTTAATCTCTTTATGTTTAAAGCGATTTCTCTTCTTAAGTCACCTTCAACTAAGAAATCAGCGTCTATTATTTTTCTTAATTCATTAACTTGATCATCTGATAAATCCTTTATTCTAGTGTCAGGATTTATATCAGCTTTAGCTAATATTTCATTAGCAGTAGCTTTTCCTATACCATATATATAAGTTAAGCCTATCTCTGCTCTTTTTTCTCTAGGTAAATCTACCCCAGCTATTCTTGCCATAGTTCGCACCTCCTACACATTGTTTTTTAATCATTTTTTAACGCCAAAGCGCTCTGTTTGTTGATATCACAGTTTACTATTATACTATAAAAATCAACAAATTACTAGTAATAATTTCTTATCCTTGCTTTTGCTTGTGCTTAGGATTTTCGCAGATAACCATTACTTTACCTTTTCTTTTTATAACCTTGCATTTTTCACACATTGGTTTTACTGATGGTCTTACTTTCATTATTAATCCCTCCTTAGACTATTAAATAAGATAGCCTACTTCTTACGCCAAGTGATTCTTCCTCTTGTAAGGTCATATGGAGAAAGTTCAACATTTACCTTATCACCTTCAAGAATTCTTATGAAGTTCATTCTTAGCTTTCCAGATAAATGGCATAATACTTCATGTCCATTTTCTAATCTTACTTTGAACATAGCATTAGGTAAGTTTTCAATAACTGTACCTTCTAATTCTATTACATCTTTTTTGGCCATTAAATAACCAGACCTCCATTCAACTAATCAAAAAGTATTGTTTTTGATTTAGTAAGTTCAGCTCTTAAAAAAGCATCTGTTATTTCTTCAGACGCTATTTTCTTTTCAACTCTATTATTATAAAGATTATATAACTTTAAGTGCTTAACTTTTTTTAGCTTAGGTCTGTCAAGTTTTCTTTTATTGCCGTCAGATATAAGAACATATTTATTATCTATCACCTTTACGATGAAAAATATTTTATTCTTCTCTCTTCCCGACAAACCTTCAACAACTTGACCTACTCTTTTGTTGTATGATAGCACTTTTATCACCTTCAAACTAAAGCTTAGTTAATATAAGCGGTTCATCTTCAGTAATTGCTATCGTATGCTCATAATGAGCAGAATTTTTACCGTCTATTGTGACGATTGTCCATCCATCAGATAGAGTTTTTACATGATAATGACCAGCATTAATCATAGGCTCTATTGCAATTACCATTCCTTCTTTAAGTCTTGGACCCTTGCCAGGAGGACCATAATTAGGAACTTGAGGATCTTCATGAAGTTCTGTGCCGACTCCATGACCTACCAGATCTCTAACAACTGAGAAACCATGTTTCTCTACGTGTGCTTGTATTGAGTGTGAGATATCCGAAAGTCTATATCCTAGTTTAGCAAATTTTATGCCTTCATAGAAGCTTTCTTTTGTTACTTCTATTAATTTCCTATTTTCTTCAGATATAATGCCTACACCATGAGTTTTCGCAGCATCTGCATGATATCCTTTATAATAGGCTCCTATATCTATACTAATAATGTCACCCTCTTTAACTATCTGCTTACCTGGTATACCATGCACAACTTGATTATTTATAGATGCGCATATACTTGCAGGAAAACCACCATAGCCTTTAAAAGATGGGCTGGCATTATATTTTCTTATATTCTCTTCAGCTATTTTATCTAACTCTAAAGTAGATATTCCCGGAGTAATAGCTTCCTTTAATAGCTCATGAGTTTCAGCAACTATTTTACCGGCCTCTTTCATGAATTCTATTTCTTTTTTTGATTTAATAATAATCATTATTTTTCACTTCCTAGAGCAGCAACTATATCTGCAAATACTTCATCTATAGATTGTTGACCATTTATGTTTGATAATATACCTTCTTTAGCATAATAATCAGCTAATGGCTTAGTTTCATCTAGATACACTTGTATTCTTTTTGATACAGTTTCTTCATTATCATCTGCTCTTTGGTATAACTCCCCTTGGCATACATTACATACACCTTCATTTTTAGGAGGATTAAACTCAACGTGATACGTAGCACCGCAAGATTTACATATTCTTCTTCCAACTGCTCTTGAAACTAATATATTCTTATCAACCTCTATGTTTATAACGTTGCTAAGCGCTATATTATTTTCTTTTAAAAACGCATCTAATTGTTCAGCTTGAGAAACATTTCTTGGGAATCCATCTAACATGAATCCATTTTCACAGTCGTCTTGAGTTATTCTGTCTGTAACAAGACCTACAGTTAGCTCATCTGGAACTAGTAATCCTTGATCCATGTACTCTTTAGCTTTCTTTCCAAGATCAGTACCTTCTTTTATATTCTTTCTGAATATATCTCCTGTTGATATATGAGGTATGTTATATTTTTCTACTATACCAGCCGCCTGAGTACCTTTACCAGCACCAGGAGGTCCAAGTAATATTATTCTCATATTATCATCTCCTTATTTTAAGAAACCTTGATAGCTTCTCATAACTAAGTTTGATTCTAATTGTCTCTTAAGTTCTAATGCAACACCAACTACTATTAATAGTGATGTACCTGCTAAGTTCATACTTACACTCATATAATGCGTAACGAACGCAGGTATTAAAGATATTACAGCAAGGAATATAGCTCCTGCTAGAGTTAATCTTGATAATATTCTGTTTAAATAATCTATTGTAGGCTTTCCTGGTCTTATACCTGGTATAAATCCACCATTATTTTTCATATTATTTGCTATATCTTCTGTATTAAATGATACAGTTGTATAGAAATAAGCAAAGAATACTATTAATAGAACTTCAAGTGATCTATATATCCAAAACCCTATTTCTCCATTAGGAGATAAGTATGTTTGAACAAAGTTTTGAGCATCTGATCCCATGAACATTGCTATAGTTTGAGGGAAAGCTAAAAGTGAACTAGCAAAAATTACTGGTATAACTCCTGATTGGTTAACTTTCATTGGTATATGAGAACTTTGTCCTCCATACGTTTTTCTTCCAACAACTCTTTTAGCGTATTGTACTGGAATCTTTCTTGTAGCTTCTTGTATATATGTAACTGCCATTATTGTAAGAAGTATTACTACAACTAACAGTGCTGCAGCCCATATAGCCAATTTTCCATTTTGCACCATATTTATAGCATTCATAATATCAATCGGTACTCTAGAGACAATACCTACAAATATTATTACCGAACTACCATTACCTAAACCTTTTTCTGTAATCTTATCACCTATCCACATTAATAACATACTCGCTGCTACTAGTGTTAGTATAACTGTACATATAAAGAATACATTATTATTTTTTAGGGCACTTCTTACTACACCAAGTGTAATACCTATAGCTTGTACAAGTGCTAGTGCTAATGCTGTGTATTTAGTATACTTATTTATCTTTTTCTTACCTTCTTCACCTGATTTTTGGAGTTCATCCAGGCTCTCAAAACCAATAGTTAAAAGTTGTAAGATAATAGATGCTGTTATATATGGTCCTATTCCCAATGCAAATAATGTAAAGTTACTGAATGCACCCCCTGTGAACATATTATACAGGGAAAGTAGGCTATTGTTACCTACCATCTCCTTTATAATACTTGTGTTCACTCCAGGAACAGGTATCGTTGCGCCTATCCTAAATACAACAATCATCATTAAAGTGTATAATATTTTTTTTCTTACGTCTTTAATTTTCCAAGCTTGTTTTAACTGTGATAGCACGTTAACTCACCCCGCCTGTAGTGGTTGAGAATTTGCAGTTTTAGATTAAACTAATTCTGCTTTCCCACCAGCTTTTTCTATTTTTTCTTGAGCAGAAGCAGTGAACTTAGCAGCTTTAACAGTTACAGCCTTTTCTAAGTTTCCGTTTCCTAAAACTTTTATTCCATCTTTAGCTATTTTGCTTATAGCTCCAGTAGATTTTAAAACTTCAGCAGTTATTTCTGTTCCGTTTTCAAATCTGTTTAATAACTCAACATTAACTTCAGTGTATTCTTTTCTGAATGGATTCTTGAAACCTCTCTTAGGAAGTCTTCTAGCAAGTGGCATTTGTCCACCTTCGAATCCAACTCTTACTCCACCACCTGAACGAGACTTTTGTCCTTTTTGTCCACGTCCCGCAGTCTTACCTTGTCCAGTAGCAGTACCTCTACCTAATCTTTTCTTAGATTGAACTGCACCTTCAGCAGGTCTTAATTCATGTAGTTTCATAGTTAGCACCTCCTTTTATTTCTAGTCAATAATTATTCAGCTATTTCAGTTACTTCAACTAAATGCTTAACTTTGTTTATCATCCCTCTTGTTTGGGCATTATCTTCTTTAACAACTACTTGTTCTCTTTTTCTTAATCCTAACGCTTCTACGTTTTTTCTTTGGTTAGGAGTAGTTCCTATTGTACTTCTAACTAACTTTATTTGTAATTTAGCCATCTTACACTACCTCCTTACCCTAGAAGATCTTCAACTTTTTTACCTCTTAATTTAGCTATTGATTCAGCTGTCTTAAGAGAGTTAAGTCCTTCTATTGTAGCATTTACCATATTTCTTGGGTTGTTAGATCCTAAAGATTTAGCTCTAACGTCTTTTAATCCAGCTAATTCAAGTACAGCTCTAGCAGGTCCCCCAGCTATAACTCCTGTACCTTCTTGAGCAGGCATTATTAATATTTTTCCAGCACCAAAGTGTCCGTTTACTTGATGAGGAATAGTTGTACCAACCATTGGTACTTCTATAAGATTCTTCTTAGCATCTTCTACTGCTTTTTTTATAGCATCTGGAACTTCCATAGCTTTTCCAGTACCTACACCAACGTGTCCGTTTTCGTCTCCTACAACAACTAAAGCTGCGAATCTAAAGTTTCTACCACCTTTAACAACTTTAGTAACACGTCTAACTTCAACAACTCTTTCTTGTAAATCAAGTTGTCTTGCATCTATCGGCTTACGACGTAGCATGTGTTTTCCCTCCTTTATTTCTAATGTAATTAGAACTTAAGACCAGCTTCTCTAGCACCTTCAGCTAACTCTTGTATTCTTCCGTGATATAAGTATCCACCTCTGTCAAATACAACCTCAGTGATACCTTTTTCTACTGCTTTCTTAGCGATCATTTGACCAACCATTTTAGCTGCAGCTTTATTTCCAGTGTGACTTACAGCACCCTTAACTTCTGCTTCTAAAGAAGATGCAGAAACAAGAGTTACTCTGTTTGTGTCATCTATTATTTGAGCATATATATTGTTTGAACTTCTAAATACACATAATCTTGGTCTTTGAGTAGTTCCAGATATTTTCTTACGAACTCTCTTATGTCTTTGAAGTCTTTTTGCGTTTTTATCAGCTTTCTTTAACATGAGATCACTCCTTTCTTAACGTTTAGGTTTGGTATTATTTTTTACCAGTTTTACCTTCTTTACGTCTTACAACTTCACCAGCGTATCTTATACCTTTACCTTTGTATGGCTCTGGCTTTCTCCAGTCTCTTATCTTAGCAGCGTAGTTTCCTACTAATTGCTTATCTATACCTTTAACTATTAACTCAGTTTGGTTAGGAGCTTCAACAGTTATTCCTTCTGGATCTTCCATTTCTACTGGATGAGAGAATCCTAAGTTCATAACTAATTTCTTTCCTTGTTTTTGAGCTCTGTATCCAACCCCAACTAATTCTAATTTCTTTTCGAATCCGTTAGTAACACCAACTACCATGTTATCTATTAACGTTCTAGTTAACCCGTGTAATGATCTGTGGTTTTTGTTGTTAGTAGGTCTTTCAACAGTTATAGTATTTTCTTCTTGCTTTATTATCATAGCACCATCGAATTGCTTAGATAAAGTTCCTTTAGGTCCTTTAACTGTAACTAAGTTTCCTTCTGCTATAGTTACTTCAACACCAGCTGGTACAGTTATTGGCTTAACACCTATTCTTGACATAGTCGCACCTCCTTACATTGTTCGTTTATATTACCAAACGTAGCAGATTACTTCTCCACCAACATTTTCTTTTCTTGCTTGCTTGTCAGTTAATATACCTTTTGAAGTAGATATAACTGATATTCCTAATCCATTTAATACCTTTGGTATTTCATGGTTAGCAGCGTAAACTCTCATACCTGGCTTAGATATTCTCTTAAGTCCTGATATAACTCTTTCGCCTGATTGTCCGTACTTTAATTGTATTCTTATTATTCCTTGCTTTCCATCTTCTATAACATCGTAACCTCTAACGAAACCTTCTTCTAATAAGATTCTAGCTAATTCTTTCTTCATATTAGAAGCAGGAACGTCAACAGTTTCATGCTTAACAACGTTAGCGTTTCTTATACGTGTAAGCATATCTGCAATTGGATCTGTCATTGTCATATTGAAACCCTCCTTCCATTTGTTAACTGGTTTCTACCAGCTTGCTTTTCTAACACCAGGTATTTGACCTTTATAAGCTAATTCTCTAAAGCATATACGGCATATACCGAATTTTCTTAATACTGAATGTGGTCTTCCACATATGCTACATCTTGTATACTCTCTAGTAGCGTATTTTTGCTTTCTTTGTTGTTTAACAACCATTGCTTTTCTTGCCACTGGAATTCCCTCCTTTGATTTCGCTTAGAAAATGACATTTTCTAAGCTTACTTAGAAAACGGCATTCCTAATAATTTTAATAATTCACGAGCTTCTTCGTCTGTTTTAGCAGTTGTAACGAATATTATATCCATTCCTCTTACTTTATCTACTTTATCGTACTCTATTTCAGGGAATATTAATTGCTCTTTAACACCTAAAGCGTAGTTACCTCTTCCATCGAATGCATTAGCATTAACACCTCTGAAGTCTCTAACTCTTGGTAAAGATACAGATACTAATTTGTCCATGAAGTAGAACATTTTGTCTGCTCTTAAAGTTACTTTAGCACCTATTGGCATACCTTCTCTTAATTTGAAGTTTGCAACAGATTTTCTTGCTCTAGTAACAACTGGCTTTTGACCAGATATTATTTCCATTTCTTCAACAGCTTTTTCTAAGCCTTTTGGATTTTCTCTAGCGTCACCTATACCCATGTTTATAACTATTTTGTCTAACTTAGGTATTTCCATAACGTTTTTGTATCCAAATTTCTCCATTAAAGCAGGAGCAACTTCTTTCATATATTTTTCTTGTAATCTAGAAGCCATTTAAGGTCCCTCCTTTCAAGCTATATTATATTTCTTTTCCGCTCTTTACTGATACTCTTACTTTTTTCCCATCTTTAATTTCAAATCTAACTCTTGTCCCTTTTCCTGTTTCAGGATCTAATGGCATAACGTTAGATATATGAATTGGGGCTTCTTTATTTATTATTCCACCTTGTGGATTCATAGCACTTGGCTTTTGGTGTTTTGTTATTACGTTAACACCTTCAACTAATACTCTATTAGCTTTTGGCATAACCTTAACAACTGTACCTTTTTTACCTTTATCTTTTCCTGCTATTACTACAACAGTGTCGCCTTTTTTAACACGCATCATGTCCTATTGCACCTCCTTATTATAGTACTTCTGGAGCAAGAGAAACTATCTTCATGAAATCATTATCTCTTAACTCTCTAGCAACAGGCCCGAATATACGAGTTCCTACTGGAGTCTTATCATCTTTGATTATAACTGCAGCATTCTCGTCGAAAGCTATATAACTTCCGTCATTACGTCTTATGCCTTTTTTACTTCTTACTATAACAGCTTTAACAACTTTACCTTTTTTTACAACTCCACCTGGTGTTGCACTTTTAACAGTAGCAACTATTACGTCGCCTATATTACCATATCTTCTTTTACTTCCACCTAGTACACGAATACAAAGTAATTCTTTTGCACCAGAGTTATCCGCAACTTTTAAACGTGTCTCTTGTTGTACCATATCGTAATCCCTCCTTTTCCAAAAAACTACTTAACTTTTTCAACAACTTCAACTAGTCTGAATCTCTTATCTTTAGATAAAGGTCTAGTTTCCATTATTTTAACTCTATCTCCGATTCTGCATACGTTGTTTTCATCATGAGCCTTGAACTTCTTAGTTCTCTTAACTGGCTTATTATATAATGGATGACGTACGAAATCTTCAACAGCAACTACTATAGTTTTGTCCATTTTGTCACTTACAACACGGCCTACTCTTACTTTTCTTCTTCCTCTTTCCATGTTAAAAAGCCTCCTTTCCAATTAAGCTCTAGTTTCGTTTAACTTTCTTTCAGCAAGGATAGTTTTTACTCTAGCTATATCCTTTTTCACAAACTTGATTCTTGCTGTGTTTTCTAATTGACCAGTAGCTAATTGGAATCTTAAGCTAAATAATTCACTTTTGAAGTCATTTAATTTATTCATTAGCTCTTCGCTTGTTAAATCTCTTAATTCTTTAGCTTTCATCCTATTCACCACCCTTTACTTCTAAATCTTCTTTCTTTACAAACTTACATTTAACAGGAAGTTTGTGCATTGCAAGTCTCATAGCTTCTCTTGCTTTAGCTTCATCTACACCAGCTAATTCGAACATTACTCTACCTGGCTTAACTACTGCTACCCAGTATTCTGGTGAACCTTTACCAGCACCCATACGAGTTTCAGCAGGTTTTCTTGTTACAGGCTTATGAGGGAATATTTTTATCCAAACCTTTCCGCCTCTTTTTATATATCTAGTCATCGCGATTCTGGCAGCTTCTATTTGGTTAGAAGTTATCCAAGAAGCTTCCATAGCCATTAATCCGAATTCACCATAAGTAACTTTGTTACCTTTTTGAGCTTTACCAGCCATACTTCCTCTGTGAACTCTACGACGTTTTACTCTCTTTGGCATTAACATGAGAATTTCCTCCTTCCTTGAACCTTACTAATTTTAGTTTTCTTTGTTTTCAGTTCTTTGAGGTCTTTGAGGTCTTTGTCCTTGAGGTCTTTGTCCTCTGTTGTTTCCTCTGTCGTTTCCTCTAGAATTGTTTCTTCTATTATCGTTTCTTCTATCGTTTCTCTTATTATTTCTTCTATCGTTTCTTCTTTCTTCTCTTGGGTTTACTCCGTTTTTAGTTGGTAAAACTTCTCCGTTGCATACCCAAACTTTGATACCTATTTTTCCGTAAGTAGTATCAGCTTCAGCAAATCCGTAATCGATATCAGATCTTAATGTTTGTAAAGGTACATTTCCTTCGCTGTATCCTTCAGTTCTAGCCATTTCAGCTCCACCTAATCTTCCAGATGCAGAAACTTTTATACCTTTAGCTCCTGATTTTAAAGCTCTTTGTATAGCTTGTTTCATAGCTCTTCTGAAAGCTACCCTTCTTTCGATAGCTAATGCTATGTTTTCAGCTACTAATTGAGCGTTTTTATCGATGCTTCTTACTTCAACGATATTAACTATAACATTTTTCTTTGTCATTTTTTCTAATTCTGCTTTTAAAGCTTCTATACCAGCACCAGCTTTTCCTATAACTACACCTGGCTTAGCAACGTGTAAGTCTAATTTTAACTTGTTTGCTGATCTTTCTATTTCTATCTTAGCAACTCCAGCAGAGTATAATTTATTCTTTAAGAATTTACGTACATTGTGGTCTTCTAATATTAAGTTTCCGAACTCTTTTTTATCAGTTGTAAACCATCTTGAATCCCAATCTTTTATAACACCGACTCTCAGTCCGTGTGGGTTAACCTTTTGTCCCATTGTTTTCCCTCCTATCTATTTATTATTTTTTTTCTTTAACAACAACTTCTATGTGAGAAGTTCTTTTTCTTATCATAGTAGCTCTACCCATAGCTCTAGGCATAAATCTCTTTATTGTAGGTCCTTGGTTAGCAACTATTGAATCTATATATAATTTTTCAACGTCCATCTCGTGATTATTTTCAGCGTTAGCTTTAGCAGATTTAACAACCTTAGCTATTATTGAAGCCGCTCCTCTTGGAGTATACTTTAATATTGCTAATGCTTCATCAACATTTTTTCCTCTTACAAGGTCACATACTTGACCTGCTTTTCTTGGAGATACACGTACAAATTTTGCAGTAGCTTTTGCTTCCATTGTGTTCTTCCTCCTTCCCTAGTCAAAATATATAATTATTTTCTTTTGTTAGATTTTTCGTCGTCTTTGTGTCCTTTGAAAGTTCTTGTAGAAACGAATTCACCTAATTTATGTCCAACCATATCTTCTGTTATATAAACAGGAACATGTCTTCTTCCGTCATGTACAGCAATAGTATGCTCTACCATTTGAGGGAATATTGTTGAACTTCTTGACCAAGTCTTTATTACTTCTCTGTTTCCGCTTTCATTCATAGCTTCAACTTTCTTTAAAAGTCTAGCATGTATAAAAGGTCCTTTTTTAGTTGATCTTGACATTTTAATATCCTCCTTTCCCGGGCAAATAAATTAAAATTTATTATTTAGTTCTTCTTGATACTATTAACTTATCAGAAGCTTTGTTTTTCTTTCTAGTTTTGTATCCAAGAGCTGGTTTACCCCATGGAGTAACAGGTGATGGTCTACCTATTGGAGATCTACCTTCACCACCACCGTGTGGATGGTCATTAGGGTTCATTACAGAACCTCTTACAGTAGGTCTTATACCCATATGTCTTTTTCTACCTGCTTTACCGATAACTACGTTACCGTGCTCTATATTACCAACTTGTCCTATAGTAGCTTTACAGTTTATGCTTACATATCTCATTTCACCTGATGGTAATCTAAGTAAAGCATATTTACCTTCTTTAGCCATTAATTGAGCAGAAACACCAGCAGATCTAACTAACTGAGCTCCTTTTCCTGGCTTTAATTCTATGTTGTGTACAACTGTACCAACTGGCATATCTTTTAATGCCATAGCATTTCCTGGTTTTATGTCAGCAGTTGGTCCTGATAATACAGTATCTCCAACTTTTAATCCTACAGGAGCTAATATATATCTCTTTTCACCATCTGCATAGTTTAATAAAGCTATGTTAGCAGTTCTGTTTGGATCATATTCTATTGTAGCAACCTTTGCAGGTATACCATCTTTATTTCTCTTGAAATCTATTATTCTATATTTTCTTCTGTTTCCTCCACCTCTGTGACGAACAGTTATTTTCCCGTGTGCATTTCTACCAGAGTTTTTCTTTAATGAAACTAAAAGAGATTTTTCTGGTTCGTTGCAAGTTATTTCATCAGAAACTAAAACTGTCATTTGTCTTAAGGCAGGAGAAGTTGGTTTAAACTTTTTTATAGCCATCTGTTTTCCCTCCTTTGTTAATTAGGGGTATTACATACCTTGGAAGAATTCTATTTCTTTGCTATCAGCAGCTAATTTAACCACTGCTTTTTTGAAGCTTGCAGTTCTTCCTTCAGATCTACCCATTCTTTTAACTTTTCCATCGTAGTTCATTGTGTTTACTTTTTCAACGTTAACTCCGAAAACTTTTTCTACAGCTTTCTTTATTTCAGTTTTGTTAGCAGACTTTGCTACTACAAAAGTATATTTTTTCTCAACCATGTCAGCCATACTTTGCTCAGTTACAACTGGCTTTATTATTATATCATGTGGATTAGTCATTATGCGTACACCTCCTCCACTTTTTTAACAGCGTCTGTTGTTATTATGAATGAATCATATTTTAATATATCGTAAACGTTTATAGTGTTAACTGTAGCAGTTGCAACACCTTCTACGTTTGCAGCTGATTTTATAACGTTAGTGTTATTTTCAGCAGTTACTACTAAAGCTTTCTTAGCAGCATTTACATTTTTTAATATTTGAACGAATTCTTTAGTCTTAGGAGCTTCCATGTTGAAAGAATCTAATACTATTATTTCGTTGTTTTGTACTTTAGAAGTTAAAGCACTCTTCATAGCTAATCTTCTAACTTTTCTTGGTAAAGTGTAGCTGTAGTTTCTTGGTTTTGGTGCGAAAGCAACTCCTCCACCAACCCATTGTACGGCTCTTATAGAACCTTGTCTAGCTCTACCAGTTCCTTTTTGTTTCCAAGGTTTTCTTCCGCCACCTCTAACTTCTGCTCTAGTTTTAGCAGATTGAGTACCTTGTCTCTTGTTTGCTAATTGGTTTTTAACAACTTCGTATAAAACGTGTTCATTAACTTCTACGTTGAATATAGAATCAGCTAATTCTATTTCTCCAACATTTTGTCCATTAATATTTAATACATTTAATTTTGGCATTATGCTTCCTCCTTTCTTAGGTTAGTTATTATTTAGAAGCTTTAACTGCTTCTTTTATAGTTACTACTGAACCTTTAGCTCCTGGTATAGCACCTTTTACTAATATAAGGTTCTTTTCAGCATCTATTCTAACTACTTCTAAGTTTTGAACAGTAACTTTAACGCTACCCATGTGTCCAGCTAATTTTTTGTTTTTGAATACTCTACCAGGGAATGAACAAGCACCCATTGAACCTGGTCTTCTGTGGTATCTAGAACCGTGAGATTCTGGTCCTCTAGATTGTCCATGTCTCTTTATTGGACCTTGGAATCCTTTACCTTTAGATATTCCAGTTACATCTATCATTTCTCCTGCAGCGAATAAGTCAGCTTTTATTTCTTGTCCAACAGTATATCCTTCTACAGAATCAACTCTGAATTCTTTTAAATGTTTCTTTAAAGTATTAGCAGCAGCTAAATGTCCTTTTTGAGGTTTGTTTAAAGATTTCTCTTTAACATCTCCAAAACCAACTTGAACTGCATTATATCCGTCTTTTTCAACAGTTTTTATTTGAGTTACAACAACAGGTCCTGCTTCAACAACTGTTACTGGTACTACTGCACCAACTTCAGTGAATATTTGAGTCATACCTATTTTTTTACCTAATATTCCTTTCATATTAGCACCTCCTATAATCTTACAGCGGATTACCAACTAAGGTAATCATTCTAAGATAGTTACCTTATAGGATAAGTATCTTAGGTGTTTGTTCTTATAATTTTATTTCTATATCAACACCAGCTGGTAAATCTAATCTCATTAAAGAGTCAACTGTTTTAGGTGTTGGGTTAGCTATGTCTATTAATCTCTTGTGAGTTCTTATTTCGAATTGTTCTCTAGAGTCTTTGTACTTATGCACAGCTCTTAATATTGTCACTATTTGCTTTTCAGTTGGTAGTGGCACAGGTCCTGAAACTTGTGATCCAGCTTTTTTAGCAGTTTCTACTATTTTTCCAGCTGAAAAATCTAATAATTTGTGATCATATGACTTTAATCTTATTCTTATCTTTTCTTTAGCCATTTTATTTCCCTCCTTTTATAGAACTTTTTAAATCTTTAAGTTTCAAACTCGTTTATACCGATACACACCTCCGGGTGTGTTGCGTTTTAAAAAACTAATATCGACTAATTTTCAACCAAGATTCTTTGTAAGTTTTTCGTATCTCTCAAGCACACTATTATATTTTATATTATTATTTACATTTTTTCAAGTTTTTTTTATCATTTTACAAATATTATTTCATCTTATAAAATTTTTTTACAAACTCGATTTATTTTCTCTAACAAAGCACTTATTTAGTATATATCTTTTAAGTAATATTGTCAACAAAATATGTATACTATATACTTCCTTTTATTTCATAAGCAAAAAAGAGGAGGTTTCCCCCCTCTTAATCTATGAATAATTCTTTAATAAGAGATTATTCCATTATAGAAGCAACAA
>NZ_JADNAX010000011.1:21900-61217 GCF_015550495.1 Romboutsia sp. 1001713B170207_170306_H8
AAAAAAGAGGAGGTTTCCCCCCTCTTAATCTATGAATAATTCTTTAATAAGAGATTATTCCATTATAGAAGCAACAACACCTGATGCTACTGTTCTTCCACCTTCTCTTATTGCGAATCTTAATCCCTCTTCAACACATATAGAGTTTATTAAGTCAACTTCTATAGTTACGTTATCTCCTGGCATTACCATTTCTATTCCTTCTGGTAACTTACAAGCTCCTGTTACGTCAGTTGTTCTGAAGTAGAATTGTGGTCTGTATCCATCGAAGAATGGAGTATGTCTTCCACCTTCTTCTTTTTTAAGAACGTATATCTCAGCCATGAATTTAGTGTGAGCTTTAACTGTTCCTGGCTTAGCTAATACTTGTCCTCTTTCTATTTCAGTTCTTTGAACACCTCTTAATAATGCTCCTATGTTATCTCCAGCTTCTGCTTGATCTAGTAATTTTCTGAACATTTCTACTCCAGTAACTACTATCTTTCTTGGTTCTTCTGAAAGTCCTACTACTTCTACTTCGTCTTGAACTTTTAATATACCTCTTTCAACTCTACCTGTAGCAACTGTTCCTCTACCTGTTATAGAGAATACGTCTTCTACTGGCATTAAGAAATCTTTATCAACATCTCTTTCTGGAGCTGGTATATATTCGTCTATTATTTCGAATAATTCTACTATCTTATCTCCCCAAGCTGAAGTTGGATCTTCTAAAGCCATTAAAGCTGATCCTCTTATTATTGGAGTGTCATCTCCTGGGAATTCGTACTCGTTTAATAAGTCTCTTATTTCCATTTCAACTAACTCTAATAATTCTTCATCGTCTACCATATCACATTTGTTTAAGAATACTACTATGTATGGTACACCAACTTGTCTTGATAATAATATATGCTCTCTTGTTTGAGGCATTGGTCCATCAGTTGCTGAACAAACTAATATAGCACCGTCCATTTGAGCAGCACCTGTTATCATGTTCTTAACGTAGTCAGCATGTCCTGGGCAGTCAACGTGAGCGTAGTGTCTGTTTGGAGTTTCGTACTCAACGTGAGCAGTTGATATTGTGATACCTCTTTCTCTTTCTTCTGGAGCTTTATCTATGTTAGCAAAGTCTACAGCTTCTCCTAATTGATATCTTTCGTGTAAAGTTTTTGTTATAGCAGCTGTTAATGTAGTTTTACCGTGGTCAACGTGACCTATTGTTCCTATATTAACATGTGGTTTACTTCTTTCAAATTTAGCTTTAGCCATTTTGAAATACCTCCCTGAATATATTTTTATGTAAGGCGAGGCAAACCTCACCTTACTTTTTTTAAATTTATATATAATTAACTTAATTAAAAGTTATTATTAATTATTTTCCTTCAGCTATTTTCTTAGCAACTGAAGCTGGAACTTGCTCATAGTGGTCGAATATCATAGTGTATGTTGCACGACCTTGAGTAGTTGATCTTAACTCTGTAGAGTATCCGAACATTTCTGAAAGTGGAACGAATGCATTTATAACTTGTGCACCATTTCTAGCTTCCATACCTTGGATTAGTCCTCTCTTAGAGTTTAATCCACCCATAACGTCTCCCATGTATTCTTCTGGAGTAACTACTTCTACTTTGAAGAATGGCTCTAGTAATACAGAGTTACCTTTCTTAAGAGCGTCCTTCATAGCCATAGATCCTGCCATTTTGAATGCCATTTCTGATGAATCGACTTCATGGTAAGAACCATCGTATAATTCAACAGCAACGTCAACAACTGGGTATCCAGCAACTATACCAGCAGCCATAGCTCCTTGTATACCTGCATCTGTTGGTCCAACGTATTCTTTTGGAACAGATCCACCAACAGTTTTGTTTTCGAATTTGTATCCAGAACCTGGTTCTTGAGGATTAACTCTGATCTTAACGTGACCATATTGTCCTCTACCACCTGATTGCTTAGAGTACTTGTATTCAACATCAACTGGTTGAGTTATAGTTTCTCTGTAAGCAACTTGTGGAGCACCAACGTTAGCTTCAACTTTGAATTCTCTTAATAATCTATCAACGATTATTTCTAAGTGTAATTCACCCATACCTGATATTATAGTTTGTCCTGTTTCTTCATCAGTCTTAACTACGAAAGTTGGATCTTCCTCAGCTAATTTTTGAAGAGCTATACCCATTTTTTCTTGAGCAGCTTTAGATTTAGGCTCTATAGCAACAGATATAACTGGTTCAGGGAATTCCATAGATTCAAGTATTATTGGATGAGCTGGATCACATAAAGTATCTCCAGTAGTAGTATCTTTTAATCCTACTGCTGCAGCTATATCACCAGCGTATACTTCAGTTATTTCTTCTCTTGTATTAGCATGCATTTGAAGGATACGACCTATTCTTTCTCTCTTACCTTTAGTAGAGTTAAGAACGTAAGATCCACCTTGCATTATTCCAGAGTAAACTCTGAAGAATGCTAACTTCCCAACGAATGGGTCAGTCATTATTTTGAATGCTAAAGCTGAGAATGGTTCTTCATCAGATGAATGTCTTTCTGATTCTTCTCCATCTTCTAATACACCTTTTATAGCTGGTATATCAGTTGGAGCTGGTAAGTAATCAACAACACCATCTAATAATAACTGAACACCTTTGTTTCTGTATGCAGAACCACAGAATACTGGGTTCATTTCACATGCTATAGTAGCTTTTCTTATAGCAGTTTTTATTTCTTCTACAGAGAACTCTTCACCTTCAAGATATTTCATCATTAACTCTTCATCAGTTTCAGCTACAGCTTCGATTAATTTTTCTCTCCACTCAGCAGCTAATTCTTTCATATCTTCTGGTATTTCTGTTTTTTCTATTTCTTTTCCTAAGTCGTCTTTGTATATGTGAGCACACATTTCTACTAAGTCAACTTCACCTTGTAACCAATCTTCTTTACCTATTGGTAATTGAACTGGTACAGCATTTGCATTTAATCTGTCTTTCATCATTTGTACAACATTGTAGAAGTCTGCACCCATGATATCCATCTTATTTACGAATGCCATTCTTGGTACTCCGTAGTTGTCAGCTTGTCTCCATACATTCTCAGATTGAGGTTCAACCCCACCTTTAGCACAGAAAACTGCAACAGATCCGTCAAGAACTCTTAGAGATCTTTCAACCTCAACTGTGAAATCGACGTGTCCTGGAGTATCTATTATATTTATTCTGTGACCTTTCCATTGAGCAGTAGTAGCAGCAGAAGTTATTGTTATACCTCTTTCTTTCTCTTGCTCCATCCAGTCCATTTGAGAAGCTCCTTCGTGAGTTTCTCCTATTTTATGAGTTTGCCCAGTATAGAAAAGGATTCTTTCTGTTGTAGTAGTTTTCCCTGCATCTATATGAGCCATGATTCCTATATTTCTAGTTTTCTCTAAAGGAAACTTTCTAGTCATGGTTATCCTCCTTATGATATCCTATTTCTCTTAAGGTTATCAGTCTATTCTATTTATTAGAATCTGTAGTGAGCAAATGCTTTATTAGCTTCTGCCATCTTATGAGTATCTTCTTTCTTCTTAACAGAAGCTCCTGTATTGTTAGCAGCATCCATTATTTCTTTGGCAAGCTTTTCAACCATACCTTTTTCTCCACGAGCTCTAGTATAGTTTACTAACCATCTTAAACCTAAAGTTTGTCTTCTTTCAGGTCTAACTTCAACTGGTACTTGGTAGTTAGCTCCACCAACTCTTCTTGCTTTAACTTCTAAAACAGGCATTATGTTTTCCATAGCAGTATTGAATACTTCTAAAGCATCTTCTCCTGTTTTTTCAGCTATCATAGCGAAAGCATCGTAAACTATTGTTTGAGCTTTCCCTTTTTTCCCATCTATCATTAAGTTGTTTATTAACTTAGTTACTACCTTACTTCCATACATTGGATCTGGTAAAACTTCTCTTTTTGGAACATTACCTTTTCTTGGCATTTTGCTTCCCTCCTTAATTATTTAATCTTAAATCATAGGTACTCGACATTTTATAATGCCGTGATGCCATAAATATGTCTATATATTTAAAGCACCGCACTATAATCAATTGTTAATTTTTATTATTTCTTTGCAGCTTTAGGTCTCTTAGCACCGTACTTAGATCTAGCTTGCATTCTCTTATCAACACCTGCAGTATCTAAAGTACCTCTTAGTATGTGGTATCTAACCCCTGGAAGGTCTTTTACTCTTCCTCCTCTTATAAGAACAACACTATGTTCTTGTAAGTTGTGTCCTTCTCCTGGTATATAAGCAGAAACTTCTATACCGTTAGTTAATCTAACTCTGGCAACTTTTCTTAAAGCTGAGTTAGGTTTCTTAGGAGTAACTGTTTTTACTGAAGTACAAACTCCTCTTTTTTGTGGAGCACTTGCATCAGTAGTTTTTTTGTTTAAAGAATTGTATCCTTTTTGTAATGCTGGAGCAGTAGATTTCTTCTCTATTGCCTTTCTACTTTTACGAACTAATTGGTTAATTGTTGGCATTCATCCGCACCTCCTCTTTTAATAATTTTCGATCTTAATGACCGCCAACTTGCAAGTAATACGTTCAATATTACTCATAATACACAATTAAATGTCTATTAACACACATAAAATGTGGTTTTAGCACTTCTTAGCTTGGTGCTGCTAGTTCTTTGTATATTTAAAAGTCCATTTAAAAGTTACTAAGGACAAAAAATCCTTAGTAATCTTTTAAATTTCATACTTTTACATTTTATCACCAGACACAATTACTGTCAAGATTTCTTTATCTTTATCAGTTCTTAGTCTTGTATTTTTTCAACAGCTATGTTTTTATATCTCTTCATACCTGTTCCTGCTGGTATTAATTTACCTAATATTACATTTTCTTTTAAACCTATAAGTCTATCTTCTTTACCTTTTATTGCAGCTTCCGTTAAAACTCTTGTAGTTTCTTGGAATGATGCAGCAGATAAGAATGATTCTGTAGCAAGAGATGCTTTAGTTATACCTAATAAAGTTCTCTTTGCAGTTGCCGGTCTTAATCCATTAGCTATAGCTTCTTCATTACATTTATTGAATGTCAATACATCTTCATATCCACCTGGCAATAAATCTGTATCTCCTGGATCTTCAACTTTAACTTTAGATAGCATTTGTCTTACTATAACTTCTATATGCTTATCGTTAACGTCAACCCCTTGCATTCTATAAACTCTTTGAACTTCTTTAACTATATACTCTTGAACTCCACCTATACCTTTAACTCTTACGATATCATGTGGATTTATAGAACCTTGAGTTAATGGGTCCCCAGCTTCTACCATTTGTCCTTGTTTTACTCTTACTCTTGAACCATATGGTATTGCATAAACTTCATTTTCACCTGATTCTGGAACTATAACTACTTCTTTTCTCTTACCAGTTTCATCTATTTCAACTCTACCTGATATTTCAGTTATTATAGCTAAACCTTTTGGCTTTCTAGCTTCGAATAATTCCTCAACCCTTGGAAGACCTTGAGTTATATCTCCACCGGCAACCCCACCTGTATGGAATGTACGCATTGTAAGCTGTGTACCTGGTTCACCGATAGACTGAGCAGCTATTATACCAACAGCTTCACCTATGTTAACTTCTTTACCTGTAGCTAAGTTTCTTCCGTAACACTTAGAACATACTCCATGAGTAGTCTTACAATTAAGAACAGTTCTTATTTGAACCTTTTCTATTCCCGATGCTATTATTTTTTCAGCGTCATCTTCTGTTATCATAGCATCCTCTTCAACTAAAACTTCTCCAGTTTGAGGATATACTATAGCTTCTATAGTATATCTACCAACTATTCTGTCATATAATTCTTCTATTACTTCATTTCCATCTTTTATTGCAACTATTTCTGTAGTATCTGTTGTACCACAATCAACTTCTCTAACTATAACATCTTGACTGACATCAACAAGTCTTCTTGTTAAGTAACCTGAATCGGCAGTACGTAGTGCAGTATCGGCAAGACCTTTTCTAGCACCATGTGATGATGTGAAGTATTCCATTACTGATAAACCTTCACGGAAGTTAGATTTAACTGGAACCTCAACTGTTTTACCAGATGCATTGGCCATCAGACCACGCATACCAGCTAACTGTCTTATCTGGTTCTTAGAACCTCTGGCACCAGAGTGAGCCATTATATAGATGTTGTTTAATCTTTCAAGACCTTCCATAAGAGCGTCTGTTACTTTATCAGTAGTTTCTGACCAAGTTTCTATAACTCTCTCATATCTTTCTTCATTAGATATTAATCCTCTTCTATATGCTCTTTCATACTTATCAACTTTTTCTTCAGCTTCTGCTAAGTATGCTTTTTTAGCTTCTGGAACTTTCATATCTGCAACTGCAACAGTTATACCACCTCTAGTTGAAAATTTGAATCCTAAAGCTTTTATATGATCTAGTAATATAGCTGTTTCTGTATTTCCATGTCTTCTAAAGCATTTATCTATTATTGTTCCTAAAGATTTTTTAGTAACTAAGAAATCTACTTCTAATCCGAATGGATCTACACTTCTATCTACAAATCCTAAATCTTGAGGTATATTTTCATTGAATATAAATCTACCTACTGTACTTTCAACAAGAGATTTTCTACCGTCTGGTAATACTACTCTCATTTTAACTAATGCATGTAGTTCTACTGCACCAGTTTGGTAAGCAAGTAACATTTCATTATAATCTTTAAATATTATTCCTGTTCCTTTTTCTCCACCTTGAGCTTCGATTGTTAAATAGTAACATCCTAAAACCATATCCTGAGAAGGAGTAGTTATTGGTGTACCATCTTTAGGAGCAAGTATATTATTTACAGAAAGCATTAAGAATCTTGCTTCTGCTTGTGCTTCAACTGATAAAGGTACGTGTACCGCCATTTGGTCACCATCGAAGTCGGCATTGTATGCTGTACATACAAGTGGGTGAAGCTTTATAGCTTTACCTTCAACTAAAACAGGTTCAAATGCTTGGATACCTAGTCTATGAAGAGTAGGAGCACGGTTTAATAGAACTGGATGGCTCTTTATAACGTCTTCTAAAACGTCCCATACTTCTGGTTTAACTTTTTCTACTATAGACTTAGCACTCTTTATATTGTGTGCATATCCTTCTTTAACTAATTTATCCATTACAAATGGCTTGAATAATTCAAGAGCCATCTTCTTTGGAAGACCACATTGATAGAATTTAAGTTCTGGTCCAACAACTATAACAGAACGTCCTGAATAGTCAACACGTTTACCAAGTAAGTTTTGACGGAAACGTCCTTGCTTACCTTTTAACATATCTGATAAAGATTTAAGTGGTCTATTACCAGGTCCTGTTACAGGTCTACCTCTTCTACCATTGTCGATTAAAGCATCTACTGCTTCTTGAAGCATTCTCTTTTCATTTCTTACGATAATGTCAGGTGCTCCAAGTTCTAATAATCTCTTTAATCTGTTATTTCTATTTATAACTCTTCTATATAAATCATTTAAGTCAGAAGTTGCAAATCTTCCACCATCTAATTGAACCATTGGTCTTAAATCTGGTGGTATTACAGGTATTGCATCTAATATCATCCATTCTGGTTTATTTCCAGACTTTTTAAACGCTTCTACAACTTCTAATCTTCTTATAGTTCTAACTCTTTTTTGACCAGTACTGTCTTTTAAGTCAGCTCTTAATTCTTTACTTTCTCTTTCTAAATCTATGTTCTTAAGTAGTTCTTTAACTGCTTCAGCACCCATTCCTACTTCGAAAGAGTTGTATCCATATTTTTCAACTGCACTTCTATATTCTTTTTCAGTTAATAGTTGCTTTGCATTTAATCCAGTTTCACCTGGGTTAATTACAACATATGAAGCAAAGTATAATATTTTCTCTAAAGATCTTGGAGACATATCAAGTAAAAGACCCATTCTACTTGGTATACCTTTGAAGTACCAGATATGAGACATAGGAGCTGCTAGCTCTATATGTCCCATTCTTTCTCTTCTTACTTTAGCTTTAGTAACTTCTACTCCACATCTATCACAAACTACACCTTTGTATCTAACTCTTCTATACTTACCACAGTGACATTCCCAGTCCTTTTGTGGTCCAAATATTCTTTCACAGAATAAACCGTCTTTTTCAGGCTTTAAAGTACGGTAGTTTATAGTTTCAGGTTTTTTTACTTCTCCTCTTGACCATTCTCTAATTTTTTCTGGAGAAGCTAACGCTATTTTTATCGACTCAAAATTGTTTAATTCAAACAAGGAGTTCTCTCCCTTCTATTTGATATTTGCACTAATTAAAAACTATATATCAAAATCTTCATTTTCATAATCTAAATCGTCATAATCCATATCTTCCTCAAGATCTAGATTATCCATATCTGCATCTGTTTCATCAACTAATTCATCATCTATTTCTTCGATTATGTGAGTATCTTCTACTTCTTGCATATCGTCTATAAGACTTATTTCGAAGTTTCCATCTGTTTCATCTATATCAACAGATTCTCTTACTTCTATTTCTTTATCTTCATCAGTTAATACCTTAACATCTAAACATAAACTTTGAAGTTCTTTTATAAGAACTTTGAACGATTCAGGGATTCCTGGTTCTGGAATATTTTCTCCCTTAACTATTGCTTCGTAAGTTCTAACACGTCCTACAACATCATCAGACTTAACTGTAAGTATTTCTTGAAGGATGTGAGCTGCACCATATGCTTCTAATGCCCAAACCTCCATCTCACCAAATCTTTGTCCACCAAATTGAGCTTTACCTCCAAGTGGTTGTTGAGTTACTAATGAGTATGGTCCAGTACTTCTTGCATGTAACTTATCATCAACTAAGTGATGTAGTTTAAGCATGTACATGTATCCTACAGTTATTCTATTGTCAAACGTATCACCAGTTCTACCATCGTACAGTGTTAACTTACCATCTTCTGGATATCCAGCTTCTTTAAGAGCTTCTCTTATATCGCCTTCTTTTGCTCCATCAAATACAGATGTTGCAACATGCCATCCTAAAGCCTTAGCAGCAAGTCCTAAATGAACTTCAAGTACCTGACCGATGTTCATACGAGATGGTACCCCTTGTGGGTTAAGAACTATGTCAAGTGGAGTTCCATCAGCCATGAATGGCATATCTTCTTCAGGTAATACTCTAGATATAACCCCTTTGTTACCATGACGTCCGGCCATTTTATCTCCGACTTTTATTTTTCTCTTCTTAGCTATATAACATCTAACTAATTCGTTAACTCCTGGAGATAAATCATCTCCATTTTCTCTAGTAAATACTTTTACATCAACGATTATACCAGACTCTCCATGAGGAACCTTAAGTGAAGTATCTCTAACTTCTCTTGCTTTTTCTCCGAAGATTGCACGAAGTAATCTTTCTTCAGCAGTAAGTTCAGTTTCTCCTTTTGGAGTTACTTTACCAACTAATATATCTCCTGAATCTACTTCAGCACCTATTCTTATTATACCTCTATCATCTAAGTTCTTTATAGCACTTTCAGATACATTTGGTATATCTCTAGTTATTTCTTCTGGTCCTAATTTAGTGTCTCTAGCCTCACATTCATATTCTTCTATATGAATTGTTGATAATCTATCTTCTTTAACTAATCTTTCGTTTATTAAGATGGCATCCTCATAGTTATAACCTTCCCAAGTCATGAATGCTATAAAGCAGTTTCTTCCTAATGCTACTTCACCTAAATCTGTAGCCGGTCCATCTGCTATAACATCTCCTGCTTTTATCTCATCATTTTTATTGATGATTGGAGTTTGGTTTATACAAGTACCAGAGTTTGAACGTTTAAATTTAAGTAATTTATATCTGTCCTTACTTCCATCTTCTTTTCTTATTATTATTTCATCTGCAGTAACTCTTTCTGCTATACCTGAGTTTTTAGCAACTACAACTGCTCCAGAGTCTTTCGCTGCTCTATATTCTACTCCTGTACCTATAATTGGTGCTTCTCTTCTTACTAGAGGCACGGCTTGACGCTGCATGTTCGATCCCATTAGGGCACGGTTGGCATCGTCATTCTCTAAGAATGGTATCATAGCTGTAGCTATAGAAACAACTTGTTTAGGAGATATATCCATATAATCCACTCTACTTGCTGGAACTAATTCAACTGCACCATTTACTGTTCTACAAACAACTCTGCTGTTTATGAACTCGCCATTTTCAGTTAAAGGTTCATTTGCTTGAGCTCTTACGAATAAATCTTCTTCATCAGCAGTTAAATAATGTATTTCATTTGTTATTCTTCCTGCTTCCTTATCATATTTTCTATAAGGAGACTCGATGAATCCATATTCATTTATCTTAGCATAAGTTCCTAATGAGTTTATAAGACCGATGTTTGGTCCTTCTGGAGTCTCTATTGGACACATTCTTCCGTAGTGAGAATGATGAACGTCACGAACTTCGAATCCAGCTCTTTCTCTTGAAAGCCCTCCAGGCCCTAATGCAGATAATCTTCTTTTATGTGTTAACTCAGATAATGGGTTTGTTTGGTCCATGAACTGAGATAACTGAGAACTACCAAAGAATTCTTTTATAGCTGCAGAAACAGGTCTTATGTTTACTAAAGCTTGTGGAGTTATAGATTCCATGTCTTGAACAGTCATTCTTTCTCTTATAACTCTTTCCATTCTAGATAAACCAATTCTTACTTGGTTTTGTAGTAATTCTCCTACTGATCTTATTCTTCTATTTCCTAGGTGGTCTATATCATCTATATTACCTATTTCATAGAATAAGTTAAATTCATAACTTATTGAAGCGATTATATCATCTAGTAAAATGTGCTTTGGTACAAGCTCTTTCATTCTTATTTTTATCGCTTCTTTTATTTCTTCTTCGTCACTATACTCATCTAATATTTCTTTTAATGTTGGATAGTGAACTTTTTCTTTTATATTTAATTCATCTATATCAAAATTAATGTGAGACTTAATGTCTACAAAGTTATTTCCTATAACTTTAACTGTAGTGTCTTCATCAACAAGTATGTTTACTACATTTATACCTGCATTTTGTATATCTTTAGCTGTCTCATAAGATATCTTTTCTCCAGCTTTAACGAATACTTCTCCTGTTTCAGGATTTATTATATCATCAGCTGAAACTTTATTCATTATTCTATAACATAAAGCTAATTTTTTGTTGAATTTATATCTACCAACTTTAGCTAAGTCATATCTCTTCGGATCAA
The DNA here is from genome assembly GCF_015550495.1 of Romboutsia sp. 1001713B170207_170306_H8. Classification (NCBI taxonomy): domain Bacteria; kingdom Bacillati; phylum Bacillota; class Clostridia; order Peptostreptococcales; family Peptostreptococcaceae; genus Romboutsia; species Romboutsia sp. 1001713B170207_170306_H8. The sequence continues at coordinate 33,136 of NZ_JADNAX010000011.1, forward strand.
AGAATAATGCATTTAATAATGATGAAGCACTTTCAACTGTAGGTGGCTCACCTGGTCTTAACTTTTTGTATATTTCTACTAATCCTTCTTCAACAGTCTTAGTATTATCTTTTTCTAAAGTAGCACTTAATCTTTCATCTTCTCCTAAAAGTTCGATGATTTCAGCATCAGTACCTATACCTAATGCTCTTAATAAAACAGTAACTGGTTGTTTTCTAGTTCTGTCTACTCTTACAGATATAACATCATTAGAATCTGTTTCATATTCTAACCATGCCCCTCTGTTAGGTATAACAGTAGAAGATATAAGTCTCTTACCAGTTTTATCTCTCTCTTCAGCATAATAAACACCCGGAGATCTAACTAATTGACTTACTATAACTCTTTCCGCTCCATTTATAACGAAAGTTCCTCTTTCAGTCATAAGTGGGAAATCGCCCATAAATACTTCTTGTTCTTTTATTTCCCCAGTTTCCTTATTTATAAGTCTTACTTTAACTTTTAGAGGTGCACAGTATGTAGCATCTCTTTCTTTACATTCTTCTATATCGTATTTCGGCTTATCATCTAAAGAGTAATCAACAAATTCTAATATAAGATTACCTGTATAATCTTCTATTGGAGAAATATCTTCAAATACTTCTTTTAACCCTTCTTCTAAAAACCACTTATAAGAATCAACTTGTAATTCTATAAGATTTGGTAAATCAGCTATTTCTTTTATCTTAGAAAAGCTCATTCTAGTTCTCTTACCTATCGTGACAGGATGTGGCATTCACTTTTCACCTCTCAATAATTAAAAATAAAACCATAGTCATTCTAACGCATCTAATAATTTTACCATAAGAATTGTTATTTTTCAATATGTATATTAACAACTATTACACAATCTGTGCATAATTATTCAACCTCATAAAATATGCATTATTTATTATGCACAAAATGCCAATCTATAATTCTATTTTTCTTGCATATTTTTTATTTTTTTAATAAAGTAAAAAAAAAGATGCCAAAAGGCATCTTTTCCGTTTCATTTATAAAAACTACTTAACTTCTACAGTAGCTCCAGCAGCTTCTAACTTAGCTTTCATTTCTTCAGCTTCTTCTTTAGAAACTCCTTCTTTAACAGTCTTAGGAGCGTTGTCAACTACTTCTTTAGCTTCTTTTAATCCTAATCCAGTTATTTCTCTAACAGCTTTTATAACTCCAACTTTTGAAGATCCAGCTCCTGCTAATACTACGTCGAATTCAGTTTTTTCTTCAGCAGCTCCACCAGCAACTGCACCAGCCATCATAACTGGAGCTGAAGCAGATACACCGAATTTTTCTTCAGCAGCTTTAACTAATTCATTTAATTCTAAAACTTTCATGTTTTCTATAGCTTCTAATATTTGTTCTATTGTCATTTTTAGCACCTCCGAATATTTTTCTTAAATTATTTTTATTATGATAACGTCACTATGCAACCTTATCTATTTTTTCAAAATTGACAATTAAGCTTCTTGTCCTTCTGCTTTCTTTATCATTGCATCTATTAAGTATGCAAAGTTTGACATTGGAGCCTTTAAGCTTCCAAGTAACTTAGCAAGAAGAACTTCTCTTGATGGTATGTTAGCGAACTCAACTATTTGAGACTCGTTGTAGAATTCTCCTTCTACTACACCCATTTTTAATTGCATTTTTGGATGAGCATCCATAAATTCTTTTAATATTCTAGCTGGAGCAACAGGATCTTCGTATCCGAATGCTATTGCGTTAGTTCCAACTAATAACTCGTCATTGAATTGTTCTATACCAACTTCTTTAGCAGCTCTTCTTACTAAAGTGTTTTTGTATACCTTATATTCAACACCAGCTTCTCTCATTTTCTTTCTTAATTCAGTTACTTCTTCAACTGTTAATCCTTTGTAGTCAACTACAACTGCAGAAGAAGATTTTTGTAACTTCTCAACTATTTCACTTACAACTTGTGATTTAAGTTCTATAGCTTGTCTCATCTAAACGTGCACCTCCTTCACCTGATAGGTTTGTTTACGCCGTATATCTCATTAAAAAAAGCTTTCGTATCATTTTATAGACACACAAAGCTTTAGTAATTCAATCCATCTAAAACCTCGGTAGGATATTTAAGCTTTACGCACCTACTGTCTACGGCAAAACTATTATTTTTTATATCAACAAATGTTATATTAACATTTTTGTTTATCTGTGTCAACAGGATAATTATTCTGCTATTTTAGCTGGATTTATTTTTACTCCAGGTCCCATAGTAGAAGCTACTGATATACTTCTTAAGTATTGTCCTTTAGCAGCAGCTGGCTTAGCCTTAACTATAGCATCCATTAATGCAGCAAAGTTTTCAGCTAATTTTTCTCCACCGAAAGATACTTTACCTACAGTAACGTGTATTATGTTAGTCTTATCTAATCTGTACTCAACTTTACCTGCTTTTATTTCTTCTATAGCTTTAGCTACATCAAATGTAACTGTTCCTGATTTTGGGTTTGGCATTAAACCTTTTGGTCCTAATACTCTACCTAATCTCCCAACTACACCCATCATATCTGGAGTAGCAACAACTATATCGAAATCGAACCAGTTTTCACCTTGTATTTTTTGTACTAATTCTTCAGCACCTACAAAGTCTGCTCCTGCAGCTTTAGCTTCTTCAGCTTTTGGTCCTTTAGCAAAAACTAAAACTTTTTTAGTTTTACCAGTTCCGTGTGGTAATACAACCGCACCTCTAACTTGTTGATCCGCGTGTCTAGAGTCAACACCTAATTTTATATGAGCTTCAACAGTCTCATCGAATTTAGCATTAGCTATTTCAGAAACTAAGTTTAATGCTTCTTTAGCATCGTACATTCTAGTTCTATCAACTTTGCTTAATGCTTCTACATACTTTTTGCTTTTTTTAGCCATTTTATTTTCCTCCTCGTGGTTATTTTCGGTTTTAAAACCTCCCACTTCTATGCGAAGTGTCTAATTTAAAATTAGTCTTCTATAACGATACCCATACTTCTAGCAGTACCAGCTATCATGCTCATAGCAGCTTCTACTGATGCAGCGTTTAAGTCAGGCATTTTTAATTCAGCTATTTTTCTAACTTCATCAGATGATAAAGTAGCAACCTTCTTCTTGTTTGGTTCTCCTGAAGCTGAATCTAAACCAGCAGCTTTCTTTAATAATACTGCAGCTGGTGGAGTTTTTGTTATGAAACTGAATGATCTATCTTGATATACAGTTATAACAACTGGTATTATCATCCCAGCTTGATCTGCAGTTTTAGCATTGAATTCTTTAGTGAATCCCATTATGTTAACACCGTGTTGTCCTAATGCTGGACCAACTGGTGGTGCTGGAGTAGCCTTTCCTGCAGGTATTTGTAATTTTATTTGACCTATAACTTTTTTAGCCATTTTAATCGCACCTCCTCAGATTATTTACATATAAAAAATTATATTCTTTCTATACTATCAATGTCCATTTCAAATGGAGTCTTTTTATTAAAAGCATCCAAGAAAACAGTAACAGTTCTATTTTCCATATTGATTTTTTCTATAGTCCCTATTTTACCGCTGAATGGACCATTTTTGATTTCAACGTTGTCTCCAACCTCTAAATCAGTATCTCCATTAACAATTTTAGTAGACTCTAAATCAATACCCATAGCAATAACTTCGTCATCACTTAATGGTACCGGCTTTGAACCTGGTCCAACGAACCCTGTAACGCCCTTAGTATTTCTTACAATATACCAAGATTCGTCTGTTATAACCATTTTGATTAGCACATAACTTGGGTATACTTTTCTTTGTCTTGTTTTTTCCTTACCTGTTTTAGTAGTTTCTACTACATCTTCAGTAGGAACAACGACTTGAGTTATGCAATCTTCCATACCTCTAGTCTTTACAGCTTTTTCTATAGTAGCTTTAACCTTGTTTTCATGTCCTGAATAGGTATGAACTACATACCATTTTGCTTCTTGTAATTCTGACATTATTTTTCTCCTTTTTATCTACTTAGTATAAATGCTAGCGCACCAGATAAAGCAGTGTCTAATAGCCATACTAATATAGTGAACGAAATAACTACAGTTAAAACTATTCCTGTATTTTTCAGTAATTCCTTTTTTGTCGGCCACGTAACTCTTTTTAGTTCTTGCTTAGTGTCTTTTATGTAAGATACTAAACTAAATCTTTTTTTCTTGGCCATAACGCCATTATTTACCTGAGTAGCCATACTACACTCACATCCTTAATTAAAACTATTTTGTTTCTTTATGAGCAGTGTGTTTCTTACAGAATCTACAATATTTTTGTAATTCTATTCTGTCTGGATTATTCTTCTTGTTTTTAGTAGTGTTATAGTTTCTTTGCTTACATTCTGAGCATGCTAAAGTTACTTTTACTCTCATCTGTTACACCTCCAACTTTTATAAGTAAATATATTAAATAATATAATACTTTAATTTATTTAATTGAAGTATTATTACCTTCCAAATCATTACCTTGTATAAGTTATCACAAATTAATATGACTGTCAATGTTTTTGTACCTTCAATCTTTAAAAAAAGAGGAGGTTTCCCCCCTCTTAATCTATGAATAATTCTTTAATAAGAGATTATTCCATTATAGAAGCAACAACACCTGATGCTACTGTTCTTCCACCTTCTCTTATTGCGAATCTTAATCCCTCTTCAACACATATAGAGTTTATTAAGTCAACTTCTATAGTTACGTTATCTCCTGGCATTACCATTTCTATTCCTTCTGGTAACTTACAAGCTCCTGTTACGTCAGTTGTTCTGAAGTAGAATTGTGGTCTGTATCCATCGAAGAATGGAGTATGTCTTCCACCTTCTTCTTTTTTAAGAACGTATATCTCAGCCATGAATTTAGTGTGAGCTTTAACTGTTCCTGGCTTAGCTAATACTTGTCCTCTTTCTATTTCAGTTCTTTGAACACCTCTTAATAATGCTCCTATGTTATCTCCAGCTTCTGCTTGATCTAGTAATTTTCTGAACATTTCTACTCCAGTAACTACTATCTTTCTTGGTTCTTCTGAAAGTCCTACTACTTCTACTTCGTCTTGAACTTTTAATATACCTCTTTCAACTCTACCTGTAGCAACTGTTCCTCTACCTGTTATAGAGAATACGTCTTCTACTGGCATTAAGAAATCTTTATCAACATCTCTTTCTGGAGCTGGTATATATTCGTCTATTATTTCGAATAATTCTACTATCTTATCTCCCCAAGCTGAAGTTGGATCTTCTAAAGCCATTAAAGCTGATCCTCTTATTATTGGAGTGTCATCTCCTGGGAATTCGTACTCGTTTAATAAGTCTCTTATTTCCATTTCAACTAACTCTAATAATTCTTCATCGTCTACCATATCACATTTGTTTAAGAATACTACTATGTATGGTACACCAACTTGTCTTGATAATAATATATGCTCTCTTGTTTGAGGCATTGGTCCATCAGTTGCTGAACAAACTAATATAGCACCGTCCATTTGAGCAGCACCTGTTATCATGTTCTTAACGTAGTCAGCATGTCCTGGGCAGTCAACGTGAGCGTAGTGTCTGTTTGGAGTTTCGTACTCAACGTGAGCAGTTGATATTGTGATACCTCTTTCTCTTTCTTCTGGAGCTTTATCTATGTTAGCAAAGTCTACAGCTTCTCCTAATTGATATCTTTCGTGTAAAGTTTTTGTTATAGCAGCTGTTAATGTAGTTTTACCGTGGTCAACGTGACCTATTGTTCCTATATTAACATGTGGTTTACTTCTTTCAAATTTAGCTTTAGCCATTTTGAAATACCTCCTATTGTTATCTTATATAATTTTGCTTGTAATAAGCTTATGGTAAGTATTTTACTATTAATCATTTCTGTTTTCAAGATGTTTTTCCAATTTTCTCTTAACCCTTTGAAGAGCGTTATCTATTGACTTTACATCTCTATTTAATCTATCAGCTATGTACTGATATGACTTGCCATTTAGATATAATTCTAATACTTCTAATTCTAAATCACTTAACAGCTCGTCCATCTTTGATTGAATTCGCTTTAACTCTTCTTTGCTTATTATAAGTTCTTCCGGATCTGTTACTATACTAGTAGCTATAATATCTAAAAGAGTTCTATCTGATTCTTCATCATATATTGGTTTATTTAATGATATATACGAATTCAGCGGTATATGTTTTTGTCTCGTTGCTGTTTTTATAGCTGTTATTATTTGTCTTGTTATGCATATTTCCGCAAAACATTTAAAGGAATTTGTTTTACTTCCATCAAAATCCCTTACAGCTTTATAAAGACCTATCATTCCTTCTTGTATTATATCTTCTTTATCTGCACCTACCAAAAAATATGATTTTGCTTTCGCTTTTACAAAGTTTCTATACTTTATAATAATATACTCTAATGCTAGTTTATCCCCATTACTAGCTTTTAATACTATATTATACTCATCTTGTTGACTATTATCTAAAAATTCATATTCCTTTTCTTCTGCTATTGCCATTAAAATTTCTCCCCCTGTAAACAATCTCATAGATATATTATAGTCTAATAAACTTTGCTACTTCAACGCTTTCTACGAATGTTCTCAAGTTTCGACAATGTTTCCTTATCTAACCTATCTTCCAAGAAATTTCTTTGTATTTTTTTCTGTTGGCTATTAGCTCTCTCTTTTATCCTTTCCTTTGCAACATCTAAATCTAGTTTTAGTTCTCTTGCAGAAACTCTGCTAGCCCCTTTACCTAAAACAATTTGTTGCTCAGCATAGTCATTTGTAACTACCTTTACCTCATCATACTTAGATAGTGTACTTATAAATTTTTCTATATAACTATCTGCTGTCTGAAGTTCTTTTGTATAAACAATTGTTATATGCTTTCTATTTTCCACTTTTTCTTTAGAGTTTTTTATATTATAAGCATCAAACACTATTATTGCTTTTTTACCTGTAAACTCTGCATAATCAATTATATAATGTATAAGCTTTTCTCTCGAATCCTCTAAACTATATTTAGATATTTCTTTTAAATCATCCCATGCATTTATAATATTGTAACCATCTATTATTAAATAAGAATTTGTCTTTTTTCTCATTATGTTATTTTTTACCTGTTCTTTGTCTGAATATCTCGTATAAAAGAATTCCTCCAGCTACAGAAGCATTTAAAGATGTAACATTCCCTACCATAGGCATTTTAACTGTGAAATCACAGTTTTGTTTTACAAGCCTTGATATTCCAAATCCTTCACTTCCTATAACTAAACCTATTGGACCTGTAAGATTTTGTTCATAGAATGGTTGTCCATCCATATCTGCTGCAGCAATCCACAGACCTTCTTCTTTTAACTTCTTTATAGTATTTACTATATTGGTTACTTTACATACTGGCACATACTCTACTGCACCAGCTGATGCTTTTGCTACTGTTGGTGTTATGTGTACACTTCTTCTCTTTGGTATTATTACTCCATGAGCACCAACTGCATCTGCTGTTCTTATTATTGTCCCAAGATTATGCGGGTCTGTTATCTCATCTAATATTATAAAAAATGGATGTTCTGATTTTTCTTTAGCTGATTGGATTAACTCATCTAAATCATAGTATTTATATTCACTAACCTGTGCTATTACGCCTTGATGGGTGTGACTTGTACTTATTTCATCTAATTTATTTTTATCTACATATTGTATTACGATATTTTTTTCTTTTGCCATACCTATAATTTTCTTTATAGATCCTTCTTTTGCAGAGTTAGATATCATTATTTTATCTATCTCTCTATTACTTTTTATTGCCTCTATAACTGGATTTCTTCCTTCTATATTTGCCAATTCTTTCACCGCCTATTTTGTTCTTTATAATTACCTATATATTATAATGTTTTATTTATAACTACTATTATACATCATTTACAAAAAAAAGCATTGTCATTTAATTAAGACAATACTTTTTAACTAATTTTATTTCATATTATTTTCTACAATTTCTAAACCTTTAGATATTATATACTTTAGCCTACTTATCTCCTCATTTAAATATAAATACCCTATTAATGCCTCAAATCCAGTAGAATGCTTATAATCTATAATATCTGCATTTTTAGGAGATGTATGAGATTTTTGATTTCTTCCTCTTTTATAAATTCTCATTTCATCTTCACTTAATTCATTCTCTATTTCATGTATAATAGTTGCTTGCGCTTTTGCATTAACATATTTTATAGCACTTTTATGAAGGTCATTAACTTTTTTATTTATATTTTTTCTTATTAAGTACTCTCTTACATAAGATTCATATACAGTGTCTCCTAAATAAGCTAATACTAGTGGTGATATAGTAATTAATTCTGATCTATCCATGATTATATCCTTTTCCACTTAACACCTTGTCTTGTATCTTCTAAGACAATACCTTTATCTAATAATTCTTGTCTTATTTCATCCGCTAATTGATAATTTTTATTTTTCTTAGCTTCTGTTCTTTTTTGTATTAAGCTTTCTATCTCTTCATCTAGTATATCATCTTTTTTCTTATTTACTATATTTAATACAGAAGTTAATTCATTAAATTCATCTAAACATTTATTAGCAAATTCTAATGATGAATTTTCATTAATATTTGAATTTATAAACTTGGCTAATTCAAATATAACACTTATAGCATCTGCTGTATTTACATCATCATCCATAGAGTTTATAAATTTACTTCTAAATCCATCTAATTCTGTTGCTAGTTTTAATTCACCTTGTGTCATATTAGATTCTTTTAAATTACTTATAGTAAATTCTAATTTTTCTTTAGTATTATACAATCTATCTAAACCTGCTTTTGCTTGATTTAACATCTCATCACTAAAGTTAACTGGATTTCTATAATGAGCTGATAACATAAAGAACCTTACAATTTCTAAATCATATAATTTAGATATATCTCTTACTGTAAAGAAGTTTCCTTTTGATTTACTCATTTTTTCATTATTTATATTTATATATCCATTATGTATCCAGTAATTAGCAAAAGTTTTTCCACTTCTAGCTTCACTCTGAGCTATCTCATTTTCATGATGTGGGAAAGTTAAATCTTGGCCTCCTGCATGTATATCTATCGTTTCTCCTAAGTATCTATTAGACATAACAGAACATTCTATGTGCCATCCTGGTCTACCTTCACCCCAAGGACTTTGCCATCCTGGTTCTCCTTCTTTTTTTGCCTTCCAAAGTACAAAATCCATAGGATGTCTTTTTTGATCGTTTACTTCTATTCTAGCACCCGCTTCTAATTCATCTTGTTTTTGTCCTGAAAGCTTTCCATAACCTTCAAACTTTTTAGTATCAAAGTATACATCTCCGTTCACTTCATATGCATACCCTTTATCTTCTAGTTCTTTAACAAAATCTATTATTTGTTGTATATTATCTGTAACTTGTGGGTGTACAGATGCTCTCTTTATTCCTAATCCATCAGAATCTACAAAATATTCATTTATATATTTCTTCGCAACTTCTTCTGGAGATATTCCCTCTTCATGACCCCTTTTTATAATTTTATCATCTACATCTGTAAAGTTTTGCACATAAGTTACATCATAGCCTCTATATTCTAAATATCTTCTTAATGTATCAAATATAATAAAAGGTCTTGCATTTCCTATATGTATATAATTATAAACCGTAGGTCCACATACATACATCTTTACCTTTCCTTCCTCAATAGGAACAAACTCTTCTTTCTGCCTAGTCATTGTATTATATAATTTCACACTCATCACCTCACTATATTGTTATAAATTCCCATAACACAATAATTATATACTATATTATAATTGAAAACACTTACAATTAATAGTATTACTATTATATCCAGCTATTCTATAAAAAATATTCAGTATTACCTATCTAAGAATAAAACTTTATTGCTTACACATTCTTCGAAAGTATCATTACTTACTATATTTTTATTTTTTAACAGTTCTAATGCTTCTATGTAATCCTCACAAAGTTGTTCTAACTCTTTTTTAACATCTTCTATATTATTATACATAGTACCCCCTTGTTTTTAAACAAACCAATTTATTTAATATTTTTAAATTATTAAAACCTATTTATTATTAATTTTCTTAATTAACATATAATTTATATATTAAATTTTAATAATAAAACTCCTCTACTATCATATATAAATATTTCCTCCAAATAATTACATATAAAAAAGCCCACCGCTATGCAGTGGACTTTTTTTAACTATAATATATTATTTTTTACATAAGTTAATCTATTTAAGCAAATTTCTTTTCCTAAAACTTCCATAGTTTTTGGTAAATCCGGTCCATGCATTTGACCAGTTAAACTTATTCTTGACCCCATAAATAAATTTTTACCTTTTATTCCATGCTCTTTTTGTATTTCTTTGAACATAGCTTTTACAAATGCCTCATCTAATACTTCTGCATTAGATATTTTTTCTTCTAATGCATTTACTAACGTCGGTATATGCTCTAACTTTAAGAAATCTTCACATTCCTCAGTTTCTAACTCTACCTTATCTCCAAAGAATATTGAAGCGTGGTCAGTTACTTCTTTTACATATTGTAATTTTTCTTTTAGCACTGATACCATACCTTTTAAGAAGTCATATTTTTCTTTGGCTTCTTCTTCTGTAACAAATCCAGCTTCAACTAAGAATGGTATAGCTAAGTCTGTTAAGTAAGCATCATCCGCTTCTTTTATATAATGTTGGTTAACCCAATTTAATTTTTCAGTGTCAAATACTCCACCACTCTTAGATACTCTCTCTACCGAGAATGCTTTCTCTAATTCTTCCATAGTGAATAATTCTTGATTATCTTCTGGAGACCATCCAACTAATGCAACATAGTTTATTAGTCCTTCTGGTAAGTATCCCTTTTTCTTGAAATCTTCAACTGCAACATCACCATGTCTTTTACTTAATTTTTTCTTTTCTTTGTTAAGTATATTTGGTAAATGTACAAATGTTGGAGCTTCCCATCCAAATGCTTCATATAAATAAACATGCTTTGGAGTTGAAGAAACCCATTCTTCTCCTCTTATTACATGAGTTATTTTCATTAAATGGTCATCAACTACAACTGCAAAATGGTAAGTTGGGAAACCATCAGTTTTTATTAAAACTTGATCATCTAAATCATTAGTATTAAATTCAGTTTCTCCTCTAACTAAGTCAGTGAATTTTATTACATGATTTTCTGGCAATCTTAGTCTTATTACATAAGGTATACCAGCTGCTATCTTTTCTTCGATTTCTTCTTTTGATAAATCTCTACAGTGACCATCATATTTTGGAGTTTCTCCAGCTTCTTTTTGTTTTTCTCTTACTTCATCTAACCTTTCTTTTGAACAGAAGCAGTAGTAAGCTTTTCCGCTATCTAATAACTCTTGTATGTATTCTTTATATATATCTAATCTTTCTGATTGTATATATGGACCATATTCACCTTTTTGAACTATGTTTCCATTTTCATCTAACATAACACCTTCACTGTGGTTAACTCCACCCCAGCTCATTGCATTTAACATGTTTTCTATAGCACCTTCAACTAATCTAGTTTGATCAGTATCTTCAACTCTTAATATGTATTCTCCGCCCATTTTTTTTGCAAATAAGTAGTTATATAAAGCAGTTCTTAAACTACCTATATGTACAAATCCAGTTGGACTTGGAGCAAATCTTACTCTTACGCTCATCTCTTTACCTCCTGATTATTTTCATACATCTTTTATAATATCAAAAAACGTCTATATATTGTATTTTTATTTTATCCAAATGACTAAAAAGGAATCCTTTTGTGGATAATTAGATTTTAAATCAATTTAAGATAGTATATATATCCACATATACATAGAATTATTAACATATACAGTGGATTATATATACTATCTTATTTATTATCCTAATTTAACATTATTTTTTATAAATTCAGCTTCTACTTTAGATTTTATTTCATCTAATCCTATAACTTCTTTATCTTGGCTATTTCTTAACTTAAATTCAACTTTTCCATCTACTATATCTTTACCTACAGTAATTCTCATTGGTATACCTATTAATTCAGAATCCTTGAACTTAACTCCAGCTCTTTCATCTCTATCATCTAATAGCACTTCTACGCCAATAGCTTTTAACTCTTCATATATTTTTTCAGCATTTTCTCTATGTTCATCTTTTTTAATGTTTACAGGAACTACTACTACATGATATGGAGCTATAGCTAAAGGCCAAATTATACCATTTTCATCATGATGTTGTTCTATTACAGCAGCTGCAGTTCTTTCTACACCAATTCCGTAACATCCCATTACTATTGGTTGAGATTTACCATTGTTATCTAAGAACGTAGCTCCCATAGATTCTGAGTATTTAGTTCCTAATTTGAATATGTGTCCAACTTCAACACCTCTAGCAACTTCTAAAGCGCTACCACACTTTGTACACTTGTCACCTTCATTAACGTTTCTAAAGTCTCCAACTGTACCTTCAAAGTCTCTTCCATAGTTAGCATTTTCTATGTGGTATTCAGTCTTATTAGCACCTATTACTACATTTTTTTGATCTACTACTTCTTGGTCTATTAATAAGTAATCAGTCTTTATTCCTATTGGTCCAGCAAATCCAACTTCAGCGCCTGTTACTTCTCTTATAGTTGTTTCGCTAGCAAGCTCAAACTCTACAGCTCCACCTATAGCATTAGCAACCTTAGTTTCATTAACATCTCTGTCTCCTCTTACTACTACTGCTACAGATTTTCCATCAGCATAGTATATTAAAGTTTTTGCAAACTTACCTGCATCTTCTTTGAAGAATTCTACTAATTCGTCTATTGTATGAACTCCTGGAGTATGAACTTCCTTCATTTCTTTCATTTCTTCATTTGAAGCTTCATGATTTACTGAAGTTGCTTTTTCTATATTAGCAGCATAGTCACATCCTGAACAGAATACTATCTCATCTTCTCCAACTTCTGATTTAACCATAAACTCAGCTGAAGCTGATCCACCCATTGCTCCTGAATCAGCTTGAACTGGGCTGTTTTCTAATTCACATCTAGCAAATATATTTGTATATGCTTCAAACATATCTTGATATGACTTATCTAATCCTTCTTGATCTACATCGAAACTATATGCATCTTTCATTGTGAAAGTTTTAGTTCTCATAACACCAAATCTAGGTCTTCTTTCATCTCTATATTTTACTTGTATTTGATATAAATTTAATGGAAGTTGCTTATAAGATGTAACTTCTTGTCTTACTAAATCAGTAAAAACTTCTTCATGAGTTGGACCCATACAGTAACTTCTTTCGTTTCTATCTTTTAATCTAAACATTTCTGGTCCCATTACATTCCATCTACCAGACTCTTTCCATAACTCAGATGGTATAAGACCTGAACATAGTATTTCTTGAGCACCTTTAGCATTCATTTCTTCTCTTATTATATTTTGTATCTTATTAAAAACTCTTATACCCATAGGTAATTGGTTATACACTCCTGAAGCCATCTTTCTTATCATCCCTGCTCTTAACATTAACTGATGACTTGTTATTTCTGCATCAGATGGAACTTCTTTTAATGTTGGCATTAACATCTTTGACATTCTCATTTTACATTTCCTCCTTGGTTAAATATTCATTCTTAAAATTTAAATACAAAAAAACCTTCCGTCTCTATAATAAATATAGAGACGGAAGGTTAGCTTTCCGCGGTACCACTCTAATTAGCCATAAGGCTCCCTTAAGTAGGATATAACGCTCCAAAACGTAAGAACTTGTTACTGTTCTTAAGCTAGAAGACTGGTTCAAAAACTTCCTCTTAGAAACTCTCAGCCACGTTTCCTCTCTGTAAAGATTTCATCTTTTACTATTTCTTCATAATTGCATTTTATATTATTAACTATGGTATTTACTTTTATCAAATAATCTATTCATAATAATATATTATTTAATATTACTTGTCAACTTTTACAATAGTACATACACTTTGTGCTGCTATACCTTCTTTAGCTCCAGTAAATCCTAAACCTTCTTCTGTTGTTGCTTTTACATTTATGTTATCTATATCTGTATCTAACGCTTTAGCGAAATTTTCTCTCATTTTTTGAATATGAGGTGCCATTTTAGGACTTTGAGCTATTATTGTGCAATCTACATTATTTATTTTATAACCTTTATTCTTTATTAAATTATTTACAAACTCTAACAATTTTATACTATCAGCACCTTTATATTTTTCATCATTATCCGGGAAATGCTTACCAATATCCCCTAAAGCAAGTGCTCCTAATATCGAATCCATAACTGCATGAGTTAAAACATCAGCATCTGAGTGACCTAATAATCCTTTTTCATGTGGAACATTCACTCCACCTATAATTAACTTTCTATTTTCTACTAATTTATGAACATCATATCCTATTCCTATTCTCATATTATACCTCCTATATAATTATACATGTTTTTGTAAGTTTAAAATTTGTTCTCCAATTCCTATATCTTCTGGACTAGTAATTTTTATATTATCATATGAACCCATTATCATTGTAACTTGTTGTCCAATTTTCTCAACAAGCATAGAATCATCCGTACCGTAATAATCATGCTTATAAGCTTCTTCATATGCTCTCATAATAAGTTTATATTCAAAACTTTGTGGTGTTTGAGCTGACCATAAATTTTCTCTGTTAGGTGTATCTTTTATACTTCCATCATCAACGAATTTAATCGTATCTTTTACAGGCATTCCCACTACAACAGCTTTCTTCTCCCTTGCAACTTTAATAGAATTATTTATTATTCTCTCACTTACAAAAGGCCTTGCTCCATCATGTATTAAGACTATTTCACACCTACTATCTATAAGCTTTAGACCATTATATATTGAATCTTGTCTTTCTTTGCCTCCATAGGCTATTTTTATATTTTTAAAACTATATCTATCTATAATTTTATCCTTAAAAAATTCTTCTTCTTCTTTTTTTATACATACAATAATTTCATCTATATTTTCATTTTTATAAAAAGTTTCTATAGTGTGAGCTATTATTTCCTTTTCATTTAACTTTATAAATTGCTTATTAATACCCATATTCATTCTTTTGCCGCTTCCAGCAGCTACAATTATAACGCTATTCATTATTCCACCTCTTAAATTCTTACTATTCAAGCATTCTTCTCTGATTCATTATATCCTAAATGACCTTTTCTTTAAAATATAATCTTTATTAGTTTTATCATTTATTTTCTTATTAAAAAAAGAGTTATACTAAGAATTTCTCCAATAACTCTTAATATAACTCCTTTTTAATATAATTAATTTTTAGGTTTTCCAAATATCATTCTTCCTGCTGGTGTTTGAAGTACAGATGTAACTAAAACTCTTATAGTTTCACCCATATGCTTTCTACCACCATCTACAACTATCATGGTACCATCATCTAAGTATGCTATACCTTGATTAGCTTCTTTACCTTCTTTTACAACCTGAGCTACCATTTCTTCTCCAGGTATTGCAACTGGTTTTATTGCATTTGCTAACTCATTTATATTTAATACTTCAACGCCTTGAAATTGAGCCACTTTGTTTAGATTATAATCATTTGTAACTACCTTACCACCTAAAACTTGAGCTAATTTTAATAATTTACTATCAACTTCAGGAATATCATCAAAGTCTGTTTCACTTATTTCAACTTCTATATCCAACTCTTTTTGAATAATATTTAATATATCAAGTCCTCTTCTTCCTCTAACTCTTTTTAAGTCATCTGAAGAGTCTGCTATATGTTGTAATTCATTTAAAACAAACTTAGGTATAATTAATTTACCTTCTATAAATCCAGTTTTACAGATATCAGCTATTCTTCCATCTATAATTACACTAGTATCTAATACTTTTACAGGTATACCTTTATTAACTTCTTTTTTGCCACTTTTATCTTTTATGCTATTTGATAATCTAGCAAGCTTATTTATATTAAATAAATCATCTCTACTTTTAAGAGCTATTCTTATTCCTAAATATCCCATGAATATGTACGTTATTAATGCTAAAACTCCATTTATTAATGGTATTCTTACTATTGTATTTATTAATCCAACTATTAAGTATGCAATAACTAAACCAATTATAAGACCTATAGCTCCTAATAATATATCTGTTTGAGGATACTTTGACATTTCAGTATCCAATATTTTTACTAATTCTTTAGTTTTATTTACAACCCAAGGTTCTAACTTATAAAACACAAATCCTAATATTGCTCCTACACCAATCGATGCTATATATCCATATACTATATTTCCAAATTTTAAAAATTCGATATTTTCCATTAACGCTAAGTATGTAGCAAATCCTAATACAAAACCGGCAATTCCTATGAGTGCCCTTATTATTCTTCGTATCAAAATTTCACCCCCTAGTTATCTATTTAATATCTTCATTATATTCTAACTTATTTCTTTTATTCAATAACAAAGTTGTAACATCTTTTATATATGCCTATCTAATAATACTAACTGCTGCATTTTTATAAGTCCATTTTTTATATAAGTCGCTCTTATTTCTCCTATACCTTCTACCTCATCAAGCTCTTCAATTGAAGCTCTTACAATTTCCTGGAAATTATCAAAATAATTAACTAAATTTTCAATTATTGTTGCAGGTAATCTGTGTATCTTATTAAGTATTCTGTATCCTCTAGGTCTTATTGCCATATCCATACTTTCAGAGAATCCACTGTATCCTAATATCCTAGCCATATTTGCTAAGTCTATAAGTTCTTCATCGCTTAAGCTTCTCATTTTTTTATTAAAGTCTGTAATTCCTAAATCTTCTCTCTTGTAATCCTTGAATATAAGCTTCTGATCTATTCTAGCTGTACCCATTAACTCTTCTAATTGCATGCTTACTAAATTACCTTCTACACCTAATTCTATCACATAATTCTCTATTATGTTAGTAATTCTCATAACCATTTCCATCTTTTGTATAACTAAAGCAACATCATAAATAGTAACTAAATCCTTAAATTCTAATGCATTAAGACTTATTACAGCCTGATCTAAAACAGCCTTATACTTTTCTAAAGTTTGTATTGCTTGATTAGCTTTTGTAAATATTTTAGATATTTCTTCCACTACATATTTGTATTCACCTTGATAAACAGTTATTATATTTCGTCTTTGTGAAATTGCTATAACAATAGCCCCTGTTTGCTTAGCCACTCTTTCCGCTGTTCTATGTCTAGTTCCTGTTTCCGATGTAGGAATTGAGTAATCTGGTATAAGTTGCGCATTCGCATATAATATCTTTTTAGTATCTCCACTAATAACTATAGCACCATCCATTTTTGCTAACTCATAAACATATGCTGGAGAGTATTCTGCATTTATGGCAAATCCACCATCTACAACATCCATTATTTCTTCATTTGTAGCAATTACTATAAGACCACCAGTTTTAGCCTTTAAAACATTGTCCAGTCCTTGTCTCAGTTGTGTTCCTGGAGATATCATTTTTAATGCTTGTAATATTTCTTTATTGCTTAGGAAATTATCCATTACTATCTATTCCCCCCTAGCACTATATTAATAGCTTGTCTTAAATTATCTACAGGAATAATATCTATCCCTGTTACTTCTTTAACTGCATCATAATTATTTCTAGGAATAATTATCTTTTTAAAACCTAGCTTTTTACACTCTGCAATTCTTTTTTCTATAAAGCTAACTGCTCTTACCTCTCCTGTTAACCCAACTTCTCCCGTTACCACTACGTCTTCTGATACTGGTATATTCCTAAAGCTAGATGCTACCGCAAGTATTATTCCCATATCTATAGAAGGTTCATTAATCTTTATTCCTCCTACAACATTTATATACACATCTTGATTTTGTATTTGTAGACCTACACGCTTTTCAAGTACTGCTAACAACAAGGCTACTCTATTAAAATCAACTCCTGTAGCTGTTCTTTTGGCTATTCCAAAACTAGTTGGAGATACTAATGCTTGTAATTCCAATAACATTGGTCTTGTACCTTCTACAGTAGATATAATTACTGATCCTGCAACGTCTTTTGGTTTTTCAGATATTAATACTTTTGATGGATTATCAAGCTCTACTAATCCTAAATCTCTCATCTCAAATACTCCTAGCTCATTAGTAGATCCAAATCTATTTTTTACAGCCCTAACTAATCTATAAGTATTGTATCTTTCCCCTTCAAAATATATTACAGTATCAACCATATGCTCTAATAACTTAGGACCTGCTAAAGATCCTTCTTTTGTTACATGTCCAACTACAAAAGTAGATATACCCATTTTTTTAGAAATTTTCATAAACTTAGCAGTACCTTCTTTAATCTGACTAACAGTCCCTGGCGCTGAAGCAATTTCTGGGCTATATACTGTTTGTATTGAGTCTACTATGATTAAATCCGGACTTATTGTATCTAGGTTTGCTTCTATTATACTTAAGTTATTTTCTGCAAATATATATAAATTATCGGAATTAATTCCTAATCTTTTTGCTCTCATCTTAATTTGAGACTCAGATTCTTCTCCTGATATATATAAAACTTTTCTTCCTGCATTTGCTACATTACTTGATACTTGAATTAAAAGAGTTGATTTACCTATTCCAGGGTCTCCTCCTACAAGTACCAATGATCCTTTTACAATTCCTCCACCAAGAACTCTATCTAATTCTGCTATCTCTGTAGAAAATCTTTCTTCTTCTTTAGTTTCTATAGCATTTATATTCACAGGCTTTGATGAAGATTTATCTATAATAAAAACTTCTTTTCTTGAATTCTTTTGTTCTATTTCTTCTACAAATGTATTCCATTTTGTGCATTCTGGACATTTTCCCAACCATTTACTAGTTTCATATCCACACTCTTGACATACATATTTTGTTCTAATTTTTGCCATTTTTTAAATCACCCTTAATTTACTATTGTACTATATAATTTTAACATTTGCATGGAATAATATGTAAATGTATTTAAATTTTTTTTACAAAAATAGAGGAGTTTTACTCCTCTTATTATATTACTACTATTTTGTGACAAAAACCACTTTATTATTTTTAATTGTTGCTATTACAGAGTTTCCTTTTTTTATCTCACCTTTCAATATTGCTTCAGATAACTGATCCTCTAATTCTTTTTGTATTGCTCTTTTTAGTGGTCTTGCACCATACTCTAAATCTATACCTGCTTTAGCTATTAAACTTATTGCATCTTCTTTCATTTCTAAATTAATTTCCATATTTTCTAATCTTTTAATTACTTTATCTGCCATTAATACTACGATTTTAGCTATATGTTCTTCACTTAATGCGTGGAATACAATTATATCATCTATTCTATTTAAAAATTCAGGTCTAAATTGTTTCTTTAACTCAACCATTATGCATTCTTTCATTTTCTCATACTCATCTTTTGATTTTTCATTATCGCTTATTGTACTAAATCCTAGAGTTTTTTGATGCTTAATTTTAGTTGCCCCAACATTAGATGTCATTATTATAATTGTGTTTTTAAAATCAACAGATCTACCTTTAGAGTCTGTAAGTCTTCCTTCATCTAATATTTGTAATAATATATTAAAAACATCTGGATGGGCTTTTTCTATTTCATCAAATAACACTACAGAGTATGGTTGCTTTCTTACCTTTTCAGTTAATTGACCACCATCATCATGACCTATATATCCAGGAGGAGAACCTATCATCCTTGATACTGAATGTTTTTCCATATATTCTGACATATCAATTCTTATAATTTGATTTTCATCTCCAAAATGGGCTTCTGCTAAAGCTTTACTTAATTCGGTTTTACCAACCCCTGTTGGGCCTAAGAATAAAAATGAGCCAATTGGTCTGTTTGGATCCTTTAAACCTGCTCTTGATCGTCTTATCGCCTTAGAAATTGAATTTACAGCTTCATTTTGTCCAACAACTCTTTTGTGCAATATTTCCTCTAGGTGTAATAATTTTTCAGCTTCTTCTTCTACTATTTTATTTACAGGTATTCCAGTCCATAAACCAACAACTTCGGCTACTACATCTGCATCTACTAAGTCATAATTCTTAGAAGATGCGTTTCTCCAATCTCTTTTTACATTTTCTAGTTTTCGTTTTAGTTTACCTTCTTCATCTCTAATTTTAGCTGCTTCTTCAAAATCTTGGCCTCTTATAGCTTCTTCTTTTTCTTTATCTATATTTTTTATTTTATCTTCTAATTCTTTTATACTTATTGGCGGTGTATTTTCTTTTAGTCTAACCTTAGATGCTGCCTCATCAATTAAATCTATTGCTTTGTCTGGTAAAAATCTATCTGTAATATATCTGATTGATAAATCTACAGCTGCCTCTATTGCTTCATCACTTATCTTTACTTTATGGTGTGCTTCATATTTATCTCTTAATCCTTTTAAAATATCTATACTATCTTCTTTACTTGGTTCATTTATTAATATCGGTTGAAATCTTCTTTCTAAGGCCGCATCTTTTTCTACATGCTTTCTATATTCGTCAATCGTAGTTGCTCCTACAATTTGTATATCTCCTCTTGATAAAGTTGGTTTTAATATATTTGATGCATCTATTGAGCCTTCACCTGTGGCTCCAGCCCCTATCATTGTATGCATCTCATCTATAAATAGTATTATACTACCATTCTTAATTACTTCATCTACAACTTGCTTTACTCTCTCTTCAAATTCACCTCTATATTTGGCTCCTGCTAGTAATGATCCCATATCTAGTGTATATAATAACTTATTTCTTAAATTTTCAGGAACATTTCCATGTGCAATGTTTAATGCTAAACCTTCTACCACTGCTGTTTTACCTACACCGGGGTCTCCTATAAGAACAGGATTATTTTTTGTCCTTCTGCTTAATATTTGAATTATTCTTTGTATTTCCTTTTCTCTACCTATGACAGGATCTAACTTATTCTGTTTAGCGAATAAAGTTAAATTTTTTCCATACTTATCTAATAACTTAGATGATGGAACCTCCTCATTATTTGTATAACTAACTTCATTGCTAACTTGGACTGAGTATGATTCTATTCCCATCATCTCTATTATTAATTGAACTATGTCTCTCTGACTTATTCCAGAATAATTTAATATTTTTATACCTATACCTTCACCTTCTTGAGCAATTGCTAATAATATATGTTCTGTGCCTATATAGTTTGTTTTTAATTTATTAGCAAACATACCTGAAAGCTCTAGTATTTGCTTAGTTCGTGGACTTAATGTTACTTCTTCCGTTACTGCATCATTTTTACCTTCTAATTCAATAATCTTTGCTTCTAAGTATTCTTCAGTCACACCTAATTTTGTAAGTACTTTAGCCGCTATACCTTCCTGTTCTTTTAGAAGGCCCAAAAGTATATGCTCACTTCCTACTACTTTATTCCCTAACTTTTTAGCTGAATCTATTCCTAAATCAATTGCAGCTTTAGCTCGTTGAGTAAATCGATTGAAGTACATATATCTTTACCTCCTTCTATATTAGATTTAGATATACTTATACTATATGCATCTACTATTAATTATCTGTCTGTACTAAAAAAATAATTTGAAATATTCTAGTCATTAGCAAAAATATTTATGCTAATGACTAGAATATTTATATATTTACTTTCTTATTACTTCATATAAATATATCTAAATAAATAGTATTAGTGTACTTTAGCATTTGCACTTGATATTATCTTCTCAGCAATAGAGTCTGGAACTTCTTCATACTTTTCTAGCTCCATTTCAAAATATCCCCTACCTTGAGTCATTGATCTTAGATCTATCGCATATTTAAATGTTTCTGCCTGTGGAGCTTCTGCATATATGATTTGTTTGCCTCTATTATCAGGCTCCATTCCTAATATCTTACCTCTTCTTTTACTTATATCTCCCATCACATCTCCCATATATTCTTCTGGAATAGTAATTTTTAATTTCATTATTGGTTCTAGTAAAATAGGTTCTGCTTCTTCCATTCCTTTTTTGAACGCTATATTAGCTGCCATTTTAAATGCCATTTCTGAAGAGTCTACATCATGATAAGATCCATCATAAAGGGTTGCTTTTATATTAGTAACAGGGAATCCAGCTAAAATACCTTTCATCATAGAGTCTCTTAAACCCTTTTCAACTGCTGGTATATATTGTTTTGGAACAGATCCACCAAAAATTTCTTCTCCAAATTCAAAGTCTTTATTTCCTCTTTCAAATTTAATCTTTACATCACCATACTGTCCATGACCTCCAGATTGTTTTTTATGTTTACCTTGAACATCCGCAGATCCTTTAATTGTTTCTCTATATGCTACTTTAAGGTCATCTAATTCAACATCTACTCCAAACTTTTCTCTCATTCTATTCTTCACAGTATTTATGTGAAGCTCTCCTTGCCCTCCTATAAGGGCTTGTTTAGTTTCTGAATTTCTATACCAACTTATAGTAGGATCTTCTTCGACTATTTTATTTAATGCTGCACTTATTTTTTCCTCATCACCTTTATTTTTAGGTACTATAGCATAATATATTTGAGGTTTTGGTAAATTAATTTTTTCTAGTGGTTCACCTTCCTTGTTAATAGATAAAGTATCCCCAGTTTGTAATGAGTTTAGTTTAGTTAAAACTACTATATCTCCACATTCTGCCTTATCAATTTCTTCTAAATCTCCATTTTTTATAATATATAACGTGTCTATTTTTTCTTTTATTGATTTATTTACATTATATACATCTATACCTGATACTATTTCTCCACGAGTTACTTTTAAATATGATATCTTACCTTTAAATGGGTCTACTATTGTTTTAAATATGATCCCTTCAAATCCACCAGCATTACTTTTATACTTAGGATTTAAGTAAGAAGATACTGTTTCTAAAATTTCTTTAGTTCCTATATTGTGTATAGTTGAACCACAAATTACAGGTATTATATCTCCTCTTTGCATCCCAATTGTAATTCCTTTTTGAATCTCTAATGATGTTAATTCTTCTCCACTAAAGTATTTGTCTAGAATTTCGTCATCTGTTTCAGCGATTAATTCCATTAATGCATCTTTTACAGTTAGTGCTTCTGTTTTAAATTCATTCTCTAAATCATCCATACTCTCAAAAATATTATGTAGTCTAATAAATTTTTTGTCTTTGTATATAGGTATTATCATAGGTATTACTTTATTTCCATACTTATCTCTTAACATTGCTATTGCATCTTTATATCTTGCTTTTTCATTATCTATCTTATTTATAAACATTATCTTAGGAATATTTTCTGTTAGTTCTAATGACTTTTCTGTTCCAACCTGAATAGGAGTGGTAGCATCTATCACTATAACAGCTGCATCACTTGCTCTAAGAGATGATATAACTTCTCCAGTAAAATCAAAATATCCCGGAGTGTCTAATAGATTAAACTTATAATCGCCATACTCAACAGGTACTAAATTCATTCTATAAGTCATATTAGTTTTATCGGTTAAATTAGGTATTTTTTTTGTTAGATTTGATGTATATGATATTGCTTCAATTAAGTTTGTTTTTCCACATCCACTATGTCCCAATATTGCTATATTTCTTAACATGTTACTATCATATATTTTCATATAGGCACCTACCTTTTTTAATTTATACAAAATCTTATTTAAAATATTTTATTAAATAATTTAAAATTTTTGTATTTGCAGGTGGTGAATTTATTTAAATGATATAACATTCCCGCTATACGCCTTAACCTTAATTAAAATATATTTATTAGTATCCTCATAAAGAATTATTCACTTTATAGTATATATTTATCCTGTTTTTATTTAGTTATTTAACGTAAAGCTCTATATTTCCTGAGAAATAAGTAGAATTAAAATATTAATAATTAGTTATTTATATTAAATACTATTCTACTAATTATATAAAAATCATTTTTTTATAGTAAAAACTCTATATAGAATCCAATGCTTAATCTATATAGAGTTTTTAATTGCTACTCCATTTCAATCAATAACTGAGAATCCCCTACTATGTCATTTTCACTTACCTTAATTGATTTTATCTTTCCATTTGCTCTAGATACTATATTAGTTTCCATCTTCATAGCTTCTATAATTATCAGTGGTTCATGTTCTTTTACTTCATCTCCTTCTTCAACTAATATTTTTATAACCTTACCAGGAATACTTGCTCCTATTTGTAATGGATTATCAATATCTGCCTTTATAACTTGGTTTATTTCTCCAGAGAAATTGTTATCTTTAATTTCTATCTTTCTAGACATTCCATTTAACTCAAATAATACTGTTCTGTACCCATTCTCTTTTACTTTACCTATTCCCATTAATTTAATACTTAGGACTTTACCTTCTTCTATTTCAACATCACATTCTTCACCTCTATTTAAGCCATGAAAAAACACTTCACTATCTAATTTAGAAATATCACTATATTCTTGAAAATGCTTTAAGTAATCTTCATATACTCTAGGATATAACGAATAGCTTAGCGCGTTTCTTATATTGGATTTTATATTAAATTTTTTATCTAAATATCTTTTTTTATTTATAAAGTCAAATTTTGGTATTAATAAACCAGGTCTAACATTTATAGATTCTTCTCCTTTTAAAACCACTTTTTGTAATTCTTTAGGTATACCACCCTCTGGTTGACCTATCATTCCTTTACAGAAATCCACTACTGAATCTGGAAATGATAGCTTTTTACCTTCTTCTATTATGTTATCTTTTGTTAAATTATTTTTAGTCATAAATATTGCTAAATCACCAACTACTTTTGATGATGGGGTTACCTTTATTATGTCACCAACTACTTCATTAGCCTCTTTATATTTTTCTTTAACTTCTTCAAATCTACCCACTAATCCTAGGCTATCAGCTTGAGGTTTTAAATTAGAATATTGACCACCAGGTATTTCATATTCATATATTTCTGAACAAGAATTTGACAACCCGCTTTCAAATCGTTTGTATAATTTTCTTAAATCAGCATAATAGTTTCCAATTTCTCTATACCCATATAAATCAATATTTGTATCCCTCTCTGTAAATTTAAGTGCTTCTACTATAGCATTTAATGATGGCTGACTTGTAAGACCCGACATAGTTTCTAATGCTCCATCAACTATATCTACACCTGCTTGTGATGCCATTAAACATGTTGCCACACCATTTCCACTTGTATCGTGTGTATGAAGGTGTATAGGTGCTTTAACATTTTCTTTTAAAGCCTTTATTAGTATATACGCAGCTTGTGGTTTAAGTAGTCCTGCCATATCTTTAATACAGATTATATCTGATCCTAATGCTTCTAGTTCTTTAGCCATTTTTATATAATACTCTAAATCATATTTAGTTTTTTCTAGATTTAGAACATCGCCGGTATAACATATACTTGCCTCAACAATTTTTCCAGTATTTAAAGCTGTATCTATTGACAACTTCATATTCTCTACCCAGTTTAGTGAATCAAATATTCTAAACACATCTATACCTTGCCTTGCTGACTCTTTTAAGAATTCTTTTATTACATTATCTGGATAATTAGTATATCCAACTCCATTAGAAGCTCTAAATAACATTTGAAACATTATATCAGGTATTTCTTTTCTTAGTTTTTGTAATCTTATCCATGGAGATTCATTTAAAAATCTATAAGCAACATCAAATGTAGCTCCTCCCCACATCTCTAATGAAAATAGATCTTTCATATATTCATTTGTAGGATGTGCTACTTGTAAAAAATCATATGTTCTAAACCTAGTTGCAAGTAATGATTGATGAGCATCTCTCATCGTAGTATCAGTTAATAATAATTTCTTTTCATTCTTTATTTTTTCTATATAATTATCTTTTCCTAGTCTATCAAATAAATTTTTGCTACCTTCTATTTTAGGTATATTATCTTTAATATGAGGTTTATGAATCTGATCAAATACTGGCTTTTCTTTGCATTTATTATCATTTACTACTATATTTCCAATAAATTGTAATAATTTCGTTCCCCTATCTTTTCCCTTCTTTATTTCAAATAACTCTGGATTTTCATCTATAAATTTAGTACTACACTTACCTTCTTTAAATATAGGATTTTTTAATACATTATTTAAAAATCCTATATTTGTTTTAACACCCCTTATTCTTATTTCTTTTATAGATCTAATCGTCTTGTTAATAGCACCTTGAAACGTTCTATCGAAAGATATTGTCTTTACAAGTAAACTATCATAATATGGGCTTATTTCAGCACCTGTAAATCCATTTCCACCATCTAACCTTATCCCGAATCCTGATCCTGTTCTATATACTTGAATTTTACCTGTATCAGGCATAAAGTTATTCTCTGGATCTTCAGTTGTTATTCTTGCTTGTATTGAGTACCCCATTAACTTAACATCATCTTGGGATTTTATATTAATTTTATCGCTATCTAATCTATAACCTTGGGCTATAAGTATTTGGCTTTGTACTATATCTATACCTGTAACCATTTCTGTCACAGTATGTTCAACCTGTATTCTAGGATTCATCTCTATGAAATAGTATTTTCCACTAGAATCTACTAAAAATTCTAATGTTCCAGCATTAATATAGCCTACATGCTTAGCTATCTTCAAAGCATCATTACAAATACTATCTCTAAGCTCTTTTGCTAAGGAAAAAGCTGGTGCATACTCTATTATCTTTTGGTGTCTTCTTTGTACAGAGCAATCTCTTTCATGAAGGTGTACAATATTTCCGTATTTATCTCCTAGTATTTGAACTTCTATATGCTTTGGATCAACAACATATTTTTCTATAAATATAACATCTTCGCCAAAAGCCTTTCTAGATTCGCTACATACAGTTTGATATTCAAACTCTATTTTATCTTCATTATAAACAACCCTCATGCCTCTTCCGCCACCACCATTAGAGGCTTTTAACATAACTGGATATCCAATTTGTGCAGCTACTTCCTTAGCTTCTTTTGCACTTTCTATAGGTTTATTAATTCCAGGTATAGTCGGAACATTTACTTCTTTAGCTATTTTTTTTGAATTTATCTTATCTCCCATCATATTCATTATTTCTGCAGTTGGACCGATAAATGTTATGCCATTTTCTTCACATTTACGTACAAATTCAGGATTTTCAGATAAAAAACCATATCCAGGGTGTATAGCATCAACATTCTTACTTTTAGCAAGCTCTATTATTCCATCCATATCTAAGTAAGCATCAACTGGACCTTTTCCTTCACCTATCATATATGATTCATCTGCTTTTGTTCTAAATAAGCTATATTTATCTTCTTTACTGTATATTCCCACACTTTTTATACCTAACTCAGAACATGCCCTAAATACTCTTATAGCAATCTCTCCTCTATTCGCTACTAATACTTTCTTAAATCCTTTCAGCATAATATTCCCCCTTATTATAATCTTTAATAATATTAAAGATTATAATCTAAATTTACAGAATTTTGAATATAATCATTCAACTTCCTTAATTAATAATATAAATTTGTAAAAGTAAATAACTTTAAGTTTGCATCTTTTTAAAATACCTATATATATTTAAGTATATTTAACGATAATAAAATTTTGATTTTATTTAATAAACTATAAAAGTTTATATTTTTTACTAATTTAAAAATAAGAAGATAGTATATGTATAATTTATATGACATGAAAATAAAAAAAATTAAAAAAGAGAGGTAATTTCCTCTCTTTTTTAATGATTATTTAAATATAATAAAAAAGATTACGTGGCTACGTCTTACTCTCCCGGGAGGTTGCCCTCCGAGTACCATCAGCGCTAAAGAGCTTAACTTCTGTGTTCGGAATGGGAACAGGTGTATCCTCTTTGCTATAATAACCACATAATCTTTCGATTAACTTATATTAAGTTTTAGAGTTAATACTCTAAAAACTGCATATCATTTATTGATTTATCATTTAAATTTATTGGTCAAGTCCTCGACCT
>NZ_JADNAX010000012.1:0-55213 GCF_015550495.1 Romboutsia sp. 1001713B170207_170306_H8
TCAAACATTACTGAGTCTGGCTTATATATATGAACATCTCTTATTATTCCAGGATTATTTCCAGGAACAAATAGCATTGAACGTCTTAATTTCATTTTTATATCTCCTTATCTCCACTTATAGTCATTATTTTGAGCAGATCTATATACTGCAGCCTGTACTCTACTTATTATTACAGGGTCTATAGCCCCTTTGTCATTTGCAAATACTTTTGCATTTTCTACATTTAAAGATTCTAGTGTTTTTTTTATAACAGTTTCAATTTGCTCTCCAAACTGAGCCATTACTGTACTCTCAAGTTCAATAACTATTCCATTATCATTTGGCTCTAATATAATTTGAATATCACTTGATTCTAGTGTACCAGCAGTAGCCGTAACTAATAATTCCATCCTTTTTCTCCTTTTTGACTTCATATTTAACAATTATATGTATACATTTTTTTATTTTTGTATACATTCTCTATTACCCCTAATATATCAATTTATGAATAATTAGTAAAATAGTATAATTTTATAATTATTCATTCCATTTTGGAATGGTTGTAAAATATTAATATCTTTTGATTTGAATGTTATAATATTTATGACATACATATTTAATAAACTTCTAGAAGGGATGAATTTAACTTGAACGAAAAAGATTACGAGATTATATTAACTTTGCACGAAACTAAAAATATAACAAAAGCTGCAAATAAGCTTTATTTAACACAACCAACTTTAACAAAAAGAATAAAAAATATAGAATCAGAACTAGGATTTGAACTTATATTGCGCTCAAAAAAAGGAGTCTTATTTACTCCTTTCGGAGAATCTATAGTACCCTATATAAAAACAATTAACTCCAGCATAAAAGATATGAAGGAGTATATATCTTCTAATAAAGGAACTATTAGTGGCAATTTAAACATAGGAGTTTCTGTAAACTATGCAAATTATAAACTTCCACCTGTTATTAGAGACTTTACTCTAAATTATCCAAATGTAAATATTAAAATGATTGTAAGTAAAAGTATAAATATATTTAACATGTTAAAAAATGACGAAATTTCTATTGCTATAGTTAGAGGCGACTTTAATTGGGATGAGGGAAAAATACCTTTAAAAGAGGAACAAGTTTACTTTGTTTACCAAAATGAATGCGATATTGATAATCTTAATTCTCTACCATATATTAATCGGCATACTGACGCTGCTTTTCAAAGTTTAATAAAGAAATGGTTTAATGAAAATAATCTGCTTATGAATTCATCTAGATTAGATATTGATAATATAGAGGTTATTTTGGAAATGTGTGAAGCTGGTATAGGTTGGAGTGTCCTTCCACAAGTTTGTTTAGATAAGTTTGAAGGCTATAAAAAGCCTTTATATTTTAATGATGGTACTCCTTTTGTAAGAAATTCTTATATTTTATATAAAAATTCTTATTATAAGTTTCCACAAGTTGAGCTATTTATTAGAACTATACTTTCTAACAAAGATAATTAAAACTTTGTTTTACCTAGTTTACTTTTGCATTCTTTGTTTTTGGACAATTGTCCCTAATTTATTGTCTATATCTTGTTTATAATAAGTTATATGATATAATTTGTTTACATTATATTTAATAAGGAGAATACATATGAACAACTTATCTTATTTTTTAGATACTTGTCCTAATTATATAAAAAATAACTTTATTAATTTAACATTTAATACTTTTGATAAGATCTTATCACAAAATGAAACTGCTAATTTTGTATATATAATAAAAAAAGGTAAGGTTAAAGTTTATTCTCTAACACCCACTGGAATTAAATATTTAGAAAACATTTATTGTGAAAATGAATTATTCGGTGAATTAGAAGTTTTTATTGATAAACCAATACTAAACTATGTAGAAGCAATTGAACCTTGTGATGTTATTAAAATACCTAAAAATTATTTTTTAGAATGGGTTAAATCTGATAGTGATTTTTCTTTATATATAAATATTCAACTTTCTCAGAGAATGTATCATACATCTATTAATAGTAAGGCAAATATTGCTTATTCTCTAAAACATAGATTACTTTTCTTTTTATGGAAGTTTTTAGATGAGTATGACTTAGATTTAGTCCATAAAGACATCTTAGTCGAAGGTGTTGGATCAAATATTAGAAGTGTTAATAGGGTTATAAAAGAGCTCATTGAGGATAATATCATCGAATATAATAAAGGGTTTATAAGAGTTAAGGATTTTGATAAGCTTGTTAATATGATTTTTCCACCTAAAAGTAATCATTCTATATTAGACAACTTTAATGAAAATTAGGAGGACAATTATATGATTAATAAAAAGCTACTAATAGAAAAAGCATTTGATGCTCAAAAGTTTTGTTATACTCCATACTCAAACTTTAATGTAGGTGCAGCTTTACTTGGGGCTAGTGGTAAAATTTATCAAGGATGTAATATTGAAAATGCAGCATTCACTCCAACAAACTGTGCTGAGAGAACTGCTTTCTTTAAAGCGATTTCTGAAGGAGAAAAAGATTTTACTGCTATAGCAGTTGTAGGTAATAAAGAGGTGTAAAAGCTGGAGAAGGAGATTTTTGTGCTCCTTGTGCTGTATGTAGACAAGTAATGGCAGAGTTTTGTAATTTAAAAAATTTCAAAATAATTATTGCAAAAAGCACAGATGAATATTTAGAATATATATTAGAAGAACTTTTACCATTGGCATTTACTGGTAAAAACTTAGACTAAATATTTTTTAAATAAAAACCTATATGGGTAAATTTAAATGAATACATCAACATTTCTAGAAATATTAACAGTAGCAGAAAAGCTAAAATGTAATACTAGGCACTCATGGACATCTAGCGGACGCAATGAAAGTGTAGCCGAGCATAGCTGGCGTATTGCATTAATGGCATTATTAATGCGTGATGAATTTCCTAATATTGATATGGATAAGGTAATTCGTATGTGTTTAATTCATGATTTAGGTGAGGCCTTTACTGGTGATATTCCTACTTTTGAGAAAAAAGAAGAAGATAGTAAAAAAGAAGAAGAAATATTTTTTAACTGGATTGAAACCTTCCCTACTCCTTATCGTGAAGAATTCACAGAACTTTTAAAAGAAATGAATGAACGCAAAACTGATGAAGCTAAACTTTATAAAGCATTAGATAACTTGGAGGCAGTTATTCAGCATAACGAAGCGGATATTAGTACTTGGATTCCACTAGAATATGATTTGCAGTTTACTTATGGTGTAGATAAGATTGGATTTTCCCCTTATTTAAAAGAACTAAAAAAAGAAATAGACAAAAGAACTAAAGAAAAAATATCTCAAAAAAATGAATCTTAACTACTTAACATATCCTATATTTAATATTGTATTTTATATATTTTAAAAATATATAATCGAATTATATTTTACCTTTTGGAAATAATAAAATAGATATTTCTTAAGGAGGTAAATAAAATGCAAACAGAAAATTTAAAGTGTAATGCAACTGAATGTGCATATAATCAAGATCTTAAGTGTAAAGCAGGAAATATACATGTAAGTGGACTTGGTGCTGTATCAGTTGAAGGAACTACTTGTTTAACTTTTGCAGAAATTTTAGAAAATGATAATGGAGCATTTTATAATAAAGCTAATGGTACTTTTGTAAATAGTTCAAGTAACTCAATTACAAAACCAAGTGATATAAAATGTGAAGCTCATAATTGTATATATAACGAAAATAAAAACTGTCATGCAAAAAGTGTTCAAATAGATAAAAACAATACATACTGTGACACTTTTAATTATAAAAAACATATTTAACATTATAAAAACACATTAATGTATCTGAGCTTACGATACATGATAAAGTCCAGCAAATAATTTGCTGGACTTTTCTCATTATATTCTATTAAATGCACTTGCAAGCATAAGTTTAATTCTATTTATTTGGTTAACTTCACTTGATCCTGGATCATATTCAATAGGTACAATATTTAGTCCCTTACAATGCTTCTTTAGTGCTTTAATAGCACCTCTAGTATTAGCGTGAGCTGGTAAACATCCAAATGGTTGCATACATACTATATTTTTTACATCCCAATGGGTAAGCTCCATTATTTCTCCTGCTAACTTCCAACCTTCACCTGATTGATTCCCTAGTGATACTATCTTTCTAGCATTTTTAGCTGTATCTTCTATTCTCTCAGATACATAGAATAATTTACTATTTTTTAAAGCATCTATATATATTTTTTGGTATTGTTCAATAAATTTAATAGTAAACCTCCCTTTTAAACTACCAATTAAGCTACCTTCTAAGTTTTTATAGTTATATATATTATTATAAGCTGGTGCTAAAAACATGGATAATAAATCATTGGAAACAACTTCTACTCCTTCACTTTCTAGCATATCAACTATATTATTATTGGCTATTGGGCTTAACTTAACCAAAGATTCTCCAACTATACCTACCTTAGGCTTTTCTATATCTACTTTAGGTAAATTTTCAAAGTCTTTAATCATATAATGTATAACTTGTTTATATATCTCTTTGTTCATACCTTTAAATGATTCTTGACAAATCTTTAACCATTTTTCATAAAGTTTATTTGCACTTCCTTTTACTTTCTCATAAGGACGAACTCTATAAAGTACTTTAGTTAATAAGTCACCATATATCATACCTATTATAGCATTTTTAAGAATTTCGAAATTTAGGCCTTCAAGAGCATTTTCTTTTTTAACACCAGCTAGGCTAAGTGATAATACCGGTACATCTTCAATTCCTGCATCTTTTAATCCTTTTTCTAATAACTTTACATAATTTGTAAATCTACATTGGCCTTCTGTTTGTGCAAGTAATATTGAAGTATTACTTAAATCGTATTTACCCGATTTTAAAGCATCTATGATTTGACCTATAACCACTACAGCTGGATAGCATATATCATTATTTAAATACTTTAAACCTTCATTTACTACATTCTCACTATTCTTTAAAAGAACTACATCATAACCATTTTGTCTAAGCATTGCATGTATTACTTCAAAGTGTATAGGTGAAAATTCTGGTACAATAAGAGTTTTATTTTTACCTGGATTTATAAATGGTTTAACTTCTGGTAATTGTTTTATTTCTCTTACTACATTATTTAATTCTCTTTCATCAATTGCTGCCTTTAGGGATCTAAGTCTTATCCTTGCCGCCCCTAAATTACTTCCTTCATCTATTTTTATATTCGTATAAATCTTAGAATGAACATCGAGTATTTCTTGTACCTGATCTACTGTTATAGAATCTAGACCACATCCAAATGAAGTAAGCTGTACTAATTCAATATCATCTCTATTTGCAATATAAGTAGATGATGCATATAATCTCGAATGATATGCCCATTGATCTACTACATTAAGTGGTCTTACTACATTTCCTAAGTATGCTAAAGAGTCTTCTGTAAATACAGCTAGACCTAAGCTATTTATAAGTTTTGGTATACCATGGTTTATTTCTGGATCTATATGATATGGTCTACCACCTAATAGTATTCCTTTTGTATTATTTTCACTTATATATTTAAGTGTTTCTGAACCTTTTTTTCTTATATCTTCCTTAAAACGATCTTGCTCTTCATAGGCCTTATCTACACTTTTACTTATTTCTGATTTTGTAACATTAAATTTCTTTAATTCTTCTACTAGTCTTTTCTTAAGCTTTTTCTTATCTCTAATCGGTAAGAATGGACTCATAAAGTTTATATTTTTTTCACTTATAGTCTCCATATTATTTTTTATAACTTCTGCATAAGAAGTAACTACTGGACAGTTAAAGCAATTATCTGCATTCTCTTGTTCCTTAACTTCATGGATTATACATGGATAAAATATATCTTTTACTCCTTTTTCTATTAAATCTTCTACGTGACCATGTACCATTTTAGCTGGATAGCATGCAGTTTCTGATACTATAGATTCTAATCCTTTTTCATAAATATTTTTAGAAGATTCACTTGATAATTCTACTCTAAATCCTAATTCTGTGAATATTGTAAACCAAAATGGATAATTTTCATACATATTTAGTACTCTAGGAATTCCTATTGTTCCTCTTTTAGCTTTATCTTTGTCTAATGGCTTATATGAAAATACTCTATCATATTTATATTGATATAAGTTTGGTAAATTATCATTTTTATTAGCCGTAGCCAATGGTTCATCACATCTATTACCTGATAAAAATTTTTTATTATTTCCAAATCTATTTACCGTTAATAAGCAGTTATTCGAACATTTACCACATCTTACAGTGTTATTTTTTATTTCTAAGTTATCTACTTCTTTAAGAGTTGCTAAAGTAGTTTTATGATCTTTAGTAAATCTTTCTTTAGCGAGTATTGCTGCTCCAAAAGCTCCCATAAGCCCCGATATATTAGGTCTTATAACTTCTCTACTTGATAAAAGCTCAAAACTTCTAAGTACTGCTTCATTATAGAAAGTTCCACCTTGAACTACTATGTTTTCACCTAAATCATCTGGATTTCTCAATTTTATAACCTTGTATAAAGTATTTTTAACTACTGAATAAGCAAGCCCTGCTGATATATCTTCTACTGTAAAACCTTCTTTTTGAGCTTGTTTTACTTTAGAATTCATAAATACAGTACATTTTGAACCTAAATCGACTGGAGACTTAGCAAATAATGCTTTATTGGCAAAATCTTGTATATCAAGTCCTAGTGATTTGGCAAAAGCTTGTAAAAATGAACCACATCCTGCTGAACAGGCTTCATTTAAAGTTATACTTGATATAGTTCCTTTACTTATTCTTAAGCACTTCATGTCTTGTCCACCTATATCTAGTATAAAATCTACATCTTCACAGAAAAATTTAGATGCCTTATAATGTGCAACAGTTTCTATTTCTCCTACATCTATTCCAAATGCTTCTTTCAATAAAGCTTCTCCATATCCTGTAACACCAGAATTTACAATATTAGCTTCTTTAGGAAGATTTGTATATATCTCTTTTAATATTCCAATAGTGGAATTTACTGGATTTCCTTTATTACTAGCATAATAAGAGTAAAGTATATCTCCATTTTCATTTATTAAAACTGCTTTAGTAGTTGTACTACCTGCATCTATTCCAAGATAACAATTTCCTTTAGCTTCTTTTATAGATAAATGATTGACTTTGTTTTTGTTATGTCTTTCTTTAAAAACATTATACTCTTTTTCATTTTTAAATAATGGTTCTAAGCTATCTGTTTTTTCTTCACAATTACATGCTATAGATTCTAATTTATTTAAAATTGTATTATAGTCAGTTATATTTCTTTTTTCACATGATAAAGCTGCTCCCCATGCTATATATAGTTCTGAATCGTCAGGGAAAATTATATCTTTATCTTCTAGTTCTAAAACATCTATAAATCGTTTTCTTAATTCTGATAAAAATGTTAGGGGTCCACCCAAGAAAGCTACCTTTCCTTTTATTGGTCTACCACAAGCAAGTACACTTATTGTCTGAACCACTACTGCATGAAAAATAGATATTGCTATATCTTCTCTTCTTGCACCTTCATTTATTAAAGGTTGAACATCTGTCTTAGCAAAAACGCCACATCTAGCTGCTATTTGATATATATGAGAATAGTTTTTAGCTAACTCATTTAATCCACTTGCATCTGTATTTAAAAGAGCAGCCATTTGATCTATAAATGCTCCTGTACCACCTGCACAAGTACCATTCATTCTTTGTTCTACTCCACCTTGTAGATAAGTAATTTTTGCATCTTCTCCACCTAGTTCTATTACTACATCTGTATCTGGATTATTTACTTGTATAGCTTTAGTACTTGCTATTACTTCTTGTACAAAATCTATATCTAAGTCATTAGCTAAACTCATACCACCAGAACCTGCTATAGAAAATATTAATTTACTGTCCTTTATATATTCTTTAGAATCATTTAAGCATTTCATAAATGCATTTCTTATATCCGCTAAATGTCTTCTATATGTTTTATATATAATATTATCTTTTGCATCTATAACTACCATTTTTATAGTTGTAGAACCTATATCAATTCCTATCCTTAATAATTTACTCATTCTTCCTCCTTAAGATATGCTTGATGTCTGTATACTACAATAATTAAGTATATCAAATTTCTACTTATTTTTCATATTAAAATCTTAAAATTTGTTATAAAAAGTTAGATTTTTAGATTTTAAATTTTGTAAATAAAAGTATATTAACATAATAAAATATAGTATATTAGTTATACTTACTTTAGGTAGTATAGAAATGAGTAAAATTTATAATAATTAAAATTAAAAAAGGAGTTGAATTCTATGAAAAGATTTTCTTTATTTATTGTTATTAACGCTATTTCATTGTTTATAGTATCTAATTTAATGAGTAGCGTATATATTGGTTCTTTAAAAGCTTTATTAATATTAACTTTAATATTTGGATTATTGAATACATTTTTAAAACCAATATTACAACTTTTATCTTTACCTATTACTTTCTTAAGTTTAGGTCTATTTTCATTTGTAATAAACGGTATTGTATTAAAGTTAGCTTTTTCTATAGTTAATGGAGCTCATCTATATGGACTTTTTAACGCCATCATAGCTTCTATACTTTTATCTATTGCCAATACCATATTTTATAATGTACTAGATTCAGATAGATAAATATTTAATGATAATTTATAAATAATGATTTTAGAAAATATAAAATGCTTATATTTAAAATATTACATACGTATCATATTTTAAATATAAGCATGATTTCTATACACAATTATTGTATATTATAAAGTAAACTGTAGTAATTTGCGCACTTTTATTAATAATATAAATTTTAATTGCATTATAAATTTATATTCATGTAATTAGAATAATATATACTTTCCTTATAAAAAGGTAGTAATATATTTATTTTTTATTAACCTGCCTTCTCAAATTGACTATTATATAATTCTGCATAAAATCCTTTAGCTTCTAATAATTCATGGTGATTTCCACTTTCAATTATATCTCCATCTTTCATAACTAATATCACATCAGCATTTTTGATAGTTGATAATCTATGAGCTATAACAAAAGAAGTTTTACCTACTGTTAATTTATCCATAGCTTCTTGAATTAAAACTTCAGTACGAGTATCTACTGAACTTGTTGCTTCATCTAATATTAATAAAGGTGCATTTTTTACCATTGCCCTCGCTATAGTAATTAGCTGCTTTTGTCCAGCTGATAAATTTGTGCTATCATCTAATACAGTATCATATCCATGAGGCAATGTTCTTATAAAGTGGTCAATTCCAACAGCTTTACAAGCAGATACTATAACAGATTCAGAAACATCTTTTTTATTGTAAACTATATTATCTCTAATAGTTCCTTCAAATAACCAAGTATCTTGAAGTACCATGCAGAATAAATCATGAACTTTCTCTCTACTTAATTCTTGAATAGGGACTCCATCTATTTTAATTAGTCCACTACTTACATCATAGAACTTCATAAGCAAGTTTACTAAAGTAGTTTTTCCTGCTCCAGTAGGACCTACTATGGCAACCTTTTGCCCAGATTTTATATCCACTGAAAATCTTTTATTATTAATTTATCTTCGTTATATCCAAATTTAACATCTTCAAAACTAACATTACCTTCTATATTTTCAATATAAATGTTTTTGTCACTTTCATTAATCATTTCTTCTTCATCTAAAAACTCAAATACACGTTTGCATGCTGCTGTATTAGATTGTAAGCTGGTAGCAACTTGTGCAAGCTGACCAAGTGGTTGTGTAAAGTATCTAATATACATCATAAATGCTACTATTACACCAAAAGTTATTTTATTATTAAAAGCAAGCATGGCTCCAACTATACACACTGCTACATATCCAAAGTTACCTATAAATGTCATTAAAGGCATCATAAGACCTGATATAAACTGTGCCTTCCATCCACTTTCACGAAGCTTATTATTTAAATCTTTAAATTCTTTATTTGTTTTTTCTTGAGCATTATACACTTTAATTACACCATGACCTGTATATGCTTCTTCTACATGACCATTTACCTCACCAATAAGACGCTGTTGGTTTTCAAAATGTTTTTGAGATTTTGAGATTATCATCATCATTAGTGCAAATCCAAAAGCAGTAGATAGTATTGCTGTAATTGTTAAAGTTACATCTGTAACAAACATCATATATAAAGAACCTATAAGTAAAGATATACCACTAACTAAAGTTCCCATACTTTGATTTAATGTTTGACCTATTGTATCTACATCATTAGTCACACGACTTAAAACTTCACCAACAGTAGTTTTATCATAGTACTTTAGTGGTAATCTATTTATCTTATCGCTTATGTCACTTCTTAACTTTTTAGTTGTTTTTTGAGTTACTGTTGCCATTATAAATCCTTGTAAGTAAGATAATGTAATACTAATCGCATATAGTATAACTAAGAACATACCTATCTCATTTATTCTATTTATATTAATTCCCGTCATTATACCATTTGTGATTATATCAGTTACTTCACTTAGTTTATTGGGACTTATAACTGTGATTATAGATCCTCCTATTGCAAATATTAATGCAAAAACTAATGCTGTTGTATATTTTTTCATATATCTCATAAGGTTTAATAAACCACCTTCTGATCTTAATTTATTCTTACTACGCATTTACTAACTCCTCCTTTGAAAGTTGAGAATATGCTATTTCTTGATAAACTTTACATGTTTTCATAAGATAATTATGTGTTCCAATACCCACTATTTTACCTTCATCTAGAACTATTATCTTATCTGCATCAATTATAGTTCCTATACGTTGAGCTACTATTAAGTTTGTAGCTCCTTTTATTTCTGATTTTAATACTGAGCGTAGTTTTCTATCTGTTTTATAATCAAGTGCTGAGAAAGAATCATCAAATATATAAATTTCTGGCCTTCTACAGATTGCTCTTGCTATTGATAATCTTTGTTTTTGTCCTCCAGATACGTTCTTTCCTCCTTGAGAAATAGATGCACTATAAGTATTAGTCATCTTCTCAACAAACTCTGTTCCTTGAGCTATTTTTACTGCTTTTTTCACATCATTCTCAGAATAAATATCCTTACCATTATCACCATAAGCAACATTTGACATTATACTTCCAGTAAATAAAACTGCTTTTTGATGAACATACCCTAATATGTTATTAAGGGATTTTTGTTTATAATCTTTTACATTAACTCCATTTACTAAAACTTCACCTTCACTGACATCATAAAATCTTGGTATTAAGTTTATTAATGAAGTTTTACCGCTGCCTGTTGAACCAATTATCGCAACAGTTTCACCTTTATTAACTTTAAAGTTTATATCTTGTAGTACATATTCAGACTCTTCAGAATCAGGGTATTTAAAGCTAACATTTTTAAATTCTATCTCACCAGTCTTTGAAATATTTTTAATATCTTTGTTTCCATCTATTATACTTTCTCTTGTATTTAAAACCTCTAATATACGCTTAGATGATACAGAAGCTCTTGGTAGCATTATAAATATCATAGTTAGCATCATGAATGCCATTATTACTTGCATTGAATAAGATGAAAATACTATCATATCACTGAACAAGCCCATTTTATCCATCATATTAGCACCATCTATTAAGTACGCGCCTATCCAATATATAGCTAGTGACAAACCATTCATTACAAGCATCATTCCTGGTTGCATTATTGCCATAACTCTATTTATAACTAAGTTATTATTTGTTAAATCATTATTTACTTTTTCAAATTTTTCGCTTTGATATCCTTCGGCATTATATGCACGCACTACTCTAATTCCAGTTAAGTTTTCTCTATTAACTAAGTTAAGTCTATCCGTTAATTTTTGTATCTTTTTAAATTTAGGTAATGCAAAAATCATTATTATTAATATAATAAATAATAATACTAATAATGCCCCACCAGTAGCGGCAGTCCATTCCCATCCTTTACCTAATATTTTGCATACTGCCCAAATTGCTGTTATTGGAGCCTTTATTATTAATTGAAGACCCATAGCTACTATATTTTGAATTTGAGTTATATCATTAGTTGAACGTGTTATTAAACTTGATGTAGAAAACTTATTTATTTCTGCTAATGAAAATCCTTCAATCTTATCATATAACTTAGAGCGAAGAGTCCATGATAAGTTTGTAGCAATCTTTGCTGCAAAGTATCCTACTATAAATGATGCTACTAAACTCCCAAGAGCACATAGTAACATATATCCCCCAGAACTTAATATTTCACTTATCTCACTATTTGGTGTCTGAACTAACATTGTTATTTCAGACATATAATCTGGCAGTTTTAAATCTAAGTATACTTGTAAAACCACAAATATAAAGCTACATAATATAAACGACCAGTCTTTTCTTGTTAAATACTTTAATATTTTTAACATTATTTTTATTCCTTTCTTAATTAAATCAGTAAATATTATATTAGCTATTTTATGATACAAAAATTAACTAAAGATTAATTGAAGATGAACTAAAAATGAACTTTTTTATTTCATATTTATAGATATTGACTACTAAACATAATCTAATATAATTAAAATTACAAAGGAGTGATATCATGATTAATATTTTATTAGTTGAAGATGATGAAAAATTAAATAAATTATTTTATACCATTCTTTCTAAGCAAGGATTTAATATGTATAGTGCTCATAATGGTATTGAAGCTTTTAATATCTTAGAAAATAACCATGTTGATTTAATTATTTCCGATATAATGATGCCTAAAATGGATGGATATCAATTCACAGATTCAGTTAGAAAAGTAAATTCTGAAATTCCGATTCTAATGATTACTGCAAAAGATGATTTTCATTCAAAACAAAAAAGCTTCTTAATTGGTATAGATGACTATATGGTAAAGCCTATTGATGTTAATGAAATGATACTTAGAGTTAATGCCCTTCTAAGAAGAAGTAAAATCGTCCAAGATAAAAAACAAGTTGCAGGAAAAACAGTTTTAGACTATGACTCTTTATCTGTAACTAGGGATGGCGAAACTATAGTTTTAACTCAAAAAGAGTTTTATCTATTATATAAACTTTTATCTTATCCTAATAAGGTATTTACTAGAAATCAACTTATGGATGAAATTTGGGGATTAGATAGCCCTTCTGATGTACAAACTATAGATGTTCATATAAACAGACTTAGAAGACGTTTTGAGAATAATCCTGACTTTAAAATTATTACAGTAAGAGGTTTAGGGTATAAGGTGACAAAAAATGAGATTTAGAAAACCATCACATATATGGATTCCATTTTTAATGAATATATTTCTAACTTCGTCTATTATTTTACTTGTAGTTAGTTTAGGTTTTTCTATAGGAACAAAATTAGACGTGGCTAATAATGAAAATTTAAGTACTTTTTGGGGTATAAGTCTATTTATATTAATAAACATAGCTCTAGCTTCTACATTTACATTAATTATAGGTGTATTAACTAATAATTTTATGAAGCCAGTAAATAAGTTGATTGAAGCTACAAATGAGGTTGCAAAAGGTGACTTTTCTATAAGACTCGATGAGAATACTCATCCACCTGACATTCATAATATGAATGCATCTTTTAATAAAATGGTTAAGGAATTAAGTAGTATTGAAACATTAAGAAATGACTTTATCATAAATGTTTCTCATGAATTTAAAACACCTATAGCAGCTATTGAAGGCTATGCAACATTATTACAAGATAATAGTTTAACAGAAGAGGAAAGAATGGAATACACTAAAATTATTTTAGATAGTTCTAGACAGATATCATCTCTTTCTGGAAATATTCTTAAACTATCTAAACTAGAAACTCAAGAAATTATACCTGATAAAAAATATTTTTCTTTAGATGAACAGCTTAGACAATCTCTATTATTACTTGAAACTCAATGGTCTAAAAAAAATATAGACATTGATATGGATCTAAAAAGTATCAATTACTATGGAAGTGAAGATTTACTAATGCAAGTCTGGTTAAATATATTTAGCAATGCTATTAAATTTACTCCAAATGATGGACTGATTGTAACTAGATAAAAAACTACATCTAAAGGTATCTGTGTTACTATAAGTGACAACGGTATTGGAATGAGTAAGGAAGTTCAAGATAGAATTTTTGATAAGTTTTATCAAGGTGACAACTCTCGAAATTTACAAGGTAATGGCCTTGGAATGACTTTAGTAAAAAAAATTCTAGATTTATGTAAATGTGAAATTACTATTCAAAGTAATATAAATAAAGGAACAACATTCAATGTATATCTTCCAATTTAGGAAAATTAAAAATAGAGGTACTATCTTTATCGATAGTACCTCTATTTTTAATTTTAGCTCCTTAAAGATTCCACTGGATCTTTTTTAGCTGCAAATTTTGCTGGTATCCATCCACCAATCATAGTAAGTACTACACTTATTACTAGTAATGAAACAGCATGTACTGGATTTAAATTAGCAACATTTTCTAAATCAGTCATTTGGTAAAGAATATTGTTTATTGGGAATGTTAATGCCCATGCTAAGAATATTCCTAATAATCCCGAACAAGAACCTATTATAAATGTTTCTGCATTAAATACTCTTGTTATATCTTTCTTTCTTGCACCTAAAGCTCTAAGTATACCTATTTCTTTTGTTCTTTCTAATACTGATATATATGTGATTATACCAACCATTATTAATGAAACAACTAATGATATAGATGCAAAAGCTACTAATACAATTGTTATTCCATCCATTATACCACCCGTCATATCAGACATAGCTTGAGCTAGGTCAGTATATACAATCTCATCATCTGCTGATTTTACTTTATCATTGTAAGCATCTAAATAATCTACAACTTGATCTTTTGCATCAAAGTTCTTTGGATAAATCATAATAGCATAAGGAGTAGAATCCCCACCTAAGTAAGATATTAGAGACGATTTATTTTCTTCATCTACTGCCTCTCTAGTAAGAACATTGAAGTCAGCATCTTTTTGTGCTTTTACTATCTCTGAATCTAGTGCATTATCTACTACTAATTCTGTAAGCTTATCACTATATGCTATTCCATTAGCTAACATACCAACTCCACTATTAGCATTTTCACGAACTATAGCTTTTATTGTTAAAGTTATACTATTATCACTATTATAAGCTTTTTCTAAATCAGTTGTAGGCATAAATGTTCCAAAAGAAGTTTCTTCATAGTAGTCATTATTATCTATAAGCTTAAATTCCATTCCAACTAAATCATCAAAATCTATACTATCTAAGTCTTCTATATCTAACCCAATAGATTTTATAGTATTTTTATCTATTCTATTTTTAAAATCTACTACAAGAACTAAGTCAGTATCCTTAGTTGGGTATTCTCCAGCTAATACATCATAATTCTTTTCTATGTAAGAACCTTCATTATCATTTATCATTTCTGGATAAGATGATATATAAGTTGATGGCATAGGTGAATTATTACTTTGATTTGTAAATGATGATACTTTATAATTATCATCTATTTTACTTATAAGATTCATATTTGCTATTCTTGTATAACCAATACTAGAACAAATATCTTTATTTATATTATTTAAATAGTTTAAAAAGTCATCACTAAAATTATTTTTATGAGTTTTTATAGTATCACTTTGGTCATATAAAAATACCTCATTACTATCAACATATTCTTTTTTACCTGCAGCATTACTTGCCATTTCATTATGCATAGCTTCCATATCTACTTCTTGAGAAGTTTGAGATATTGTTATAGGATATTCTGCTAAAGTATCAGATTGAACTTCTTCTATTTTTGTGTTAAAACCTGAAGATAAACTAAGTATTACCGCTATTCCTATTATACCTATACTCGATGCAAAAGCTGTTAAAAATGTTCTTCCTTTTTTAGTTTTAATATTAGTAAAAGATAACTTTAAGGCTGTTAAAAAACTCATACTTGTTTTCTTTAATGAATAAGCTCCATCACGTATTCCTTCATTTAACTTATTTGAGTCTGATACTATATTTCCATCTTTAAACTC
This sequence comes from Romboutsia sp. 1001713B170207_170306_H8, assembly GCF_015550495.1. Lineage (NCBI taxonomy): Bacteria > Bacillati > Bacillota > Clostridia > Peptostreptococcales > Peptostreptococcaceae > Romboutsia > Romboutsia sp. 1001713B170207_170306_H8. The sequence continues at coordinate 16,096 of NZ_JADNAX010000012.1, forward strand.
TATAATTCTATCTGCATAATTATGAGCTAACTCTGGATTGTGAGTAACCATTATTACTAACTTATCTTTTGCTATATCTTTTATTAATTCCATAATTTGTACACTAGTTTTAGTATCAAGTGCACCTGTAGGTTCATCCGCTAAAATTATATCTGGGTCATTTGCTAATGCTCTAGCTATAGCAACTCTTTGCATCTGCCCACCAGATAGTTGATTTGGTCTTTTATGAACATGATCTTTTAATCCAACTCGTTCAAGAGCCTCTAGTGCCTTTTCTCTTTTTACTTTCTGAGATACACCACTTAGAGTCATCCCCATCTCTACGTTTGAAATTATGTCTAAGTGGTTTATTAAATTGTAGCTTTGAAAAATGAATCCTATAGAGTTATTTCTATAAGCATCCCCATCTGTATCTTTGAATTCCTTTTTGGATTTTCCATTTATAATAAGATCTCCACTATCGTATTTGTCAAGTCCACCTATAACGTTTAAACATGTTGTTTTTCCAGAACCACTTGGACCTAATATGGCAACAAATTCATTTTTTCTAAAATTTACTGACACACTATCTAGTGCTATTTGTGTAAAGTCCCCAGTGGTATAGCTTTTTCTTATGTTTTTTAATGTAAGCATATTTTCTCCTCCTGTAAATTATGATATAATACTACATCTTAAACATGAACTTAACATTAACTTTAAAAAAATAATTTAAAATATTACTTTTGAGCCATAATTCCAACTAATTTATGAGGTATATATGGTTCTTCTAAATATTCTATTTCCTCATCTGTTAGTTTTACATCAATAGCCTTAATTGCTTCTTCAATATGAGAAAGTTTGGTTGCTCCAACTACTGGCGATGTTGTCTTTGATAATAACCAACCTAGAGCTACTTGTATTCTTGTCATATTTCTTTTCTGTGCTATTTCTGCAACACGGTCTATTATTATTCTATCTTGATTTACAGTTAAGTCATATTTACTCTTAGCAAATGAATCTTCTTCTAATCTTTTAGTTATTTGTGATATATCTCTAACTAATCTACCTGATGCAAGTGAGCTATAAGGTGTCATAGCAATATTACTTTCCTTGCAACAAGTTACCATTTCTCTTTCTTCTTCTCTAAATAATAAATTATAATGATTTTGAACTGATATAAACTTACTCCATCCATTTTTATCCGCTATGCTATTTGCCTTTTCTAATTGCCATGCAAAGCAATTTGAAATACCAATATAACGTATTTTCCCTGCTAGGACTTGTTCATTTAAAGCTTTCATTATTTCTTCAATTTGTGTGTTATAATCCCACATATGATATATATATAAGTCTATGTAATCAGTTTCAAGGTTAGATAAGCTTTGATTAAGCATATTATTAATATGTTCTTTTGCACTAACATTAGAGTCTATTTCTGTTTGACTTCTTATTGGAAATTTTGTAGCTATAATAACATCTTCACGATTAGCTAAATCCTTTAATGCACGACCAAGATATATCTCACTCGTACCATTTTGATATCCTATTGCTGTATCAAAAAAATTAATACCTACATCAAGAGCTTTCTTTATAATCTCTTTAGATTTTTCTTCACTAAGTGTCCATGAGTGCATACCTTGACTTGCATCCCCAAATCCCATGCAACCTAAACATATTCTTGAAACCTCTAAGTCTGAATTTCCTAATTTTGTATATTTCATAAATACCCCCTATAATTTGCTTCCTTTCTTAATATACTAATACTTAGAGTTAACTCTAAGTCAATACAAAATTAAATTTTTAACCTTCTATTCCTATTAATTACTTATATACAATTAAAAATTTTTTCATTAATAAAAAATAACCTAAAATTATGTTAAGTACATAACTTTAGGTTATTTAAAGTTATTATAAAAGCATCATTGCTATTGATAATATAATTGCTGATGCTATAAATATTGTTATTATAACTTTAGTAACAAATTTTACCCAAGTTGCATAATCTACTTTTGCAATTGCAAGTGTTCCCATTATAACCCCACTCGTTGGTGTTACAAGGTTTACTATACCACTACCTGCACTGAATATTGATATAACTACTTCTGCTGGAAACCCTAAGCTAACTGCTAATGGTCCAAATATTGGCATTGATAATCCTGCTAAACCAGAAGTAGATGGTATAAAGAACGATAAAACCATATAAATTAATAAAGCAACTATTGTAAATATTATAGGTGACATTCCTCTTAGTACTAAAGATGCAGAGTTTAAAACATAGTTATCTAATCCTGTTGAACTCATTATTACAGATATTCCTTTTGATACACCTATAACTAATGATACACCTACCATATCTGCTGCACCATCTATAAAAGCCACAACTATTTCTGTTTCTTTCATTCTATAAACTAATCCTATGATAACTGACATAATTACAAACCACATACCTAAATCAGAAAACCACCAATTACCAAGTGAAGAACCTGTCAAAAATGAAGTATTATTAAAAATTGTTATACCAAATTTCTCCCAAGGTATTATCCCTGCTACCATTATTAAGAATGTAAATCCAAATAATGCAAGAACTACTTTTCTTTTAGAAGTAAATTCTATTACATCATCACTTGATTTATCTCCTATAAATGCTTCTTTTGCACGATGGAATTCATCATCTGTTAATAATGTAGCACTTTTATCTTTTTGAACTTTTTTAGCATAGCTCATGACAAAGTATATTGAGATAAGTAGTGATACTAACCATAATGCTATTGCTGTACCTATTACTATCACTTGGTTAGCATCTATTCCTACACCATTTAGAGCTCCTATTGCTGTCGAAACTAAAAATGGATTAACAGTTGAACCTAAAACACCACAACCTGCGCCTAAAATTAATGTCGCCACTGATACTAAAGGGTCAAATCCTGCAACTATCATTGTAGTTGTAACAAGAGCTGTAAATGCTATTGTTTCTTCTGCCATACCAAAACTAGTTCCACCTAAAGAGAATAGGAACATTAGTACCGGTATTAGTATTAATTCTTTTCCTTTTAACTTGCTAACAACTGAACCTATTCCCGCATCTAAAGCACCAGTTTTTGTTGTTACACCTAAGAATCCGCCAATTAATAAAACAAATATAGCTATATCAATTGCTTCTAATAGACCATTTATAGGAGCCATAACAAAATCAGATAATTTTGCACCTCTAACTCCTGGTATAAAGTTAGTTACTATAGCTATAATAGCGGTTATAGCTAATAAAACAGTATACGCACTTGGTAGTTTAAATACCTTTTTGTCATTTGTAGTCATTTTTATTTCTCCTTTAATTCCTATTACTTTTTATTAATTTCCCCATAAATTAATTTTTTATATATTAATATTTTCAATTTATAATCATGTTATTTATGTATACTTTATTTAAAAATCTTTAGCGTTAATTATAAGGATAACTTAGATAAAAAATTAATTCTAACATATACACGTATATGAGAATATTATTTAACATACTATAATCAAAAGTAAAATCTAACTATCACAAATGTTAGAATATAAAAGAGGTAAAATTATATGAATAGAAAACAAGATAATAATGATAAAAAAATACCTCCTTGGGAAAATCCAATATTCTTAATTATAATGACTATTATCGGAGGATTTATGAATGCTTACACTTACATTACAAGAAATGAAATACTAGCAAATATGCATACTGCTAATATGTCTAAATTAGGGATTAATATTGCTCTTGGAAATTGGAAAAATGCGCTTAACTTCTTTATTCCTATTATAGCTTGTGTATTAGGTGCTGCATTTTCTGAATATGTTGCATATTTAATAAAAAAAAGTAAGTATAAAGGAAATTGGAGAAAAATAGCTTTACTTATAGAGTCAATAGGGTTGTTTAGTATTGGCTTTATACCTTTATCTGTATTAGATTTTATAGTTACGAACTTAGTATCTTTTTGGATGGGATATCAATTATGCCTGTTTAAAAAGTGTCTAGGTGTTGGGTACAGTACAACTATATGTACAGGAAATATTAGAACTATAGGACAGTTTTTATACGATGCATTAGAAGAAGAGAATAAATTTTATACAATAAAGCTAATTACATTCACTGTACTTACATTTTCATTTGCTCTAGGAGCTGCTTTAGGTACTTTAATTTCGATTTCTATAAGTGTTAAGTCTGTATGGATTCCTAGTATCATATTATTATCTCAAATGATATGGATACATACATATGATATTATTAAATAAAAAAGCAATAGTTAGTTGCTATTGCTTTTTTATTTAAGGTTTATGCTAATGAACCCATAGGATCCCATGGTTGTAAAACAATCGGATCTGATTCGTATTGATCTATTAATTCTTTTGTTAAATATTTCTTATTTATTACAATTTGGTATACATATTCAGAAAACCACTTATCAGACATTATATAAAATCCTTTATTCCCACTATCGTTTCCCCAACTATTCTCTACCTTCCATTTAATAGGTTCATCATATCTCTCTAAGTCTACTCCAGTAAATACCATAGCATGAGTCATAAGGCTCTCACCATAATCAAGTCTTTCTGCTTTATTCATAGCAAACTCAGTTTTAAATAATTTATTAGCTTGAACTCCATCAATATCCATAGATCCATATTCTTTATCAAGAAATTGACCTACATCACATCCAAACCAGACCACATTTCCATCTTTTAACTGATTAATTGCTAATTTCTTTAGGTCTTGAACTGGAAGATTTAAATGTCTTATAATATTTCCTTCTTTTACATTACCAAGGAATTTTATAGTATAACTATGATTAAATGGTTTGTCATTTGTAGGTGCATTAATAATACTTACATAATCATCTAAATTCCAATCTACATAATCTTCAAAGAATTGATTTGGTGTAATATTCTTAATTCTAATAAAAGTGTTCTCTTTATCTTTAACTTCCCAAGTAAATTTCTTTGGAGGCTTTCCTATAGATATACAAAGCATACGATATATTGTAGCCATCATATCTTTTTTCTTAGCTCGAAGTTCCTCTATACTTTCACCTAAATTATAAGATTTTCTTATTTGACATGCAAATTCTCTTAATTTTTTTGTAAGCCATGGATTAATTTCATCTGTAGAAGTTGATACAAAAGTATCTGGCATTACATCCTTTGGAACAACACCATACTTTCTAACTAGATTTGCTAACATATCCCACTGACCACCATCATTAAGAGGTGCTGATAATAAAAAACTAATTAATCTGCTATCTGTAGGCTCTCTTAATGTTTCTAGAATACTTTCTAAGAAATAATTAGATTTTTCTAGTTTATCATAGAATAATATATAACTTTGAGAAAGTTCCATATTATCTAAGTTAAGATTCTTCATAACATCCAATCTCATAGTATTTAATGCCGCAAATACCCAGCATAGTCCAGCCCTTTTTTGATTTGTTATTTCTCCAGATTCTATATCAATGGAAAATGTATATTGCATTCTACGCTTAAGATCATAATCTCTTATAGCCGCACTTACACCTGATTTATTTACCATGTTCATAGCTATAATATTTTGTGTTTCTTTGTCAAACATATATTCAAGTTCATCTAGAATTTTTGTATTTATTGATTTAAAAGTCATAATCCACCTCTATTTTATTAATCATGTTTAGGTATATATCCTTTTAAATACTATTCCAGTGTAAATAAGTCTATTACAATTTATTTATAAATTGTAATCTTTAGGTACATATTCATGTCCCCATTTACATAGTGAATTTAAAATAGGCATCATAGATTTACCAGTATCTGAAAGTGAGTATTCCACTTTTGGAGGTACTTGTGGATATTCCTTTCTTATAATAATACTATCACTCTCTAATTCCTTTAGTTGATTACTTAGCATCTTATGTGTTACTTTACCCAATGCTCTCTTTAAATCGCTATATCTAAGAATTTCTTTTTTCCATAGCCAAAACAATATGTGCATTTTCCACTTACCACTAATTAGTGAAATTGCATATGCAAATGGTCTTACATCAATTTCTTTTTCTTCTAATTGTATTTCATTCATATTTATTCTCCTTTTATTAAAATAATCTATAGATTAGCATAACTTCTTAATTTAAATTATTAATAACATTGATATAAAAACAAGTGGTTAACTCAATATTGAGCTAACCACTTGTTTTTATATTACCCTAATATTTTTAAATCTTCAAGTACTCTTTCTATGTCATTAACTATTAATTCTTCAGTTAGATGATAGCGCTCATATAATACTTCTAATGGAACACTATTAGTAAATTCTTTGTTTGCACCAAAGTTTAATACTCTCATAGATGAATCACCATAGAATCTTGATATCTTTTCACCAAATCCACCATCAAGTATTCCATCTTCTAATGTTATCACTAGCTTATGATACTTCTTAAGCTCATTTAATAACTCTTCATCTAAGCCAGTTATAAATCTTGGATTTATTAATGTAGCATTAATACCAAATTCTTTTAATTTATATTGAACTTTCTTACCTAAATGGAAGAATGATCCAAGGCCTATTATTGCAACTTCATTTCCATCTTCAACTTTGACATACTTATTCAAATCATAAAAATTAGGTTCAACTTCAACCCCACTTGATATAACTTCCATATTAGGAACACGTATAGCTACTGGATGCTTTTCTTGGTCTATAGCCCACTCAACCATAGCAAGATGTTCTTCCTTAGTAGTTGGTGCTAAGTAAACTATATTCGGTATATTAGATATTAAAGGTATATCAAATAATCCTAAGTGAGTTATATCTGACCCACTTATTCCTCCCCAATAAACCATAATCGTTGCTGGATTATTATTTATAGCAAGGTCTTGAGATAATTGGTCATATGTTCTTTGTATAAATGAACTTAAGAATGATGCTACTGGTTTACCTCCTCTTTTTGCTATACCTGATGCAAGTGCTATTGCATGTTCTTCTGCTATACCAACATCTACATATTGATCTTTTAGTTTAGTTCTAAAGCCGTTTACTCCTACTATACTTGGGGTAGCAGCTGTTATTGCTACTATGCTACTATCTTTTTTTGCTTTTTCTATTAAAAATTCTTCTGTTATATTTGCATAAGATTTAACAGGTTGGCCAGCAAATTTTAATTCTTTTGTTTCTAAATCAAATGGCATTACCCAGTGGAATGCTTCTTTATTTATTTCTGCATCTTCATATCCTTTACCTTTTACAGTATGCATATGAATTACTACTGGATGATTTGTATCTTTAACTTTTTTAAAAACTTCTATTAAAGATTCTATGTTATTTCCATCTTTAACAAAGTGATATTCAAATCCTAATGACTTGAAAAAGTTATTTTCTGCGTTTCCTTCACTTTCACGAAGTATGGCTAAGTTTTGATATAATCCACCATAGTTTTCTGCTATAGACATATCATTATCATTTACTAATATTATTATATTTTTATTAGATGATGCGGCATTATTTAAACCTTCATAAGCCTCTCCTCCACTTAAAGAACCATCACCTATTATAGCTATAATATTTTCTTTTCCTCCAACTACATCTCTTCCTTTTGCAAGTCCGCAAGCTAAACTTACTGAAGTTGATGTATGACCTATTGTAAAGAAATCATGTTCACTTTCTCTAGGCTCTGTATATCCTGTGATACTTCCAAACTTTTCAGGATTTATAAAAGCTTCTTTTCTTCCAGTTAGTATTTTATGTGTATATGATTGATGTGACACATCATATACAAACTTATCTACTGGTGAATTAAATACATAATGTAGTGCTATAGTTGCTTCTACCATACCTAAGTTTGGTCCAAAGTGACCTCCTGTTGTACTTACTTTTTTAATTAATACATCTCTTATTTCCGAAGATAATAAATTTAATTCTTCTCTTGATAAAGATTTTAAATCTTTAGGTTCATTAACTTTATTTAAAATATTTAATGACATATCTCTCCTCCAGTTGATTATCTCTTTCTTATCACATTGAAAAGTATAATTCCTAGAGTTAACTCCAAGTCAATAGATTATTCTAAATTTTTTTAAATTTATTAATCAAAATAAAATTTATAGCCTAAGCTAATGAGATCTTTAATATGGTCTTACTGAAACAGGATATAGCCTTAAGCCTATTCTTAAATCTATGCTTTCATTGGGAGAAAAGTATAAAAATAATTAAAAAAACGACCTAAAAATATATTTAGGTCATTTTTTATTTAATATAACTTACTTCTCTTTCAATAAGCTTCTTTACAAAATCATTCTTAGGATTATTTAATATTTCACTAGGCGTACCAAATTGTTGAATCCCTCCTTTATCCATAACTAAAACTTTACTTCCAAGCTTTAATGCTTCTCTAATATCATGTGTAATAAAAATAATAGTAATGTTTTCTTCTTTTTGTATTCTTATAATTTCATCTTGTAAGCTAGAACGAGTAATTTCATCCACAGCTCCAAATGGTTCATCCATAAGTAATATATCAGGAGATGCAGCAAGTGCTCTAGCTATACCTACTCTTTGCTGCTGACCACCACTTAATTCATTTGGATATCTTTTTAATAGTTCTTCATCTAATCCAACTATTTTTATCCATTTCTTTACTGCTTCTTTAGTTTTATTTTTATCTCTTTTATTCCAAAGATTTGGTACATAAGAGATATTATCTTCTATACTCATATGTGGAAATAATACACTTCCTTGAATTGCATAACCGATATTTCTTCTTAATTCTATAATATCTACGTCTTGAGTACACTTTCCATGAACAAATACCTTACCTTTATCTGGAGTAATTAATCCATTTACCATCTTTAATAGTGTAGTCTTCCCACATCCTGAACTTCCTACTACACTTAAAAATTCACCTTTCATTATTGATAGATTAAAATTTTCTAAAATTACTTTATCTTTATATACTTTTTTTATATTCTTGAATTCAATTGTAATTTTCATATAACCCCACCTCATTTACTTAAAATACCTATTTTTACTAAATATTCATGTGCAACAGTTTCTGCATCCATACCTTCTGTCTCTACCATATAATTTAATTTTGCCATCTCACTATCATTTAGTATTCCTTCCATTTCACTAAAAACATCTTCTAATTCAGGATATTCATCCAATACTTCATTTCTTACAACCATAGCACCCATTGCTGTGGAGAAAAATTCTTTGTCATCTTTTAATACAATAACACCTGATTCAGTTAACTGTCCATCTGTAGTAAATATATCCATAACATCTACTTTACCTTCATTAATTGCTTTATACTTTAATCCTATATCTAAGTCCATAGTTTTTTTAAATTTAAAATTATATTTTTCGGAAAGTGCACTGTATCCATCAGGTCGTTCAAAGAAATCATACTCTCCACCAAAAACTAATTTATCTGATACTTTGGCTAAGTCTGAATATGTTTTTAAATTATATTTATCTGCAATTTCTTTTCTTACAGCTATTCCATAAGAATCATTAAAACCTAATATACCAGTCCATGTAAAACTAAATTTTTCCTTATATTCTTTTACTAACTCATCATACATTTCTTCATTATAAAAACCATCATGCTTTAATACCATATTCCAACCTGTTGAAGTATATTCTGGATACATATCAAACTCACCACTTACCATTCCTGGCTGAATATTAGATGTACCGCCTCCAACACCTTGTGTTACCTCTACATTAATATCTGTTTTTTCCTCTATCATTTCCTTAATCATAGCCCCAATAATATATTGCTCTGTCATTGGCTTTGTTGCTAAATGTATAACTTGGTTATTATCTTTATTCTTATAAAAAGTTAAACCACCAATAATTAAAAATATAAACACAATAGCTGATATAAAAATTTTTAAATCTATTTGTAAATTAGATTTTTTATCTATAATTATTCTTTCTATAACTCCTAGTATTCCATCAATAATAAGTGCTAAAATTGCTATTAATAAGCTTCCTATTATTGTCATTGATGTATTATTAGTAGTTATGCCTCGATATATAGCAATACCTAATCCACCTGCTCCAATAAAAGATGCTATTCCGGCTAATGCAATTGTCATTGTTACCATATTCCTAATACCTGACATAATTATTGGCATTGCTAAAGGTAATTTTATTTTATATATAATTTGAAGTCTTGTACTTCCCATACCTGTAGCTGCTTCAATTACTGCATCATCAATATTTTCAATTCCTGTAAATGTATTTCTTACCATTGGTAATAATGCATAAATAGATAATGCTATAATGGCTGTTTTATTTCCTATACCAGAAAAAGGTATTAAAAACCCTAATAAAGATATTGATGGTATGGTGTATAAAAAATTAATAATACCTAATACACATTTAGAACTCTTCTTAAATTCACTAATAATAATTCCAATAACTAAACCAATAATGCAAGATATTGTTACTGCAATAAATGATATCTGTAAGTGTTGACATAGTAAGTTTATAAAAAATGCACTTTTTTCTTGAAGTAAATTTATCATTTCACTTAACACACCTATTCACCTGCCTTAATAATTGCTTTTGTAGGACATTTCTCAAAACATAATCCACAATGTAAGCAATTATTTGGATTGATTAAGTATTGTTCATCCTTAGTAATACATTGCTGAGGGCAGTTTTTTCTACATTTATCACACTTTATACAATCATTAGTTATATAAAATCCTTTTTTAAATATATTTTTACTTTTTAAAGAAAATGTTTTTCTATAAATAGGACTTTTACTTAAATTAAAGTATTCAATTTCTCCTTCATTTATATAGAAAACATCTAATATATATCTACTATCCTTTGGATAAACATCATTCATAACTGTATTTTCTTCAAATACACGATCTAACCATTTACTTTGTTCTTTAACTAAACTTACTTTTCCCATTAATCTAATAGACTCATAATTTTTAGTTAAACCTGCAATTGCAACTTTCTTTGACTCCAATAATTGACTATGAAAGTTTTTACCTCTTGCTGTTACAAAATATAAAGTTTCATTTTCCACAATCATTACATCAATAATTCTCACTTGAGGATTTCCATTTTTATCAACTGTTGCTAAAGCAACGTCTTTAATTTCACGTAAAAGCTTTAGACATTTATTAGCATTCATAACATATACCTCTCTTTCCCTAATTAAAATTTAAATCAAATTATATACTTTATTAAGTACACCCATTAATGTTGTATAGTTTGCTATAGATAACTATTAAGTAGATAACTATTAAGTAATTTTCAAAAATAGCCTTGAATAAAATATATGTATAAGTTAAGATGTGTATTTATTTTTTTATCTAAGTATTAGAATAAAAAAGCTAGTTTAAATTAATTTCCAAACTAGCTTTTTTTATAATTTATTTAATTTTATTTAAGCATTTTGTATGCTTCATCATCAACTTCTTCTTTTATTTATTAAACTGATTTCCCCATTATATACGCTTCTTTCATAGCTTTACTTTCTTTTATATCTCCTCTTTGCCAAGCACCTACTCCGTAAATAATGCCTTTTTCTTTTGCCCCTGGTAAGCAATCCATAAATCCTCTAAATCCATCGAAAGTTCTTTCCAGCATTGCTTTATTAACATCTGCTGCAGTTGCTATTAAGTAAAAATCTTTATTAGTAATTTCTGTGTATCTTGCTACGGTTCTATCAATTAAAGTTTTCATCTGTGCATCCATAGTATAAAAATAAACTGGACTTGCCATTACTATTACATCTGCATTAATCATTTTTTGCAATATACTAGCCATATCATCTTTATGAACACATACTCCATCTCTTCTACATCTATCACAAGCTATACAATAATTAATAATCTTATCTCCTAAAAATATCTTTTCTATATCATTACCAGATTCTCTAGCCCCATTTATAAATTGTTCACATAAAATCTCAGAATTCCCATTTTTTCTTGGACTTGCTGATAATACCAATACTTTTTTGCTCACTCTTTAATCCCCCCTAATTTATTGTGTTTTACAAATTAATGATAGTACTTAGAGTTAACTTCAAGTCAACTAGTTTTATAATTTACTTCTCAATTTTACGAATAACTTTTGCTGGAACACCTCCAACAACAACATTCTTAGGAATATTTTTAGTTACAACTGCACCGGCTGCAATGATAGAACCATAACCAATAGTTACTCCTGGTAAAATTGTGGCATTCGATCCAATCCATACATTTTCTCCTATAACAATTGGTGATGGATACATATCTCCTCGTTTATTAGGATCAATTTCATGATTAAGTGTAGCTAATACTACATTATGACCAATTAAAACATTATCTTTTATAATTATGCCTCCTTGGTCTTGAAATTTACATCCAGCATTTATAAATACTCTTTTTCCTATTTCTATGTTTTTACCACAGTCAGTGTAAAATGGTGGGAACAGTCCAAAACTTTCATCTACTGCCTTGCCAATCAACTCAGAAAAAATTTCTCTAATTTCATGAGCTTCATGATATTCATTATTTAATACTGATGTAATCTTTAAAGCTTCTTGTGATAATTTATGCATAAATTCATGGACTTTTGAACCTTCAGTTACCTTCTTTCCTTGATTTAAATATGATAAATACTCTTTTAATTCCATTTTTCTATCACCTTTCTTTATTAAAAAATTAATTTACTTTATTATCAAAATATACGTTCTAAATAACCATAATAAAATAACTCTATTATAGTAAAGTACTATTATAGAGTTATTTTTATACTTTATTTTAAATTTGATAAAAAAATTCTTCCAATTTATTAAATGGAGTTTTATCTGTTTTATCATAAGCATTTTCACTAAAAAATTTATAATGCGCTCTATCATCCATTATAAATAATATAGATCTTGTTGAAAATTTCATCAATTGTCTCTTATGAGAATAATAAAATAACATATAAATTGGTTTATTATGAACTAGGATATGAAACCCTATCTCAATTTAGCAGAGAATATAAGAGAATATTTGATGTAACAGCTAAAATTGAGTTATATATTAAATCCTACACTTTCAAAACTATGTGAATCTGAACCTAAAACGGTTTTAATTTTATATTTATTTACAAGCTCTAGTAGATATCCATGTATATACGGTTCTCTACAATATACTTTTCTAATACTAGAAGTATTAAAATCTAGCTCATAATCTTTCTCACATATAAGATTAATAATTTCATCTAGTCGCTTATTTCCATCATAATCATATGGAAATAACTTATTAAACTTTCTAACTAAATTTAAATGACCTATTCTTTTGGGTTTATATATTCCCAAATCACTATTTATTGCTAACTTTAATGTTTCATAATATTTATTGTAAGTATTTTCTATAGAACCTAGCTTAGTAACTATCTTTAAAAATTCTTCAGCACTAAAATCTATACAATAATACTTCTCACCTATTTTTATCATATGTACTGATAATATAGAATCATCTAAATAATTACCATACTTATTTAACATTTTTTCTATCTCATATTCGTATCCTTCTATATAGTCTACTTCTACACCTACATTTATTTTAATCTTATCTTTATATTTATCTTTAAAAAAATTAACTTCCTTAAAGTAACTTAATATATCATCTTCATCCATTGCACTATCTTTTTTAGGTGATGGATCTTCAAAGTTATTCGGCAGTGGTAAGTGTTCTGTAAAAGTAATTTCAATTAATCCTACATCTATTGCTTTTTGTATATAATCCTCTAGTTTATCTTTACTACCATGAGGACAATATGGCGTATGTATGTGTCCATCTTTCATATCTTTACCCCTATACAGCTATTGTTAAATTTTCTTTATTATCTTTGTTTCCTAAATACTTAATATCAACTTTAGAAATTTCTAAACAAACTTCCTGACCTATTTTTAAGTTGTTTTCTTGATTTAATATATTCTAAACTTCAAAAAATTCTTTTGCATAAACTATATCTCCAGATACATTTTCTAATGCTCCTTTAATTAACTCTATAGCCATATAGTTTTCACTTGGTACTTCAAAAGGTGCATTTATACCAAAATTTGTACTTTTCTCAAATCCAAATCTAGGATAGTATTTTTCACTACCTAGAACAAATATAGATTCATAACCTAATTCTTTAGCTATTTTAAAAGTTTCTTTTATAAGTAATCTACCAACCCCCATTTTTTGAAAATCCGGATGAACAGAAAGAGGTGCTAATGCTAAAGACATATATTTTTCATTCTAAAATACTATATCCAGTTTTGTTGACATTATATGTCCAATAATTTTACCATTATGTTTTGCTACTAAGGATAATCCTTCTATAAAGTTATCCGATTTACGAAGCTTTTCTACTAAATTATGTTCATTATTATCTGTGTGTTCTGAACTTTCAAATGATTTTTAATCATTACTTTGACTTCTTTAAAATCTCTTTCTTCTTTTCTTATTACTATATTTATCATATACTCTCCTTGGATGTATTAATTTTTATCTCTAAAACTATTCTCATCATATTATAATTAAATATGGTATAGAGTTAACGCTCTATACCATATTACTATTGCATATTATCTCATAGTTTTTTCTACTAATCATTTAATATAAGTTTCTATTTATATCAATTTTATTAAAATAGTTATTATCCCAAGAATTGCAAGGCATATACCTACGACTCTATTTAACTTTTTAATCTCACACTTATTTGCAAATTGTGCGCTAGCATAAGCAGCTATAACACAAGAAATGATAACTAACAGCATAGGTAATGGTTGTATTTTAGCACCCATAGAAATATGACTTACTGTTCCTGTTAAAGCGACCAAAGTCATAATCATAGTACTTGTACCTACAGCTACTTTTAAATTATATCCAAGAAGTAATGTAAATACTGTAAGCATTAAAATTCCTCCACCACTTCCTGTAAAACCACAAATCCAACCTATTCCACATCCAAAGAACATTGCTGTTGCAATTTTTTTATGATTTATTTGTTCTGAACCATCTTCTGCACCAAAACCTTTTTCAATAGGTTGTACTAAAAATTTTATCCCCAGTAAAATGGTAGTTGCCATAGAAATATACCCTAGACCATCTGGCTGCGACTGGGAAAAAAGAAATCCACTATAACTACCAATAATAGTTCCTATAAAAGCGGTAATTGTAACAAGGATTCCATTTTTTAAGTCAATATTTTTATTTTTATAATAAGTGTAGGCTGTCAACATACTAGCAAGTACATCAGCTGCTAGTGCTACCGTTACAGCATCATAACTTTGCCATTTACATAAACTTACTAATAAAGGTGTTATAACTACTGCTGCAGAAAGTCCTGCAAGTCCTGTTACAATTCCTGCCCCTAATCCTGCAAAAATGTAAACTAAATATAACATACTGTGTCTCTTCTCCTTCTACTTTTACTTCTTATACTATATACTTTGTAATATAAATTCTAGTCACTATGCTTTTTATATTATAATATTGCTATGTAGAAAATACAATATTTGGTGTTTTTATCTTATATTAATCTATAATTTTAACTTTAATACATCTAAACTCTATAATTAAAATTGTTTTACTAAATTAATCATCTCTATTGCAGTAAGTGCAGAATCATATCCTTTATTACCAGCTTTAGTTCCTGCTCTTTCTATTGCTTGTTCTATTGAATTTGTCGTAAGTACTCCAAATATAACAGGAATATTACTTTCAATTCCTACTGATGCCACACCTTTAGATACTTCTGCACAAACATAATCAAAATGTGGTGTTGCACCTTTTATGACACAACCTAAAGTTATAATTGCATCATATTTATTACACTTTGCCATAGCTTTAGCAAGTAATGGAATCTCAAATGCTCCTGGAACATAAGCTACTTCAATATCATCTTCATTTACTCCATGTCTTTTAAGTCCGTCTATTGCACCTGATATTAATTTTGAAACTATAAATTCATTAAATCTAGCTGCTACAATTCCTATTCTTAAATCTTTTCCTATTAAGTGTCCTTCTATAATTTTCATAAATATTTATCCTCCTATTTTTCTTTATACTGTATATAAGTGACCTAATTTATCTTGCTTAGTTTTTAAATAATCTTTATTCTTTTCATTTAAATCTAAATCTAAAATTACTCTTTTATTTACATTAATATCGTACTTTTCAACATCTTTGATTTTATCAGGATTATTTGTCATTAACCTTATATTCTTAATATTCAGTTTTTTTAAAATATGACATGCCTCATAATAAGTTCTTGAATCTACAGGCAATCCAAGTGCTAAATTAGCTTCAACTGTATCAAGTCCATTATCTTGTAAGTTATAAGCTTTTATTTTATTTAAAAGCCCAATTCCTCTACCTTCTTGTCTCATATAAACTACTACACCAGATTCATTTTCTTCTATAAGTTTAAGAGCTGCTTGTAATTGATTTCCACAATCGCATCTCATAGAACCAAGTATATCGCCTGTAAAACATTCTGAATGTATTCTACATAATACCGAATCCTTATTTTCTATATTTCCTTTGACAATAGCTATATGATGATCTTTAGTTAATTTATTTTCAAATCCATATATTCTAAAATCTCCATATTTAGTTGGCATTTTAGAATCACTAACTTTTAGCATTAAATTTTCATTTTTTAGTCTATATTCAATTAAATCTTTTATAGATACTATCTTTATATTGTGACACTTTGAAAACTTTATTAAATCATCTAGTCTAGCCATTTCTCCATTATCTTTAACTATCTCACAGATTACAGCACTAGGAGAAAATCCACATATTCTAGCTAAATCAACACCTGCTTCTGTATGACCATTTCTTACAAGTACTCCTCCTTCTTTAGCTGCTAGAGGAAATACATGACCAGGTCTTTTAAAAGAATGCTCCGTTGAGTTTTTATCTATAAGTTTTTTAATAGTTAAAGCTCTTTCTTTCGATGAAATTCCAGTTGTAGTATCTATATAATCTACAGAAACTGTAAATGCTGTGTTATGCGAATCTGTGTTTTCATAAACCATACTTTTTATATTTAATCTATCTAATAAATCTTTAGCCATAGGTGTACATATAAGACCACCTGCGTATCTTAACATAAATGTAATATCTTCATCTTTTACCATGTCCGATGCTATTACTAAATCCCCCTCATTTTCTCTATCTTCATCATCAACTACAATCAACATCTTTCCTAATTTAAAATCTTCTAATGCTTCTTCTATGCTATTTAACATACTTCCTCCTTTAAAATTTACATGAATCCATTATTAGATAAGAACTCTTTATTTATATTTAATTTTTTAGATATATTATCTATTTTTAAAAACTTCTCAATATATTTACCTACAATGTCACATTCAATATTTACATAATCCCCTATTTGCTTTTTATATAAAGTGGTTTCTTCTTGTGTATGTGGAATTATAGATACCTTAAATCTATAATCATCAACATATACAACTGTTAAGCTTACACCATCTATAGTTACAGAACCTTTTTTTACTATATACCTTAAGATATTTTCATTTGCCTCTATAAATATATCCAAACTTGTAGGTGATTTTTCTATATTTGAAATAATGCACGATGAATCTATATGTCCACTAACTATATGACCATCAAATCTAGAATCTACCTTTAAAGCTCTTTCTAAATTCAAAATATCATTTACTTTAAGATTTCCTAAATTACTTCTTCTTATAGTTTCCTCCATTATATAGAAGGTATAACTATCTTTATAGTAATCAGTTACAGTTACACATACACCATTGGTTGATATACTATCTCCCAACTTTATATCAGTAAGTATCTTTTTACAGTGTACGCAGATTTCTTTGCCTCCATTTACATTCTTTATACTTCTTACCACTCCAATTTCTTCTACTATTCCTGTAAACATAATTTCTCCTTATAAATATCCTTCAATGACAATATCTTCATCTATAATATATTGATTTATATTTTTTAATTTTATAGCATCTCTAACAAACTCTATTCCCCTGCCTCCAAGAGGAGTTGGCGATGTTTTTCCGCCTAATATTTTAGGCGAGATAAATGACATGACCTTATTTACTAAATTAGACTTAACCATTGAGTAATTAAGAGTTGAACCACCTTCTAATAAAATGCTATCTATTTCTTTTTCCTTTAATTTAATCATTAATTCACTGAGGTTTACTTGATTATCTATATTAGAAGTCTTTATTATTTCAACGCCTTTAGATTTCAATTTATTTATCTTATCTTCATCATCAGATATAGTAGCAACTATTATCTTTTCATGAACATTAAAAATATTTAAATCCATTGGTATTCTTAAATTTGAATCCACTATAATTGGAATAGGATTTACTCCGCCTTCTATTCTACAATTTAAAAGAGGGTTATCATTAAGTATTGTATTAATTCCAACCATTATAGCTTTATACTTGTTTCTAAGCTTATGTACCTCTTTTCTAGATTTTTCTGAAGTTATATACTTAGAATCTTTAGTAAAAGTTGCAATCTTTCCATCTAGTGTCATAGCATATTTTAATAAAACAAAAGGTTTTAAAGTTTTAATATAATTAATAAATACTTCATTTAGTTCTTTACATTCTTTTTCTAATACTCCAACTTTAACTTCTATATTATTTTTTAATAGCATATCTATGCCATTTCCAGAAACTATTGGATTTACATCTTTCATTCCAATAACTACTCTTTTGAACTTTTTTTCTATCAGAGTCAAAGCACATGGTGGAGTTTTTCCATAATGAGAACATGGCTCTAAAGTTACATAAATTGTTGCTCCTTCAAGAGGTTCTTTTGCATTATTTATTGCATTAATTTCTGCATGTTCCATTCCATATAGTTTGTGATATCCGGTAGAAATCACTTTATTATTTTTTACTATTACAGCACCTACTAAAGGATTGGGGCTTACCCTTCCTTCTCCTTTACGTGCTAAATCTATTGCCATATTCATAAAATATTCATCCATGTTAACCTCCTTATATAAATTTTACTATTAAAAAACCTCCTGGCTAATTTCAGGAGGTAGGAAGTTGATTTTAATATATTTACTATTTAAGTATATTTAATAAAGCTATTGTTTAATAAGCTGCTTGCCTTAAAGTATTTTATGTACGTAAAATTAAAAAGCTCTGAAATCAATGATTTCAGAGCTAAAATTTGCAAGACAATAAATAATACCTATTATAGTATCAATTATTTTAATCTTCTTCCATCCAGACTTTACTGTCGGCTTCGGAGTTTCACCGAATCTGCCATAAGGCTCGCGGGCTATAACCGCCGGTAAGGAATTTCACCTTGCCCTGAAGATTTATATTTAATTTTAATTAAATTTTATATTACTGATTTTGGATTGTCAACAAAAACTTTAAACTATATTTTTTAATTAATATTTTATAACTTCGTATCTAATAAACTATTTTCACTTATTTCGTCTTTATTACCTTTTTTAACATAAGATAATATTATAATTGTAACAATAATACAAGTCATACCTAAAAAATCCATAAATCCAAATGGATCTTTTAACCATATTACAGATAAAAATGCTGCTGATAAAGGTTCAACCGATCCTAATGTACTTGCTTCTGTTGGAAGTATATACTTTAAACTTTCTAAATAACATTGAAATGCTATAAGTGTACCGAATACAACAACAAAAACAACACCTACAATTGAGTATATAGAAACTACTCCACTAAACTTCCATGGTGGATTTATAAAACTAAAAGCTATACCTCCAATTAGCATCCCCCATCCAACAATTGTAGTAGAACTATATTTTTTTAATAACTCTATAGGTTGAAGTGTGTATAATGCTGAAGCAAAAGCTGATGCTAATCCCCAGAATAATGCTAATTCTGATATAGATAAACTATGTATATCACCTTTCGTAATTATGAAAAATACGCCAATCATTGCCAAACCTATAGCAAAAACTTCATTTAACTTAGGTAACCTCTTGCAACGAAATGCCATATAGCACGTAATAATTACTGGTGATAAATATTGAAGTATAGTCGCAGTTGCCGCATTGCCATGCTTAATTGCAGCAAAGTAAGTATATTGAACACCTAACATTCCTAATATACTAAATGATATAAGATTTGTTCTATCTTTTTTATTTTTCCAAATTTCTTTTATGCCTTTATCTTTTTTAATTAAACCTAAAAATAGTAATAATATCCCCGATGCTAATAGCCTAACAACAACTAGCCATTCTGGGGTAAAACCGTTTTGTTGAAATAAAAATTGAGCTACGGTTCCAGATATTCCCCATAACATAGCTCCAAGCATAACTAAAGTTATACCTTTCATACGTAAATTACTTATCATAGATTTTTTCCTTTCCTTTGCTAAAATTTTATTAGTCTATAATATAATCCAAAATCAAACTTATAAATATATTATCTTATAATTTCGACTCTTCAATAATTTTACTAATAATTTACACATATGACAATTAATATATTGCTTAATGCTGTAACTATATTAATGAGGTTTAAAAAATGCAAGTAGATAAAGTACAGTTAGATAATAATTTAGTAGAAATATTAAAGCATTTTATAGTTGACTTCACCTTACTTATATACACAGATAACTTTTGTTTATTCTATGAATACTATATAAGATGGTATTGGCATAAAGATAGTAAATTTTATTGAATCTGCTAATAATTAATTAAGAAAATACCTATTTAAATATGGTATTATATATAAAGATAAATATAGCTTATCTAGATTGGAGAATTGATATGAAGGATAAATATATTATTTATTTTATTAGTAGAACTAAAGCTAATATGATAAAATTCATTGAAAATAAATTAAAAGAAAATAATTTAACTGACCTAATACCAACACATGGTAATATATTAACTGCTCTTTATGAAAGTGATAAGAAACTAACTATGAAAGAGATAGCTAAAAAAATTGGTAAAGATAAATCTACAGTAACTTCACTAGTAAATAAACTTATAAGTTTAGGATATATATAAAAAGAAAAGTCAGCTATAGATAAACGTGTTACATATATAAGCTTAACTCAAAAAGCTATAGACATTGAGGATAAATTTAATTTTATTTCATCACAAGTAAGAGAAACTGCTTATAAAAATTTTACTAAAGAGAAAAAAGAAGAGTTTTTAAGATTACTTAGAAAGCTTAGCACAAACTTTAAAACTGAAAATAAAAAATAAAAATGCCTCATTATCTTTTAGTATTTTATACTCTATCATTTTATATTCTGAACCATATACCAGTACTACTGGAGCATTTCTAAAGCATGTATAATATTTTATTACACTCATATGTATTTTTCTATCTTTTTCAGTCTTTGCTATTTCACCTAATCTTTCATGACTTTTCGTTACTATATCAGCCATTTTATTAATTATCTCACGATTAGTTAGTACAACAAAGTTCCAATTTTGTTGATGCTTTGGTGAAGGATCTTCAGTTGCTAATTCTAACATTTTTAATATATCTTCTTTTGGTACTACTTCATCTTTAAATTTTCTTACACTTTTACGCATTTTTATTGCTTCTATAACATTCATAGTTGTACTCCTTTAATTATAAAATTAATTTGACGTCAAACTTTTTTATATTATGGATTATTTGGAATTTTTAGTATAATATAATGATAATTTAATTAGAAGGGCATAATTATAAAAAAAAATTTTTAAATTGAACTATATTTATACTAAGTGTTATCTGCTTTATAATAACATGTAAGTTATTTTTGAATTTATGTATTTACGTTGATGATAACTATACATAATTTTATAAACAAAATTAAGTTTATTGAGATATAATTTTAATAATATACAAGTTTATATAAATAAAATAAAGTATAAATTTAAACGAAAGGTTAATATATAAAACTATGAACTTTACAGAAGAAATGAAAAAAAATAAACCTTATATTTATCACTATAAGGACATAAGTCCAGATTTAAAATCAAAAGCTAAAAATCTGCTATGGGAATTTAATAATTTAAGACCAGACAATGAAAAAAGAAAACAAGATATTATAAAAGAACTTTTAGGTACAAGTACTCCTTTAACTTTTATAGAGTCAACATTTAAGTGCGATTATGGATTTAATATACATTTTAGCGGTATGGCATTTGTAAATTATAATTGTGTAATGCTTGATACATCTCCTATTTATATAGGTAACGGTGTATTCATAGGTCCTGGAACTTGTATTTCATGTGCAGGTCATGCCATTGATGCAACACAAAGATCTGAAGGTTTTGGTGATTCAAAGCCAATCAATATTGAAGATAATGTATGGTTAGGTGCAAATTGTACTATCCTAGGAGGTATAACTATAGGAGAAGGTAGTATAATTGGTGCTGGAAGTGTCGTTACAAAAGATATACCTAAAGGTGTTATAGCTGTAGGTAATCCTTGCAAGGTATTAAGAGAAGTTACAGATGCTGACAAATGGGATTTAAATAATTTAAATAAATAGTAAATCAAAATAATTAACTGTACTTAATCATTTATTTTTTTAAATTATAGGTACAGTTAATTTTATTATATACTATTTTACTATTTCTAATAATTCCTTGGACACTTACTCATATCTTTCATCTGATATCCCTAACTTTTTCTTAAATATATCATCATCCATTCTTTCTACTTTAACTTCATCACATTTATTAGCAATATATTTATACTCATCTCTACCTAATAAATATCCATTAGAAAGTAGCCTTATAACTAATCCCTTACTTTTTATAAAATCTATAATATCACTAATCTTATCATTTACAAAAACTTCACCTTTTGAGTTAATAAAAATTAACTCTGCATTACTTTCGTCTATAATACATTCTAATTCACTTAATAAATTATCCACACCATCAAATAATATTTGAGTATCTAGCTTATTTTTTTATCTACCTATAGGACAAAATATACAATCAAAATTGCAATATTTCTCTGGCAATATATTAATCTCTAATACTCTTTTCCCATCTTCTATATAAATATCTTTATGCGTAAAACTATTCACTACTCAACCCCTCCTTAAAAATAGTAATAAAAAAAAGCCATAGGAGTATTATAAAAAATATCTCCCAGGCTTTTATCGTTCCGTGTACACAGTAAGCTGTGCGTTTTCTCTCGGAGCAGCCAGCTATAAACTGCGAAACCCTAGAAAACTAAAATATAAAACTTGATTTTTTCAAAAAATATCATGTTATCAATATCAAAGCAACTATATATATATAATTATTTAGGAATTATTATTGTAAACATACTTCCTCTGTTCAATTCACTATCTACATATATGTCTCCATTATGAGCATGTACTATACTTTTTGCTATAGTAAGACCTATTCCTATACCTCCGGTTTCTTTATCTCTAGATTTATCAACTCTATAAAATCTTTCAAATATAAATTCTATATCACTTGTTGGAATTCCAACTCCGTTATCTTTAATAGATATAATTACATTATCTTTTTCCTCATATGATTTTATATTTATTTCCCCATCTCTATTAGTATACTTAATAGCATTAGATAATAAATTTACTATAACTTGAGAAAACTGATTTTTATCAATATTAATATTTATTTTAGCTAAATTACAATTAATTTTTATATTTTTAGCTAAAGCAGCACTTTCACAGTTATATACAATATTTTGTATAAGTTTCTGTAAATTAACATTAGATTTGTTTAGAGCATTTTTCTCACTATCATATTTTGATAAAAGTCTAAGACTACCTACCAAATCACTTAAGCGACTTACTTCTTCTCTTATACTTACAAGTCTATCTGTCGTCATATCCCAAATTCCATCTATCATTGCATCTAGATGACCTTGAATACTAGTGAGTGGTGTCCTAAGTTCATGAGCTACATCAGTAGTTATCCTTTTTCTCAGCTGCTCTTGTTCATTTAATTTGTAAGATAGCTTATTTATGGATTCCACTAATTCTTTAACTTCTTTTATATTATTTTTGTACTCAACTTTATTTTTATATTTTCCATCACCAATAGTTTTAGCCATCATAGATACTTTTTCTATAGGACTTGATATTGACTTTGAAATGATTAAAGATATTATAATCACGCTACCTATGGATATAATACTTATAATTTTCATAAAAGTATTTATTATATTCAGAAACATAATATCATTTTCCATATAATATAGTGATTCATAATATAATATCTGTCCATATCCAACTATATTATTATTTTCTCCATATATATCAACCTTATATTCCTTTAATCTAGCACTCCAATTATCTTCTATACTCTCCATATTTTCTCTTATATTATTTAATATCTTATTGGATAAACTGTTTTCATCTTCAAATATTCCATATATAACTTCATTATTTATATCGTATATTTCTAAGGCAATCCCTTTTCCTATGGAGTCTTCGCATAAACCTTTTATTAAATCAATATCCCATACTTTATCCTTGTAAATATTTTTCAAATCAAAATTTATTAAATGTTCAACCTCAGATTTGTTACTATCATCTACATATTTTCCAAACTCATTTTCAAAAGTTCTTCTTACAAATACGGTTATTACTAAAACTGTTAGAGTCATTATTATTGCAAAAGATATTATTATTTTATTTCTTAGAGATATAACTTTATTATTTAAGCCCAAACTTATACCCTATACCATATACAGTTTGTATAATTTTACAGTCTTTATGGTCTACTTCTATTTTTTGTCTTAAATTTTTTATATGACTATCAATAACTCTATCGTCTTTTTCATAATATCCTTCTACTAAATTATCTAAAATCTCAACTCTTGTATATACTCTTTTAGGATTAGATGCCATCATTAATAATATTTTATACTCAGTACTAGTTAAAGAAATAAATTTACCTCTTACCTTAACCTCATATGATGAAGTGTTTATTTCAATTTCATTTCCAAATTTTATAATACCACTATCACATTTATCACTTAAGTTTTTACTTCTTTTTAGAATAACCTTAACTCTAAGTACAAGTTCCCTTACATTAAATGGTTTACACAAATAGTCATCACAACCTAAATCAAACCCTTCTATTCTATCTTCATCTTCAATTTTAGCAGTAAGCATTATTACAGGTACTTCAGACTTATTCCTAATAGACCTGCAAATGTTCTCACCACTTATATCTGGAAGCATTCTATCTAATATAACTAAATCATATTTATCATTGTTAAAATACTCTATAGCAGTATTTCCATCATAAGCAACAGAAGTACAATATCCTTCCTTATCCAAATAAGCCTTCACAAATTCACAAATTTTTTTCTCATCATCAACAACCAATATATTAACCATATAAAGTCTCCTAAAATTCAAATTTATCTGCTAACTATAGTATAACGTACAATCACTTTAATATTAAACTATCAACTAAAATATAAAAATGGATATCTAAAATAGCCCTCTATATTCCTAAATTCCTAAGAGAGTTTTTGCAAAAGTGAAGTATACCATTAGAGCAAAGGCATCTACTATAGTAGTTATTAGTGGACTGGCCATTATTGCAGGATCAAACTTCAATTTCTTTGCTATAATTGGTAGTAAACTTCCTACAACCTTTGCTATTATTACTGTGAAAAATAAACTTCCACACACAGTAAGAGAAATTATTAAATCAGTTTTTTCTAATAAATATATTCTTAAGAAATTTACAATCGTAAGAATAGATGCAACTATTAAACTTACTCTAAATTCCTTGTACATAACCTTTAAATAATCTTTTATTTTTATATCACCTAACGCTAGGCCTCTTATTACTAAAGTTGAAGATTGTGACCCTGCATTACCACCAGTATCCATAAGCATTGGTATAAATGCTGCAAGTATTACTACAGATTGTAATACATCATCAAATTTTTTAATAATTGAGCCTGTTATGGTTGCAGATATCATAAGAACTAAAAGCCAAATAACTCTATGTTTTGCAAGCTCTATAACTGGAGTCTTTAAATACGGAACTTCATTAGGTTTCATAGCTGCCATTATTTGAAAATCCTCTGTATTTTCTTTATCAATTATATCTATAATATCATCTACTGTTATTATTCCTACTAATCTATTTTCACCATCTACTACTGGCATACATGTTAAGTCATATTTTTTAAATTCAGATGCAACTACTTCTTGATCTTCTATAGTTTTAGAAGTGATTATATTTTTATCCATTATGTTCTTTATAATAGTATTTTCATCATTTAAAATTAATTGTCTTAAAGGTAGTACTCCTTTTAATTTTCTATTTTTATCAATTATAAAACAAGTATCAACATCTTCTTTATCTAGACATTCATATCTTATATAGTTTATCGCTTCCTTAATCGTCATACTTTCTTTTAAATCTATAAATTCTATAGTCATTATTGATCCCGCAGAATTTTCATTATACTTTAAAAATTGATTTATAAGTTCTCTCTTTTCCTTTGAAGTATTTTTTAAAACTTTTTTTACGATATGAGATGGTAATTCTTCTATAAAATCTACTGTATCATCTAAGAATAGTTTATCTACTATTTCTTTTATTTCACTATCTGTAATTGACTGTATTATATATTGCTTCATATCTTTATCTAAATATGAAAAAACCTCTGCAGCTACATCTTTTGGTAGTATCCTAAATGCTAATACTACTTCTTCTCCACTTAAATAAATCATATCTTTAGCTATGTCTACTGAGTTTAATCCTTGAAAATACTCACTTAGCTCTAATATTTTTCTTTCTTCTATTAAATTGCTTATTACTTGTACCATGATAATCTCTCCTTTTATAGAGTTCATATCATTTAAGTAATCTTTTTGTGATATAATATATGAACTCTATTTTTATATTTTTATTATTTTTTATCAGTAGAGGATCACTGTCCATATAAATCACAACCTTTCATTTTATTTTATTAATCAATTATATGAAATAAATATGTAGAACTTATGAAGATAGTAATAAAAAATAACTGTACCTAATAATTTATAATCTTAGATACAGTTATTTTTTATTACTATCTTAAATTCTCAATTTTTTAAATATTCTATTCTTAAATTTAAATTAGTTATTTATTTTACTTTGCACTACCTTCCCTTATAAGTCTTGCAAAATCATAAGCTACTTCCACTATTTCAACTTTAACATTCGTATCTGATATATCTATAATAACATAATTTGCATCAGGTTTATTAGTTTTTGGCTTTCCTATACTACCTACATTTACAAGGAGTTTTTCACCATAATATTTTGCATATGGTATATGAGTATGTCCACAAACTAGTATATCTTTATCTAAGCCACTCGTAACTTCATCTGCTTCTCTAGAGTTTTCTTTTAAATATTCATTTATGACTCCTCCTATTTGGATGATTTACTTTGTTCATTAAAATATTCACATATATAGCTACATATAACTCTTATCTTTCATAAAATTTTCCTATATAGTTTATATTAAATAATTATTATTTTATTCTTTCATTATACCATTGTATAAGTTTGAATTGTATTTTTATATCTTTAAAATTAAAATATAAGCAATTATAAAACTCGTATTAATTAAATATAAATATAATACCAATAAAGTCCAGTAAATATTATTTACTGGACTTTATTGGTATTATATTTATAACTCATACTATAAAATAACTTGAAGTATATTTCCAACAATTATTCCAGCGTAATTTCCTAAAACATATCCCCATACACCAGCTATCATTGTAGGTACTATTAAACTATTCCACCCTTTAGCTATAGCCATAGCTACAGCAGTTGTTGGACCTCCTATACAAGCATTTGATGCTAGTAATAATTCATCTAGTTTAAACTTGAACAATTTTCCCACTCCTAAAGTTACAACTAAATGTATAAACACTGCTAGTATACAGAAAACTAATATAAAAGCACCATTTTTTATTATTTCTGATATAGATGCAGGTACTCCAAGAACTACGAAAAATAAATAAATTAAAAACGTACCTATTTCTTCTGCTCCATTAATTTCGTCTAATTGTTTAGAAAATACTGTTGCTACTACTAACATTAATGTTGTCATTATTAAATACATGTTTCCAAAAATAGAATTAGCCATTTTTAATAGTATATTTGAAGTAGGTATTATTGATGAGATGAACTCAGACAATAAGTTAGATAAACTTGCTACTGAAAAGGCAATTGCTAAGCATATAGCTATATCTTTTAATGATATTTCTTTTTTAGTCCAATATGTAGAACTTCCACTAATACTTTCTTCACCCTCTGTAGCCATACCCCATTTTTTCTTAAAGAATGGTATCGAAGGTATTGACATAGTTGCAAAAAAATACACAGCCATAACTAAATTATCTGCTACTATTGTTGCATTAGTTAGATTTTCTGGAGTTTTAAAAGCATTTGTCATAGCAACAAAATTAGCTCCTCCTCCAATATATGATCCAGTCATCATACCAGCTATCTCAGCTACATGTGGTATTAATGAGCTTAGTAAAAATGCTGATATAAACGTACCTACTACTGTACCTAAAGCTGATATATGAAATGCACCTAACATTTTTCCACTTTCATTTTTAACTTTTTTAATATCTGCTTTTAGTAATAATAGTGGTATTGCAACTGGTACTACATATGACCATACCGAATCATACACAGCACTTTCTGTAGGTATTATTTTTAAGTTTGCAAATATAATTGCTCCTAATAATGCTATAATTGCTCCTGTTACTTTAGATGCCCACTTGTATTTTTGTTCTAATACTATACTTATAGCAGACCAAACCACTAAGAACGTCCATAACATCCATGTGTTATCACTACTTATTAATGAATTCATATTAACTTCTCCTCTTTACTTTTTAATCCAGCTAGATTTTACCATATAGAATGTATTTCCTTACAGAACCACTATACTTACTTTTTTACTGTATAGTGGACCTTAACTTTAATGTATTATTTATCTACTTTATTTAAATTATAAATCAAAGAACATGTATTAAAAAAACTAATAAAAATAGATAGATATTTTGCATACTCAATATATCTATCTATTTTTATTAGTTTTATCCATAATTAGATCTATATTTTTCATTTAATATTATCCAAAACCATATAACTATTATGAATTTTTACTTATATATATTTTAAAAGATTTTATAGCTAAATACATTGTATATATAGCCATAATTTTTATTAATCCATTAAAAATCATGCTAAAGATCCCCATATATAAAATACCGTTAGTATAAAGTTCCATGATACCCTCCCCATTTATATAATCGAAACTATTATAATAGTACAATAATATACAGTATTTAACAATTATAATCAGTGTATTTTTACATAAACAAAATAACAGATATCTAATATTGCTTAGCCACAATAGATATCTGTTTGTCTTTTAAATAATTCCTAATTTATTTTTTACATAAGGTAAATTTTCTTCAAATAAAGAGTAAAAACTCTCTCCTTCTTTTACCTTGATATTATAACAATTATCTAATATAAATTGATTAATTTCCTTTAATTCTTCTTCATCTCTGACGAATTTCAAACGGAAGGTTAATGCTTTAATAAATTTATACCATTCTAATATAAATATTTTATTTTCATCATAGTTTTCAATACCTATCCAGTCTCTTACTTTAACATCTTTTAAATCAGTCTTAGGGCAATTTCCTACTTGTAAAAAGTACTTAAAGTCATCATCTTTATATACCCTTCCAAGTGGAAATAAACGACAAATGTTTGGTCGTTTAGAGTGAATCATACATCTAAATTCTTTATTTAAAAAGCTGCATCTTTTATTATCATCTTTCATCTTTAAATGCGGTAATAAAATTTTGTTACTTTCAATTAATTCAATCTTATCTCCTAGTAATTCAACAAACTCTACACCTAAATAATTAACTATTTCATATACATCAAAGGGTGTAAGCACTACTAGTTCACCAATATCATAACAACAATCACTGCAACCATTACAACCACATGTATCTGCTTTTACTGTGTCATCAATATCATATAATTTTCCATCTGATATCTTTTCTAGTATGTTTATAGATTTCATATATTTCTCATCCTCATTTATTATTTAGATTTTATTAAATACTAAATAAAATATTATCACACAGAAAATATTCTTACAACTTATATCAGTTCGTATTTTCTATATTTAAAATAATTTTTAATTTATATCCTCTTTTATTAGGTTACTAAAAAATATAGATATTGTGTCATAATTTGTATTTTCTCCATATTATATATTGAGATATATTCTGACTTTATTTATCTATCGTATGAATATATTCTTAATTTATTTAATCAATTGGTGATATAATGATTTCTTCAATTAAATTTATAATTTGAAGCTTAATTTTAATAATTTATAAAATTTCTTAATTAAAATAAAAGATGTGAACCTTTAACTGTTCACACCTTTTATTTACTATATATAATATACTTAAAATACAAATTATAAGAAATATGCTGATAATTATACCAACATATTTTTAAATAGATTAAAGTAATTTAATAAGATTTTCTAAATCTTCTAACAAAGTTTTTGCACGTTCAAAATCAGTATCTATTAAAGCCAATGCTATTTCAGTTTCAACGGATTTTTTCTTTTGCTCAATTTCTAAATAATCTTTATCGAAATGAGTAGCATAAATCATTTTTCTAAATTTTTTCATGCTAACTTTTCTAATGGTCTTATCTTCTATCATTAAAACATAATCCATACAATTAACTATAAAGTGATAATCATGAGAAATCATTAAAATAGCTCCATTATAATTTTCTATAGCTTTTTCTAATGCTATTTGTGAATAAGTATCTAAATGACTTGTTGGCTCATCAAGAAGCAACATATTGGCCTTTCTAGCAGAAACTTTAGCCAGTTGTAGTATATTCTTTTCTCCTCCAGATAAGGATTCTATCCTTTGTTCAATAACCTCTTCTTCAAAACCATATCTTGAAATATATGATCTAACTTCCCTGTAATTTTTAAATCCTACTTCAAAAAACTCTTCAAGTATTGTATTAGACTCATTTAATATTTCACCTTGCATCTGAGATAAATAAGCAACTTCAATATTATCATTTATTTCAATACACTCATTATTATTTTTAAATATTGATCTTAGTAAAGTAGTTTTTCCAACACCATTTGTTCCAATAATAGCTACTTTATCAGTAGATTTAATCTCAAAATTAACATTTTCTAAAAGGATTTCATCAAAAACAACACTAAAGTCATTAACTTTTAAAGCTATAGTTTCTTCTATTTCATTATTAGTAAGTAAATTAATATTAGGTTGTTTAATATCTACAAATGGAGCTTTAATTCTACGTTCTTCTAATCTTTCTTGTATTTTAATTCTAGCTTTTAAAGCTCTACCTCTAGAAGCATCAGGATTATAAGTTGCTTTCTCTCTTAATACATTGATTAAAGCTTCATTTCTCTCAATTTCCTCCTCATCAGCAATAGCAAGTTCTTGTAACTCAATTTTAGTTTGAAGTAATGAGAAATTATAATCAATATATCTTCCATCAAATTCTTGAATCTCTGTATTTTCAAGATGAATAATTTTGTTAAAACAATGATTTAACAAGTATCTATTATGCGTAATAATTAACATTGTTTTTTTATATGAATTAATTAGATTTTTAAGAGAATTAAGGTTTTCAAAATCTAAAAACACATCTGGTTCATCCATAACCATTAAGTCTGGATTATTAAGCATTTCCTTAATTACTTGTACAAGTTTAAATTCTCCACCACTAAGTTCAGATATCATTCTATCTTTATGCCTATTTAGATTTGCAAGATTTAATTTTTTATTAATATTATTTTCGAAATCATCTCCATCAATTGCTTCAAATGTATCTAAAGCTTCTTGATACTCTTGTAATAACGTTTCAATATCTGAAGATGTCTCCATTTCATTACAAATAGATTCTATTTCCTTTTGTAGTTTAATAAATTCTTCACCTATATATTCAAAAACTGTAGTTTCTTTTGTTTTGTCTAGTTGCGAGAACTGGCTTACATATCCAATTTTACAATTTGGGTATATTTCTAATTTACCATCGAACATATATCTTTCTGGATCCATAATTATATCTATAAGTGTACTTTTTCCGCTACCACTAGATCCTATAAAAGCGCAATGTTGACCTTCTTTTAATGTGAATGAAACCTTATTATATAGATCCTTTTGCGGAAATGAGTAGGATAAATTATCTACTTTTATCATATTATTACCTCTCTTTATCATTAAAAAAGAGCTTATAAAAATAAGCTCTTCTATATATAATCAATCGTAATTCTGAAGTTAATTATATATGTAGTAACGATATTCTTTTTAAATTTACTGTTGATAGCATAACACTTTTTTAGACAAATTTCAATCATTTTATAATCCTTATTTTAATTCCAGAAATATAAGCTAATTAAATTATTATTGATATAATTTACAAATATAATACCTCATTCTGATTCCCATTTTACCTACTAATTATTTCCAAATTACTTTCAATTCTAAATATAAATTAATGCCTATTCTAATCAAAATATCTACCTAAATAATTTTAATATAATAATAAAACCTATAAATTGGTACAAATTTCCCCTAATTTTAATACAATAAACTATATAGATAACAGGGGGTGATATATTGAAAACAATAGTAGACGTAAAAAAACTTAACAAAATCTTCTATGGTAAAGACGGTGAACTAGAAGTCTTAAAAGACGTAAACTTCACTCTAAAAGAAGGTGAAATCCTAACACTCCTTGGACCATCTGGAAGTGGAAAATCTACTATTTTAAACATCTTGACAAAATTATTGGAACCAACATCAGGAGAAGTAAAAATTGATGGAACTATAGGATATATGTTTCAAAAAGACCATTTGCTTGAATGGAGAAATATAATGGATAACATAACTATAGGACTTGAGATTCAACATAAAAAAACACCTGAAGCTATGAAAAGAGTTGAAAGACTTTTAAAAACATACGACCTTTGGGATTTTAGAACTATGTACCCAAAAGAATTATCCGGTGGTATGAGACAAAGAGTTGCTCTTATTCGTACACTATCTGTAAATCCTAGTATATTACTTTTAGATGAACCATTCTCTGCACTTGATTATCAAACAAGACTTTTAGTAAATGATGATGTATATAAGATTATAAAAAATGAACATAAATCAACTATTATGGTTACCCACGATATATCAGATGCTCTATTGATAAAAATACAAATATTTCCATGTATATTAAGGATGAAATAAATGAAAATACATTTGGTGGAAGGCTTAGAAAATCTAGATTAGACAAGAATCTTGATATTAAAGATTTATCATCTATATGCAATGTTACAAATAGTATAATAAGTGCTTATGAAGTCGGCAGATATTATCCGTCAATATCTATACTAAAACTTTTATCAGAATACTTTGATATTAATTATCTTTGTAGAGATGGATATACTCATTTAGTTTGGAACTATGATAACTTTATAAATAGTTTAAAACTTTGGATTAAAAATAATAACTTCACAATGGACAAGTCCGCTAAATTGCTAGGTGTAACACATGGTTCGCTTAGATTTTGGTTCAATGGATCAATTATGAGTTATGCTACCTATAATAAAATAAAAAATAATTTAATTTATTATAGAATAAAATACTAGGGATAAAGTTATCCCTAGTATTTTATTTTTAATACAGCTATCCTCTGGCATCTTTAAGTGGAACATCAGGTTCAGCCTTACTATCTGTTATTTCAATATTACTAAGGTCTATAGAATTTCTCATTTTTGATGTCAATGGACTATCTATTCTAAATAATTCTTGACCACTTCTTGAATTTCTATTAATAAAATCATATTCTATAGTCTGATACAATTCTCCATTAGATAGAATCTATCTCTTTAATACTCTATTATCATTCTTATCTATATATATATTATGGTTTTTGCTAGAATATTTAATAATATTATCATCCTCTGTATATGATGACTCCCAATTAATATCTAATCCAGATTCAATATCAGAGGTAAAATAAGATTCTACCATAGATATTTTTAGCATTTTCTTATTTTCTTTAATTATATCATGTGTTAGCTCTTGTCTTAAGCCTGAATATACACCGTTGTCATTTCCGATTGATATTGCCTCTGATCCTTCATTCAATATTAATATTCGAGACATTAATTCTCCATTTTCATGATAATGGTCTGTTTGATCTAACATTCTTTCAGTATCTCTCTATATCTACATATTCCCCATTAGCATATGTTATTCTAACATGATCTATTCCATCTGCCGTTAATAAATTTTCATAACTAGTTTTTACAATTTCTCTATTTTTAGATATTTCATTTTCATCATAATTAGCTTTACTTATAACACCACTAGATATGAGTACTAACCCTATTACTGCTATCGTTGTTATTTTCCTCTTAATTAACATAACCTCTCCTTATCATATAACATTGTAAATATTATTTGTTAAAAGCATTTGTCAACCAACCATCCATGTATTTAAGTACTCCACCAGGTCTAACTTCCCAAGCATTTAAATTTGATGCACTATGTTGAAAATAAAATTGACCAGGACCAAATGTTGTTCCACGTGCATATTTGGTAGGATATTTAGATGTTAATGAACTATTTTGGTATAAGTATCCACCTGAAGAAGGAGTTATAACAGCTCCACCTGTTGACTCAATATAACTACCATTACTTATACCTGTCTCAGATACACACATCCATCCTCGAGTATTATTTAGATACTTTCCATTTGATAATTGTGGGTAAGCATATGAACACCAAAGCCTACTAACACCACCTTCAGTTACCCATCTTTTAGAGCTTGAGTCACTACCTGCTACTACATCTTTGTCTGCATCTAAAGTAGTTATATGAGTTGAATATATTGAAGGTGAACTCCTAACCTTTAAAGTAACTCTTAAATTGTCAATGTTTCGATTATAACCTGCATATGACTTATTAACGTTAACTCCTACAATTAATACTGAACACATTACAGATAACATTAGTTTCATTTTTTAAAATTTCATATATATACTCCTAAGATATTCCTTATTTAAGTCTAATAATATCATAATTTACTGTTGTGTAAATACTTTAGATAAAACTACTTATATTTCGACAACTTTAAGACATAGATATAAATGTAAATGGAATTGAATTTGTTGGAATAGGTAGATTTTTATTAGAATTTTATAATTTCTATTTTTTTATATTACATAAGTTTTAATCGTTAAATCGTATATTTTTTTACAAAATATTCTAGTTTTGCACATTTAACGACCAGTTATGTTAAAACTATTTGCAAATTTTGTCATTAATAATATAATTTGAAGGAATTAAATAAATTACTAAGAATAATTTTGAGGAGGAAATAATTATGAAAAGAAAAAAATCAAAGCAATTATGGTTTCAAGCTTGATAATGATATTTACATTATCAGGAACTTGCTTAGCGTATTCAGCAAATTTTTCATGAACTTGGGGCAATGGAAATATTATAGATGGTGGAGCTAACGGAAAATATTATGACTTAAATGCTAAATATACTAAAATTTCAGCTACTGCTAAAGTAACTAATACAAACTTAGGAGCTACCGAGAAGGCTTATATTGAAGTTAGAAGAAAAACAACAGTAGGAAGTGTAAGAGAGCATTATTTTACAAGCGAATCATATAAAAGTTATATCGATATAATTACAAGTTTTACACCAAGTAAAAGTGGAAAGCATTACTTAATATTAAGAAAGGCTCAAAGAAATGTTCCTGGAACTATTTCAGGTACAATTTCTCAATAATATGTGGTTAGAAAAAAGTTTATTTACATTTTTAATTTCGATAATTTTATATAGTGTTCTTTTTATATATTTAAAAAAATCCAAATATAATTTTAAAAAAATATTTTATATTACATTATTATATTTTTACGGAGTAATAGTTTTCCATATTACAATATTACCATTACCATTAGATAAAATTGGTGTTGAATCACTTCAGCTAGCTTCATATAATAATTATTATTTAAATTTAATTCCATTCAACGATTTTATCAAAATGGATAAATTTTCTTTTATAAAGCAAGTAATTGGAAATATCGTAATGTTTATACCTTTAGGATTTTTACTTCCTTTATCATTTGAAAAATGTAAAGATATAAAAATTTTAATAAAATATTCTTTTTTAACTAGCTTATTAATTGAATTATCACAATTAATAATATGTTTATTATGGATAAGAGCACCATATAGAGTATTTGATATCAATGATTTATTATTAAATTTATTAGGATCATTATTAGGGTATATATTGTATTGTAATATTTTAAAAGTAATTTTAAAGGGTGAATAAAAATTTTATATTAAATTGAATTTATATAAAAAGGGCTTAAAATCGACCTCATAGAATCGATTCTAAGCCCTTTATTTTTTTCATTAATCCCTTAGTTTTATGCTAATTTCAAATCTGAAATATATACCTAACTAGTAATTTCCTGTATAAGAGCCTTATTTCCATCTATTTTACTAATCGTATAAATTTTACTTTTTGCCCAATTTGGTATAGTTTGCCCTGTTGCATAGTTAGAACCAATTATTTTAACCTTAGAACCAACTTGAATAGTGTTAAAAAAATAAACCTCATAGGTACAACTCTACGAGGTTTATCTTATTCAGATTTAGTTGATGACTTTTTCAATAATATAAATCACAAGCGTATCTATTTTTCTATTTGCTTTGATAAATTTTCATTGATTTTATATAATAACTCTAACATTTCTCCAAACCCATATATTATTAATGCAGTTATAATAGAGCCACTTATTATAAATACATACTTTAATATTAATTCAAAGTTTTTTGATGTTAGCATCCATCTTAAATCCATTGAAAATGTATAAAGTCCAAGTATAACTCCTACAAATCCAATTATAATTGATACTACTTTAAGAATTTTATCTATTTTCATAAAAAATGTCTCCTTTTCTTTTAGTAAAAGGTAAAAGATGGTTAATACTCATTTTAGAGTCCTAAAAACGAGTATTAACTATACAAGGATATTTTACCAATTATTTCTAATATTTTGAGTTATTTATTGATGACTAATGTATCTTAAAAATTCTTCAACAACATATGAAACAATTTATGATCTGAAAATTAAAATAATTTAAGTTTATATAAGTGCACACTTTACAACTTGGATTATTTAATTTTGATTAACGTTGTAAATATACAAAATAAGATTATATCATTATAGGTTAATAAGATATTTTGTAATTACTTAAAATCTGGTTCTGTTATAGTAATGACACCTGTTTGATGGCTACTTTTAGAGAATTGTACTGTTTGGCTTAGTTTAACTATTAAATTACCTTTTTTATTGGTAACAGTTATACCCGGTTTTACATTAAGCTCCCTAGATGGATATATTCCTTTATTAATAAATTCCCATCTGCCATATTTGCTTCCTTGTCTTGAATGATCAACAAATCCAAATCCTTTTATACTAAAAGACCAACTTTTAGGATTTGATAAACCTCCAAGACTAACACTTAATTTATCTCCATTAGTTTGAGCTCTTGGACCCCAGTCATGTAATATTTGGGTAGATTGATTTACATCCATTCTAACTACATGATTTTTTATTTCTCTATTTGAACGAGATAATAGCTGAGATGATTCTTCTACAGACCAAATTGATTGTGTATTTGAACTAGCACGATCCCTCTTCATAAGCACTGAAGTAGATAGACTTCCCTGTTGTTGCTTCGCTCCATTGATTGTAGCATAAAAATCCCATTTAAAACCTTCTGAATACATTCCATCTCCAGTAAGAGCTCTTGTTGTATTTCTTACATTGAATTCTTCTTTTTGTATTTTAGATATTGTATCGTTTATGTTTACCTCATCTGTATCAGCCATATGATAAGTGTATATATTTTGTCCATTTTCATTATCTAGTGATACTGCGAAAAGCTCATTACCCTGCTTATCTTCAAATAAGTTTGTCTCTATTGGTTTTCCATCATTATGAAAAATTATATTCTCATTACTTTTTGCATTAATTATATTTAGAGAATCACCTTTGTATTCAATGCTTGATATAGGTGTTTCTTTAGATAAGACTTCGTTTTTATCTGTATATACCTGCAAGTTATCAACTTTAACCTCCTTATAGCCATCTGCATATGCATTTAGTGTACTTAAGTTCCCTAATAGTAAGCTACCTATTATAGCTCCGCAATAAATTTTTTTACTAAATTTCATTCTAAATTCTCCTTTATTTTTTTGTTTTTATAATGATTCCCCCTAAAAATTATTAGTAGCAATTACCAGACTTCTTTTAAAAAGATATTATGAAAAGCTGAATTTGTAAATGGTTTTAACGTAATTGGTCGTTAAGTATGTAAAAATGGAATATTTTGTAGAAATTATAAAGCTACCAATTATATATTTTTTAGGAAAAGATAGTATATAAAATACATGTGCTCATTTGAAGTATTATTATTTGCAGAAGTAACTCAAAAATATAATCTAAAAGACTCTACTTTTAGAAAAGCTATTGCAACAGGCGAATTATTGGAAAATATTGATTGTAAAGAATTTGGTTGTGATTAGATTGTAAAAGAGTTAGTAATGGTAAGAAAACATCGAAAAGTAAATTTCGATATAATAAAAAGCACTCTATTAAAGAGTGCTTTTTCACGATTACAATCTTTTGAAAGATTCTAAGAGGTAGAGTCACAAACCCTACTTATAGATTCTTTATCAATAACAAAGGGTTTGGAATATTATAGCATATTTAACTTGAATTTGTATACCATATTTGTATTTTTTTTAAACATAAAAATACAAATGATATGAAAGAAGTTAATAATTTAAAATTAGAGTTAAAATTCTTAAATGAACAAACAGATTTATATACTAATCAATCTAAAATTTAAAAAAGTGTCCCCGGGGGACACTTTTTTTATAGAAATAAATAAAATAAAAAGCACTCTATTAAAGAGTGCTTTTTCACGATTACAATCTTTTGAAAGATTCTAAGAGGTAGAGTCAC
>NZ_JADNAX010000013.1:0-53399 GCF_015550495.1 Romboutsia sp. 1001713B170207_170306_H8
TGTATATAATTAAATAAAATAGGACTATATAGAAGTCTAGACTTCTATATAGTCCTATTTTATTTAATTATATACAAGCATTAATAATAGGTTTTTTTTCATTTATATATACTCTATCTATTATATTCTTTATTTTTCCCTTATATAAAATATTAAAAGCAAACCAACCTATAGATCCACCTAGTATATTTAGTATTAAATCTTCTGGATAAAAGATTTTTAAATTTGATATATACAAAATATTAATAACTAACTTACTTAGTTCTATTGTGAATGATATTAGAAAAGATGTTGAAATAGACTTTTTTAAACTTCTTCTATTTTCATACTTTATACATAAATATATGATAAATGGTGATAAAATTAATATATTTACTCCAGTATGTATATGTGAAATAGTAATTCTTACAAGTATAAATATATATATTGTAAATATACTTGTCAAAACTTCTTCCCATATTCTAATTCTAATCTTATTTTTACTTTTATTCATTAATATTATAATTCTTGTAATTATCCAAATTAATAAACATAAAGCTAATAAACCCTTCAATCTAAATAAATGCATATTTGACTTCTCCCTAAATGACAATTCTCCCTCTTTAATATTGTTACTTATTATTTTATTCATAACTCATTACAATTTTATCATAACATCGGTGCGAAAATTGTCTAAACATAGGATTAAATCAACTTTTAATAATTAATTTAAATAAATATACGTTTACTATATAAATTATACACTCATTCCAAATTCTTCAGCTATTTTTAAACCTTCAGTATTTTTTATATCACCTTTTTCATTTAATCCCTTAAAATATAGCTTTCCTATATCCATCCAATTTAAATAATCAACTATTAAATCATATGAGTCCAATATACCATCAAAAGCACTATCATTAATGTCTTCTCCACATACTAATATTGCGCATTCTTTCCCTTTTAAACTTCTTTTCCCTATAGAAAATGGATAAAACTTATCTATTAACATTTTAAGTTGTGATGGAAATGAAAACCAATAAAGTGGAGTTGAAAATACTACTATATCTGCATCTTCTATTAATGGTGCTATTTTATTAAAATCATCATCCATACAACATGCTTTTTTATTTTGAAAACATTGTCTACATGATTGACATGGTTTTATATTAAGAAAAGCTGCTTGCTCTTTTTTTACAATATGACCAACTTTTCTAGCACCTGATATAAATGCATCTGCAACTAGATCACTATTGCCCTTTTTCCTTGGGCTACCTGTAATGACAAGTATATTCTTCCACATATAAAAATCCTCACTTATTTAACTTAACTTTGTATGTAATAATATATTCTTATAAAAACTTTTATATTACACTACTTCTTACTATATTTCGCTTAAGAACAAGTTCATTTTTTATTAGGTTAAAAATTACTTTCATTTGGTAAAATACTTATATGTCAAAACATAAGGAGAATAATTATGATTATAAATATAACTGATCCATCCAAGTCTAATCTAGATGATATGTTTAATAATTATAATCTTATAGAAAAATATTTTAGGGTTTATATTCAACAAATTAGTTCATGATATGGACCTATATTTTATGTATCTCTGGATGAGCCTACTGGTAATGATACTGTATTTAAAGTTGATGATTATAATGTCATTTTAAATACAGACTTAGCAAATAATATAGAAGTAATTAATATTTTTTATTCTGGTGGATTATTTAGAGTAAGTACAGACCTTGTTTGTAATGAAGAGTATTACTATGCACCTTGGTCTAAACCATGGTGATTATTTATAATTGATTATTGAATTTTAATTTTTATAATTAGTTTTTTATTTTATGTTTTATCCATATTCCTACTAGGAATATGGATAAAACATAAAAAGTTGTACATATATTGATAAGTTAATAAATATTTATACAACTTTTTATACTTTGCTATATTATTTTAATTGAAATATTTTTTGCATAATGTTCATTTATATATTTAATAGACTTAAATTCATTTTCATTAATTATCATTTCATAACAATACATGAATAAATTATTTATAGAAGAAGAGCTTTTCTTTTTTTGAGACTCACTAAAAAATAGATGCTTTATTGATTTCCACTTATCATCAAATATAATCTCTTTACCTCCATCTATTTTATTCATATCACATTTTTTTAGATAATTAGTCGGTATATCAAGAACTAAAAATTCATTAATTTTATTAGCATTAAACAAGTGTTCACAATTTGGAGGAAGAAAAAATATAGATTCATTTCCTATACTTAAGAATTTTTAGTTAGTTTCTATATTAATATTTCCGTTAATAGGTAAAATCAACTGTCCATATGGATGAGTGTGCACTTTGTTATTATCTTG
The DNA here is from genome assembly GCF_015550495.1 of Romboutsia sp. 1001713B170207_170306_H8. Taxonomy (NCBI): domain Bacteria; kingdom Bacillati; phylum Bacillota; class Clostridia; order Peptostreptococcales; family Peptostreptococcaceae; genus Romboutsia; species Romboutsia sp. 1001713B170207_170306_H8. Next base: position 2,364 of record NZ_JADNAX010000013.1, read on the forward strand.
ATATATTCTACGTTCACATATTATACTATTCAAAAGTAAATTTCACTCCATATGTTATATTTATTTATAAAGTATATAATATTATACTTTATCTTACAAACTCATTAAATGAAAATTGATATAAAAAAGAACTAAGTATTCTAACTACCTAGTTCTTTTTTATATCAATCTCAAGTTAAATATTTAAAATAGTTATAAATTTATGTATTTTATTTCAAAGTCACTATTTTCTAGTTTTCAAAAGGTGATTTTGAATATAATATAAAATATCCTTGTGGATGTTGACATACAGGACATGATTTAGGTGCTTCTTTACTAGTATGAATATGACCACAATTTAAACAAATCCATTGCTCTTCTTTATCACTTTTAAATAATGTTCCACTTTCAATCTTTTGGGCAAAATCCCCAAACCTATCTCCATGAGTTTTTTCAATTTGAGATATTTGCTCAAAGCTATTAGCAACAGCTATAAAACCTTCTTCTCTAGCTGTATTTGCGAAGTTTTTGTAAATCTCTTCATATTCTTGATATTCATCATGTTGAGCAGCTCTTAGTGTCTGAACTATATTATCAAAAACCTCTACAGGATACCCTCCATCTATGTGTATAGTTCCTCCAGAAAGTTCCTTAAGATGGTTAAAAAATACTTTTGCATGTGCCCTTTCTTGATCTGCAGTATATAAAAATGCCTGCTCTATTAAAGTTAATTTATCTTGTTTAGCTTGTGATGCTCCAAAAGTGTATCTATTTCTAGCTTGACTTTCTCCTGCAAAAGCTCTCATTAAATTAACTTTTGTAATGCTATCTTTTAATAAGTTCATTTTATTTCCTCCTATTTATGGTAAATTCTTTTATTATTATCTCCTATAACCCTTTGAATTTATTCATTTTTAAATAAAAGAAAGTATACTATATTATTCTATACATTCAATTAATTCATAACATCGTTCTTTTGTTAAACTACATAACATTTCATTAACTTCTATATAACTTAAATTATCTTCTAAATCACTATGTTCTATATTTAACTTTTCTTCTTTTTCACTAATCCATTTTATTTTTTCATCTTTTAAAATTTTTATTTTTTCACTAGGTAAATATATTTCTAAATCATTATATATTTCATTTAAAACTAAGTCATATTTTTGATATAATGAATATAATATATCTCCATACTCTTTACTACTTAGCCCACTGTTAAATTTTTCTAAAGCACTTTCTTCTTCATTACTTATTATATAAATTCTATTTAAATATTCTTCTTTTATATATTCTAGATTATTTCTTTCTTTTTTACATTCCTCTATATATTCTTCTATAGGAATTAAAATATCAAAATTATCTTCATTTGAATAATATACTTCTTTTGTTATACTATCTATACAAAATCTAAAATCTATATCTTCATCTGAATTAATTATATATACACAATAATATTTTGATCCATTTAATTCTATAATACTATTAAGTCCAGATTCATCCGTTCCTATATTAAAATAGGTAGTATCCATTATATTACTTAACTTTTGTTTACAAATTTCTAACGCTTCTTCTTGTGATATATGTGTATCTTTAATTTGTTCAATTCTTTGTGTGCTTACTAAATTAGTTATATGTTGAGAATTTTTTTGATTTTGTTCTTCTTGGCTACTCTCTTCTATAAATTGACTCTTTTGACTATTACTAATATTATCTTCTGATGTTTTCATATATTCTATAATTTTTAATATAGTAAATGTCATACTTAATATTGTAATTATAAGTATTATTATTATAGCTTTTAACATATACTCATTTTTATTTATCATTGTATAATTTATATCTTGTCCGCAATTATTACAGTATTTAGCATCTTCATCTAATCTATTTTTACAAGTTGTGCATCTCATATTTTATTTATCCCCCCTTTTATAAATTATAGTATATTTTACTATATATTTACTTAATTATTATATTATTTTTACCTAAAATAATATAAATTCTATACTGTCATACATTTCTAATTCTTATTCTATGAAATTTATTTAAAGTTATAAAAAAGTGTAGTTAAGATTGTGTTCTCACAAGCTTAACTACACTCATAACAATAGTATCCGACTTCTATTTAACTATGAATAAATTAAATTTTATTATTTCTTTATATTATATACTTAGAATCTTCTCAAAAGCTATTCTTTTACTTCCATCGTCTAAAAGTACCAATCCACAATACTTAAATCTATTTTTATTAAGTGATCTTTGCATTGATATATTTTCCTCATGTGTATCTATCCTTATACTATTAATTCCTTTGTCTAAACAAATTTTCTCTACATATCTAATAATTTCAGATAATAAACCTAATCCTTTATAGGCATTATCTACTGCTACTCTATGAATAACAGCATAATCGTCATTACTTAACCACTCACCATCATAAATAGAATCATATGTACTTTCTCCATCAAAAGAAATAGCTGCTGTAGCTACAATTTCATTATCTTTTAATAATACATAACTATATTCATTTTCAATATCATTATTTATAGTTTCAATATTAGGATAGTTGTTTTGCCATTGATCTATCCCTTGTTCTTTAAAATAAACTTGAGCTTGATTGATAATATTCATTATACCAAACACATCTTCATTAATTGCTCTCCTAAACTTCATACTAATTCTCCTTTTTAATATATCTTAATAAATATATATACTCTTCAATAGATATACCATAATATCTATTTTTAATCAATAAAAAGAGAATCTATATCTTAATATAGATTCTCTTTTTATTACTTATATACTACAAATTTATATTACATATTAAACAATTTTTTCCAGCTATCAGGGCCAAAAAGTCCATCTATAGCTAATCCATTATTTTTTTGATATTCTTTTATTCTAGCAATAGTTTTAGGTCCACAACTTCCATCTATATCTAAATCTCCTAAAGCTTCTTGTAATAAAGATACAAGAGTTCCTTTCGTTATATATCCTTTTCCTACAACTCTATTTTTTACGGCTGCATAAGTTTTCGGACCTACATAACCATCAACATTTAGTTTTGCACTATAAGCATTGTTTAAATAAGTTTGTAACTCTTTAACCCAATCAGATTTTGTATTAGGTGAGATATGAATTATGTTACCATTATCATCATCTGAAGTACTTCTATTCATTTTATTTTTAACATCATTTTTAAACTTAATCCAAGCATTTGGATTATCTACAAACCATTTTGGACAAATTTTTCTTGTTATATCATAATGTCTAATCATATCATCAGTTGGGTCTAGATTATATTTTTCACATAAATAAGCACCTAATTCTACCATTGAGTTATAAGTAGCATCATTATAATGCCCATCACTTGTAGGATGGCAACATTCTATACCTATACTATAGCTATTTGCACTATTAGTTGTGTAAGCTATCTCATCATCTGGAACTATATAAAGTATTTCTCCTTTTAATCCTACTATATAGTGAGAACTAGCATATACCTTACTATTTTGAAAATAATTTCTATTAGCTGATGCGCTACTTCCAGGATTTGCAACATAGTGCCATGCTATTTTTGTAGTTTTACTTCTCTTAGTCCCTGGTCTTGAATATTTATTTATAGTTAAAAAATTAGTTGTTATATTCAAATATTTATACCTCCATATATTTGGTATTATTTCTATAAGTTTTAATTAAAGGTAGCAAAATTAGGCATATTTGAGCCTATTATAATATATGAAAATCATTTTTCTAATGATACTTTTATTATAAGTTTTATTCATTATATTTTATTAACATAATTACATCTACTAGGAGTTTATATTTTAGGAATGTTTAAAATAAAAAAGTCATGATTTTATTAATTTTAAATCATAACTTTTTTATTTTATAACTACTTTTTATGCTTAATTCTCTTATTTACATAATCTCCAAATAACTCATAAATAACACTTACAAGAGGCATGCCTATTATCATACCTATAACTCCAAATAAATTTCCTCCAACTATAATTGCAAATAATATCCATAACGAAGGAAGTCCTAAAGAATTACCAACAACTATTGGATATACAAATTTTCCATCTAACTGCTGAATACTTATGATAAGTACTAAAAATAATATAACTGCTGAAGGCTTTACCATAAGTATAATAAATGCTGATATCAAAATACCTACATATGTACCAAATATGGGTATAAAATTAAGTATAGGTATCATTATGCTTATAAGTAATGCATACGGTATTTTTACAAATGAAAATACTATAAAAAATATAGTTCCAAGAATTAATCCATCTGTAGATTGACCTAAAATAAATTTAGAGAATTTACGATTAGCTAACTTTAAAATATACATAATTTTCTCACATACTTTTTCACTAAAAAATGCATATATAACTTTTTTGAATTGTAATGCAAGGGTATCTTTAGTAAGCAATATATACATAGCTATTATTATTCCTAAGAAAAAATTAATAAACAAATTTGTAATACCAAGTGTAAAGTTAAATAAATTCGATATAAACATATTCATTAAGTTACCAATATAAGACATCGACTTCTGAACCATTGAAGGAATATCTATCTTAATATCATTAAATATATTTAATTTATCTGATTTTTCCATTATAAAACTTTGAACTGAACTTATATAATCTGGTATGCTATTAGTTAAAGTAGTTACACTCTCTATAAGTTGAGGCGCTATATAATTTATAAACGCAGCTATTACCAGACAAATTAATATTAAAGTTAATGCCAACGCTATTGTTCTTGATAAATTTTCATATTTCTTATGACTTTTCAGAAGTGGTTTTACTAATTTTTCTTCTATAATTTTCATTGGTATATTTATTAAAAATGCGATTACTCCACCGATTATAAATGGTTTAAATGCAATTATTATCCTACTTATTATACTTGGTACAAGCGCTGGCTTTATAATAAACAAGAGAAATATCATTATATATGTAGCTAATAAAAATTGATTTTTTAATTTAATCATTATTTCCTCCTATAATCCATACTTCTTACATTATTTATATTCTTCCTATTTTGTAATAAATTATATATTATTTAAATTCTTTTAAATTAAATTCTCTGTACACTGTATATCAAGAAAGCTTTAGCACAGTATGTTACTTATCTATTAAATTTGTATTAAAAAATGGTGAATTTATTATAAATTCACCATTTCAATAACTTCCATATCAAGATTAAATATGCTGTGCCTTAACTGTATCTAAGTTACGACTTCTATTGTAATTTATTAGAGATCCTGCCTTAATTATTTCTCTTTCTTCATATGTCATATTAGATATATATAAGTTTATTTCTTTTACTTCATTTCCTATTACATAAGCCTTTATATTCTCCATATCTTTATCTAGTAATTGCCTTATGTTAGGAACAAATATATAATCCCCTATATTAAACTCTGGTTCTTCATTAGTTTGAAATGGTATCATTCCCCAATTTATAACATTAGATCTATAACGCTTAGTTGCATATTCTTTACAAATATTAGCGAGCCCACCTATAACTCTTTGACAACTTGCTGCTTGCTCACGAGCTGAACCATCACCTGGTTTGTTACAGTAAATAACGCTTCCTATTTCTATATCTTCAATATTTATATTACTGAAATTATCTATTGATTTTATCTTCTTATAAGCTTCAGCCAAATCAAAATCCTTTTCTATAGGATTTCCGCCATTTATTCTATACTTTTCTACTTCATATATTTCTTTTGCTCTTGGTACATACCTCTCATCTCTTCTTGATAGTGTAAACTCTGCTAGACCTAGGGGATTAGACCTAAATGCAGATGTCTCTCCTGAGGGTATTAACTCATCCGTAGTTGTTACTTCATCCATTATTTTAGAACAAACTTTTAATAATATATTGTCTGTAAGTTTACTCATTTTAGGCCAATCTTTTATATTAGGACCATATACTAACTTAGCTTCTTTATTAGGTTTACTGTATCCATCATAAACTCTATTTAGATATGATATTTGATTAAATTCATAACTATAATTATCTAAGTAATCTATATCAAAATCAGTAGCTGGTGTTAATATTCCTCCATTAGCTGCAGTTGACGCTATACTTCTTGCATCCATTAATGCAACATATGATAACTGATTGTTTCCTGGCTTTGAACCTTCTCGATTTGGAAAATTTCTTGTTGTGTGTCTTATACTAAATGACCCATTCGCTGGAGTATCCCCGGCTCCAAAACAAGGTCCACAGAAAGCAGTTTTTATTATTACCCCTGAATTTATAAGTTCTATTGCAGCTCCACTTTTGATAAGCTCTGACATAATAGGTTGCGATGATGGATATATTGATAAAGAAAATTCTCCATTTCCGCAACTTTTATTCTTTATTATTTTTGAAGCTTCCATTATATTACTATATGTTCCACCAGCACAACCTGCAATTATTCCTTGATCTACTCTTAACTTACCATCTACTATTTTATCTTTTAAATTAAATTCAATTTCTTGGTTATCAAATAATTTATTTGCTTCTTCTTCTATTTCTTTTAATACTGTTTTTAAATTATTATTTAAGTAGTCTATTTCATAAACATTACTCGGATGAAATGGTAATGCTATCATTGGTTTTATAATACTTAAATCTACGTATATCATTCCATCATAATAAGCTACTTCATCTGGATTTAACTCAGCATAATCTTCTTCTCTATTATGAACTTTTAAGTACATTCTAACCTCTTCATCGGTTCTCCATATAGAAGTTAAACAAGTAGTTTCTGTTGTCATAACATCTATTCCATTTCTAAAATCAACAGAAAGATTAGATATTCCAGGACCTACAAATTCCATTACTTTATTTTTAACATATCCACTTTTAAATACTTTACCTATTATAGCTAAAGCTATATCTTGTGGACCTACACCTTTTTGTGGCTTTCCAGTTAAGTATACCCCTACTACTTCTGGGTAACTAATATCGTAAGTACTACATAGTAATTGCTTAACTAGCTCCCCACCACCTTCTCCAATAGCCATAGTTCCAAGCGCTCCATAACGAGTATGGCTATCAGAACCTAAAATCATTTTCCCACATCCTGCCATCATTTCTCTCATATATTGATGAATAACAGATATATGAGGAGGAACATATATTCCTCCATATTTTTTAGCTGCTGATAGTCCAAACATGTGATCATCTTCATTTATTGTCCCCCCTACTGCACATAATGAGTTGTGACAGTTAGTAAGTACATATGGTATTGGAAATTTCCTCATCCCTGATGCCTTAGCTGTCTGAATTATACCAACAAAAGTTATATCATGTGATGCCATAGCATCAAATTTAATCTTAAGTCTATCCATGTTATCTGAAATATTATGATTACTTAAAATTGAATATGTTATAGTACCTTTTTTAGCTTCATATTTTTTTAAATTTAATTTAAGCGAATTTACTTTTTCTGTATCTTCTTCTGATACTATCTCCATACCCTTAAGCAAATACGCTCCTTTCTTATATACAGATATCATATATATTATTTCCCCCTTTTAATATAAATTCTATATGCCAATTATATAAGTTTTAATACATTAACTCTTTAACTGATAGACTTATCATTTTCTTTATATTATAGTACATTTTTTACTTTTATTCTTGAAATTACCTTTTATCTATAAATTTATTAATAAATTTTATAAATTAAAAATTATGTTTATAATGAATATGTATTTGTTATATATAAAGCTTTTTAAATAATAAAATTAAACCTAGCTTATATTTAAAATATAAGTTAGGTTTAATTTATTTTAATCTAAGAAACTAGATTCTTAGATTAATCTATTTTCATACTATCTATTTCCATGCTTTATCTTTTTTACAAGGATACATATCTTTCCATTTTGATTTATCATCATCTTTATCCATAGGCTTACATCCACAATCAAATTCAGGTTTTTGTCCATGTTCTTTTTCACAGCCTTTTACTGTAGTTGATCCTAAATATTCGCATCCTTCATATACTGTTTCTTGACTATAGTGATATATATTCACATCTCTATAATAGTCTTTTACATGGTTGCATTCTTTAACATAATAATTGTTATATCTAGTGTAGTAATTTTCATAATAATTATCTTTTCTTATATTACATTCTTTACCTTGTATTTCTCTATATTTTTTATATCTTTTTACATCATTATAATTACATTCATGTTCATCATGTTTATATCCTTTTTCTTCATAATCATTATATCTATAATCCTTATTTTTATACTCTTTATAATTATCTCTATCGCAACAATAACCCATTGTCTTACCTCCATAATAATAATATATATTTGATAGCTTTTAACTTCTATCCATATATAATATGACTTTATTATAAATATTGTTAATATATTTTTCATTTTTTTACTTTTTTAGACATGTATAGATTTAAATATTCAACTCAAACTTATATTTAGCTTATATGTTTAGGATGAACATATTCAATCTATGAAACTAGATTTTTATTTTAATCTATTTCCATGCTCCACCTTTTTTGCAAGGACACATATCTTTCCATTTTAATTTATCATCATCTTTATCCATAGGTCTATATCCACAATCAAATTCATCTTTTTGTCCATATTCTTTTTCAAATTTTGGACCAAAGTCTTGTTCATATTTTTCTCCATATCCTTTTTCAAATTTTGGACCGAAGTCTTGTCCATCTTTTTGTCCATATCCTTTTTCACAATCTTTTACTGTAGTTGATCCTAAATATTCACATCCTTCATATATTGTTTCTTGACTATAATGATATATATTTACATCTCTATAATAATCTTTTACATGGTTACATTCTTTTGTATAATAGTTATTATATCTAGTATAGTAATTATCATAATAATTATCTTTTCTCATATTACATTTTTTACCTTGTACTTCTTTATAATTTTTATATCTTTTTACATCATTATAATTGCATTCATGTTCTCCATGTTTATATCCTTTTTCTTCATAATCATCATATTTATATCCATAATCTCTATTTCTATCATTTTTATACTCTTTATAATTATCTCTATCGCTATAATAAGCCATTATTTTACCTCCATAATATATTGATAGCTTCTAACTGCTATCCATATATATTATGCTTTTATAGTATATTTTGTTAATATTTTTTCCATATTATAAGCTTTTTGTATATTTTTCGATATTATATATATTTTTTTCAATAATCATTATAAATATATATAGATTTATAAATTTAACTTTTGTTAAGTTTATTTTATTCTGTGATAAATTTATTTCATTGTTTTCTTATTTTCTTATTTGTTTTTGACATATATTATTCATTTTTAATTCATTATATTTATTTATAAAATAATACCGATATAATTAAAATAGACAGTGGGAATTTTTATGAATAATATAAAAGTGATTATTATGGATGTTGATGGAACATTAACTAATAATAAAAAAATAATAACTAAAAAAACTAAAGATGCTTTAATTAATGCACAAAAATCAGGAGCAAAATTAGTTTTAGCTTCTGGAAGACCTACATCTGGCTTAATAGATTTTGCTAAAGAATTGAAAATGGATAAAAATAATGGTCTTTTAGTTTCTTTTAATGTATCTAAAGTTGTTGATTGCCAAACTAACAAGGTTTTATTTAATGAAACTATTAGCATTGAACATGGACAAGCTGTACTAGAACATCTAAAGAAATTTAAGGTTAAGCCTATGATTGATAAAGAAGATTACTTATACGTAAATAATGTTTTTGATAATGAAATAGAACATGATGGTAAACCTTTTAATGTGATTCAGTACGAATCTCGTGGTGGTAACTTTAAGTTATGTGAAGAACACGATCTAGCTAGCTTTGCTACCTATCCTTTAAATAAAATTTTAACTGCTGGTGATTCTAAGTACCTTAAAGAAAATTATATAGAAATAATGGAACCATTTAAAGATATTTTAAGTTGTATGTTTACCTCACCTTTCTACCTTGAATTTACAGCTAAAGGAATTGATAAAGCTAAGGCACTAGATAGCGTATTAGTACCTATGGGTTACAAAAGTGATGAAATGATTGCTTTTGGAGATGGACACAATGATATATCTATGATTAAATACGTAGGTATAGGAGTAGCAATGGATAATGCTGTTGATGATTTAAAGTCTGTATCTAATAAAATAACTTTATCTAATGAAGATGATGGTATTGCTCATGCATTAAGTGATTATTTTGATTGTATTAATATTTAAATTAGATAAATTTATAACACTAAAATTTTACAAAATACTGTATAATGTTCATGAGGTGATCTTCATGAACATTTTTAATAAATTAAATCAATTAACTAGCTTAACTGAAAATGAAAAAATATTAGCTAAGTATATGCAGAATAATCCTGAGAATTTTATAAAAATGAGTGCAAGTGAAATTAGTGATGCTTGCTTTATTTCAACTTCAACAATTTATAGATTATGCCAAAAGCTAGATTTATTAGGTTTGTCAGATTTAAAAATACAGGTTTCTTCATCTATTAATGAATATCTTAATGAGAAAAACGTAATCGACTATAACTATCCTTTTAACGGAAATGAAACACAATATGAAGTCATATTAAAGATGAAAGAACTATATGAACAAACCCTTATATCTTCATTAAATTTAATAGATATTAATCAGTTAAATTTAATTTCTAATGCGTTAAAAGACTCCAAGCATATAGACTTTTATACATCTGCTGGTAATATTTACTTTGCTGAAAATTTTAAGTTCCAGATGCAAGAAATAGGAAGATTGATCAATGTTCCTATAGAAGAATATCATCAGCGTTTAACAGCTTCTAGTAGTGATGAAAATCATGTTGCAATAATAGTATCATTTGAAGGAAGAGGTGCTATAATGTAAAATATAGCTGAAATATTAAAAAATAATAAAACACCTATTATTTTAATTTCTTCTACTAATGAAAACCCTCTTAATAAATATGCAACTTATCAATTATATCTAAGCTCAAATGAAAACCATTTCAATAAAATCTCATCATTTTCAACAAGGCTATCCTTATTATACATTTTAGATTGTATGTATACACAATTTTTTAAATTGAATTATAATGCAAATATAAAATATAAACTAAATACATATAATAAATTATCTAATAAAAAATAAATACTAAAACTTTTATATTTTTATTCTAATTTATTTACACTTCTCCATATTTTTTAATATATTTTATTTTTACATTTATATCTGGATGCTCATTACAAAACTGATTAATTACAAAATAACAACTTGGGCATGGTTCCCACTTACTATATAACGTAAGATTTCCTTTGTTTCTTAATTCTTTAGATTGTATTTTTTTATGTATTTCTTCAAAGATCTTTTTTTCACTGTCATTAATTCTATTGTAACCTATGCCTAATTTTCCTAACTTATTAACTTTGCTACTTCTAAAAAATTGCTTATCTATTGGCGGTGCTTTACAATAATCTACAATTTCATTACTACCACTTATTGCCTTAAATTCTTGATTATCATATTCTACTACAGCTATATTTATTGAATCCTGCAGAGTATTACTTTGATTTATTTTAAAAATTTTATCATCTTCAAATTTTATGTATTTGTTCATATTTCTTAATAATCTTTTCATTCTTGGTATATTACTATTTATATGTTGATGATACTCAACTGACCCTTTCTCTGGTTTAATATATTTAGAATCTAAATTTTTTGGTATATCCATTAATATTGTTTTAACTTGAGTTTTATCATCATACTTTTCTTCTATATTACTTTGCTTAGAAAGAATCATCTTTTTTAATAATTCTATATCTTTGGAGTATAGATAGTCTTTGCTTATTTTTTCTTCCAACTCATTAATCTTTGACTTTTCATCTTCATTTATATTTTGGATTATTTCTTTTTTCATTTTATCTATAATCTTTAATATATGGTCTACATTATCTTGTGAGCTTGGCTTTCTATCATATTCAATTCTGTCTATACGTAATTTTTTTATTTTACTTATTTCTTTACATAACTTTTCATGTTCATTTTCAAATATTAATATTTTTTCCACATAATCAATAAAATGTTTAACATCCCTTGCTCTATAAGTAACCTTAGAATTATCTATACACTGATACAAATAATTTATTAGACTTATATCTACATTAAATATACTTGCAAGTTCTTGCTTATAATTCATTTCATTTAATTGATTTATATTATATCCTTCTTTTTTTAAAGCATTGTTAAAATCTTTTATATTACTTATTTTTATCTTTTCTTTTTTTCTATTCTTGTGGCCAATATTCCTTGATGTCATGTCTACCTCATTATTTTTTATAGTTTCATAAGATATTATTTTATCATATTTCTAACTAATTTCTCATATTAAGTTTATCTTGAGATTTATTTTTTCCTTATGATTAAAAAAGAGGCTTAAATACAACATTAAGTATATTTAACCTCTTTCATCTTATAACTTATTCTAATCATAATATTAGTCATTAAATTCTGAATATTCCATTACTACGCTTTTTAAAAATATACAAAATTCATCATATTCTACCTTAGATAGATTTTTATCAAAACTCATTACTTTCAATCTATGTCCATCATATTTTTTTCTATAAGGAGGATGAATATGCTCAAATTCTTGTATCTTAAATCCTAAATTAGAATAAAAGTTTAATCGTTTAATTGATATATCATCTACTGGCATATCAATTTCTAATATAGTAGTTTTATTTTCTTCACAAAATTCTTTTAATATTTTACTTCCATAACTTTTTCCTCTTAAATTTTTATCTATTGCAAAATGCTCTATATACCTATAACTATTAATTTCCCAATAAAATAATATCCCTATTACTTTATTATTATCACAGACAACATTACATTTATATTTTTCATTCTTTAATACATCTATTTGATCTTTTTCTGTCCTTCGCTCAAATATAGGGAAACTATTTATATATATATATTCATTGCGTCATCATAATAAGGATCTTCTTTTGCTTCTATTCTTATAAACTTCATTCTTTACCTCTTCTAATTTTCGTATATATTATTTGATATATAATATCATGTAAATATATATATATTTCAATATCTAAAAAAATTAGCTTTTTATAAAGTAATTATTTTTTTCATTAACAACAATTTTCTTATTTTTTTGAATATAATCAATAATTACCTCACTCATATCTAAATTAATTTCTTTAACTACTTTACACCCTTCATATGCAGGATAAATAGATGTATTGCTAGCTCTATAGTTATTTAAAACAATAGTATAATCTTCATCCATAGAAATATCCTTATTATTTTTTTTCATATAAACAACTCTGTCATAAAAATTTCTAGATAAATCTATTTTATAATCTAAACCACCATAAGTATCATAATTATAATGTTGAACTTTTGGAACAAGAAACTCTTTATTTACTACTACTTTTTTATCTTCAATTACAAAGTAAGTTGCACTTTTTTCAATAGCTTTTTTTAATTGCTTTCCTGTAATAGAAAGTACCTTTAATGTATTTGGGTAAGGATAATTTATCAAAACATCCCTAATAGATATCTTCTTTGAAAATCCTATAGCACTGTCAAATACAGATAAGGCAGAAAAATCAGCACCAGAAACATCTAACTGAACTTGATGTAAGAAATTTATAAAAGGATGACCTTTTAATCTTGCTAAAAATATGTCATCTACTTTCATATCTTTATCAAATTCTCCTATAACTTGATCTAAATAAACTTCTAAATCTTTTTGTGTATCTTTAAATATATTTTCTAGTTTATTATCTATTTCATTATCTAAACTACTAACATCTACTAATTCATAAGTTATATCCTTATTATCAGTGTCTATAATGATTTTGGAAAAGCTTTGTCCATTATTCATTGGCTGAGAACAAATTACATTCTTTATCTTCGTTATAAATGCACGATGCTGGTGTCCACTTAATATCATATTTATAGAGTTAAAGTTTTCTAATAGTTCACTACCTTGATTCTCTTTTGTAAGTGCTTCTGTTGGAGTCATATCTTCATCTAAACTCTTTTCAAATCCTCCATGATAACAAACTATTATAAAATCACATTTATCTTTTAATTCTTCTTCATACTTTTTATATTGTTTTACAGGATCTAAAAACTCTAAATTTCTTATATTTACTTCTTGCTCCCAATTAGGTATATAAGAAGTTGTAAAGCCTATACATCCTATTTTAAAATTTCCAAATTCAAATATTTTATATGGTTTAGTATCAAAAGGAAGACCTTTTATATTAGCATTTATTATCTTATCAGATACTAAGCTATATGCATTTTTTAAGTAATCTAATCCATAATTAAATTCATGATTTCCTAATACATAAACATCATAATTTATAGCTTCTAATCCTTTTATTATAGGATTTTCATTTATATTTTGTTTAGATAAATAATGTGTAAGTGCGGAACCTTGAACTAAATCACCACAGTCTACTTTTAAAGATGCATCAAATTTTTTCTCATCCTTTAATATATAACTAGCAATTTTTAAAAAACCTAATGGTTGATCTTTTACATAGTTTGTAGGATAAATATACCCATGTAAATCACTAGTTTGATATATAACAATTTTCATAAACTTTATTCCTTTCTTATATAATTAAAACTAGGGCGTTATCTTTAGATAAGAAAACGCCCTAGTTACTTATTTATTCCCAAATAGATGTTAAAGTAGATTTAAATGTTTCTAACTTATCTTTAACATCTGATTTTGTATCTGCTAGTATTGATTCTAATACTGTATTAGATTCACGGAATGCACTATCCATACCTTTTATAACTGGATTTGTAAATAAATCACTAGTTGCATCAGCTACAATCGGAGCTATTAAACTTCCTGAATTTTTATATTCATCTGATGTAATAGCACTTTCTCTAACAGGAATATATCCAGTTTTCTTAGCCCAAGCTATTTGATTTTCTTTTGTTGTTAAAAATTTTAAAAATTCATATGCTGCAGTTTTTTGTTCTGCACTTGCACTAGAAAAAACAAATAAATCTGTGCCTTGTTGCATTACTTCTTTTGATGGGTATGGAGCAACACCTATTTCAAATTTATCTCCAACACCTTCTTTTACAAAGGCTTCACCTGCATTAGAACCAACATATAATGCTACTGTTCCATTTCCAAATGGTCCAGATAAGTATTTGTCCGTTCCTGCTATTCTAAAATATCCACCTTTTATTCCATCTAAGTAATAATTTACTGCTTTTAATGATTTATCACTTGTTGGATCTAAATCTTGATTAAATACTACACCTTCATTTTTTAAATATGTTGTATAGTAATTACTTAATGAATCAAATCCTCCACCAACTATTTTCTCTTTTTCATAAATTTCTTTTGATGCCTTTGCAAATTCTTCATATGTTGTTGGTACAGCTATATTTAATTTGTTAAGTAATGTTTTGTTATACCATAAAACTTCTGTTGATTTATTAAAAGGCATTCCATATATCTTACCATCTATTGTTGATGCTTCTCTAAATCCTTTTACTATATCATCATAATTATCAAACTTAATAGTTTCATTTTCTATATATGGTTTTAAGTCAACTACTAAGTTTTCATCTATTGCATTTAATAGCCAATCAGGATAGGCTTGAGTTAACGTTGGTAAATCCTTAGGACTTGCCATTGTCGCAGTTATTTTTTGCTGTAAATCTGGGTAACTAGATTGATTTTGAAGAGTTACAGTTATATTAGGATTTTCCTTTGTAAAATTATTTGCTAATTCTTGTAGTGCTTTTTCTTGGTCACCATTCATTGCATGCCAGAAAGTAATTTCAACAGGATTGTTTAACTCCGTAACTATTTCTTCATTATTACTTAATGTATCTTCTTTTTTTCCAGAACAACCAACCATTAAACTAAGTGATAACACTAGTGGTACTAAAGTCTTAAATTTCATTATTTTATGCCTCCTTTAAATTGTTTGATTTTTCTTTGGTAATAATCTCTCTCCATGCTCGTTATAAAGCTTTTCAGGCTTATAAGAGTGTATTGGAACTAATAGTTTAGGTTTAATTAAATCTATTATCTTTATTAAATCTCTTGGATGAGCATGTCCACTACATGATACTGCTATAAATTCTATATCTTTTTCTTTAAATCTATTTACAAAAGGTTCATAACTAGGATCAAATGGTCCTAGAGGAACTGCATTTGAGTGAATATAAATTCCATTTTCTTTTAATCCATTAAAATCTTTAAGAGCTAAATTATCTAATTGCCACATATATTTACTTTCATCTTTTAATAGCTCTTCAAAACCAATTTCATATTCTGGATTTAATCCATAATCTTTATCATCTAATTTATAGTAATATGATTCATAGTCAGTAGCTTCTTTTAAAACATAAGAATAATATGCATCTAATACAACCTTTCTTGTATTAGTTTTTATTATGTTTAAAATCCTTTCTATATTAGATATATAATAATTAAATGTTATTTGCTTGTTAGGATTATTATTTACAATTTCATTAATTTTTGTTATCAGCTCATTTTCATTACATACGTCATTCTCATCCTTCTCATCATCAAAATCTTTAAATGAAACTGTAACTCCTTCTATTAATAAAACATCACAGTTTTCACTTTCTTTACAAAACTGTAAAGTATCTTTTTCTCTATATCCATGTAATCTTATATCTCCTGTATAAGAAATAACTAAATCAGGAGTTTTTATAAGTAGCCCACATGCACCATATGCATCGTGGTCTACAGGCATAACTTTTACTTTTATTTTTCCTACTTCAATTATTTCATTTTCTTTTACTCCAATTATATCCCTAGTATTTGATTTTCCTTTATTATAAAGAGGAAAGAGAAAATCATTATTTACATTTAATGTATTAAGTAAAGACTTTGTACCTTCTAATGTGTATATGTCTATATTAGGATTCAAGTAATTTATAATTTTTGAATGATCTAAATGCATATGTGATAAAAACACAGCAGTATTTTTAAAATTATCTTCACTTGATTTATATCCCTTAAGAGGAATACTTGGGTCGTACATGTTATTTAAATAAGGTACTAATTTTTCATCTAATAATTCTTGTAAATTAGATGGTTGAAACTTAGAACTTGGATTATATTCACTTCCAAAATCAAAGAATATATGGCTATCTTCATAGACAATTTCTATAATTGTCCCTCCAATAGTTAGTATTCCATTATGAAACGTTATTTTTGTTTTTTTATCCTTTAATACCACTGCTAGCAACTCCTTTAATTATTTCTTTTCTAAATATTAAATATATTATTAATATAGGTACTATCGCTATTGTAGATGCAGCCATTTGTAGCTGAACATTTGTTCCACTTTCTGTTGCAAATGCACTTAATCCATTACTAAGTAATCTCATTTCTTTGCTATTAGTTACAAGTATTGGCCATAAGAAAGAGTTCCATCCACCTATAAAGCTAAGTATTCCCATTGTGAATAATGATGGTTTTATAAGGGGTACTAGTATTCTTGTAATAAATTCTAAGTCACTACATCCATCAACTTTAGCTGCTTTATAATAAGATATAGGAATACTTGAAATATAACCTCTCAAATAAAATATATAAAACACACTTGCTAGTGATGGTACAATTAAAGCTGTGTATGTGTCTAATAATCCTAGTTGTGCTATTGTTTGATAATTTGTAAATACTGTAACTTCATATGGCACCATTAGTAAAGTAACCATTGCCATTGATAGTATATTTTTAAATTTAAACTCTAACTTTACTAGTGCAAATGCTGATAGTACAGATGTTATTAATGTTCCAAGTGTTGATACCCCTGCTACAAAAACTGTATTAAAGAAATATCTAACAAAAGGAGCTTGCTTCATTGCCTCTTTAAAGTTTTGCCATTGAAAAGACTTTGGAAACAATGTTGGAGGTATACTAGTCGCCTCTTGAAAAGTCATTAAGCTTGATAAGATCATATATACAAATGGAAATAATGTTATAATCGCCATAATGAATATAAATATTTTTGCTATAACTGAATTAAATTTTTCCATATTTTCACCTACTTAGATATTTTCTTCAATACATAGTTTTGAATTAACGTAAATATAAGTATAAGAACAAATAATATAACTGCAGCTGCCATACCTTGCCCATATCGATATTCAACGTAGAATTTATTAAAAATATAAAATACTGCTGTAGTAGCACTATCTGCAATTCCCGCTTTTCCATTAAATATAGCAAAAACTTGGGCATATACCTTGAATGCATTTATAAAGTTAACCATCAATAAAAATGTAATAATTGGTATCATTTGAGGTAAAGTTATCCTAAAAAATTGCTCTGATTTACTTGCTCCAAACATATCTGCAACCTTATAATAACTTTCATTTACATTTCTAAGTCCTGAAATTAATATTATTATATTAAATGCAAGACCTGACCATATACCAAATATGATTAAGGTAAACATACTCATTTTAGGATTGTCCAAAAAGTTTATTGGCCCCACATTTATAAATCCTAATAGATAGTTTATAAATCCATAATCTTTATTTAGTAAAAATCTAAATACTATCCCTACAGCTATAATACTTGTTAAGTATGGTATGAAAAATATAGTCTCAAAAATATCTTTATATTTAATTTTTTCAAAAATAGTTAATGCTATAATCATTGCAATAATTACACCTATTGGCACTACTGTAAATGCGTACAAAGTTGTATTGATTATTGCTTTATGAAATTTAGGATCACTTAATACTATTTGATAATTTTTAATACCATTAAACACTAAGTTATTTAAAGTACCTTTTTGAAAAGATATAATAAATGTTTTTATCAATGGATATACATGAAATATTATGATTATAATTAAAGATGGTAATAGGTATAACCATGCATGTGGTGCATTTTCTGCACTATATTTTAGCTTCTTCATTAGTAAACCCTCGTTCCGTCTTCTTTAAATATATAAATGCCTCCATATTCAATATCAAATCCTACTTCATCTTTTTCACATATACCTTGATTTATATCTGTAATTGATTTTGCATTTTTATTATTAATTTTAAAATTTAATATACAATCTTTACCTATTAATTCAACAGTTTCTATTTTTGCTTTAAATAATGAATTATCACTTACAACAAAATATTCTGCCCTTATACCAATGATATATTTACTTTCATTAAAATCTTCTTTTATTCTATTTTTTGTAAGTAAATTTAAATCTATAGAAAAATCTTTTCCAACTAGCATATCTCCTTCTTTATGCATTTCAAAAATATTGATAATTGGGTTTCCCATAAATTTTGCTACAAATAAGTTTGCTGGTTCTAAATATAAATTTTGAGGTATATCAAATTGTTGTACAATACCTTGATTCATTAGAACTATTCTATCACTTATCGATAAAGCTTCTTCTTGGTCATGAGTTACAAATATTGTAGTAATACCTATTTCTTTTACAAGCCTTCTTATCTCTTCCCTTATTTTTAATCTAAGTCTTGCATCTAAATTACTAAGTGGTTCATCTAAAAGTAATATTTTAGGATTTTGAACAAGTGCTCTTGTTATCGCAACTCTTTGCTGTTGACCTCCAGACATTTCTCCAGGTTTTTTGTTAGCTAATTCTTCTATGCTGGTTATTTTCATATACTCTTTAGCTATTTTCATAGCTTCTTCTTTTGGCTTCTTTTTGTTGCCAACAGTTAAAGGAAACATAACATTTTCTAAAACTGTCATATGTGGATATAGCGCATAATTTTGAAATACTAATCCTATATTACGGTCTTTAGGATGCTTATTTATAATAGATTCATTATCAAATTTAATATCTCCACTTGTAGGATCTAATAGACCCGCTAATAAATTTAATATAGTTGTTTTTCCACATCCACTAGGACCTAGTAAACATATTAGCTCTCCTTCTTTTATTTCAAGGTTAATACTTTTTAATGCTTCATATCCATTATCATAAACTTTTCTTAGTTTATTTATATGTATCATGTATTTCTCACCTCTCATAAAGATATTATTTCTTCAAATTAAGAATCTTATTATTAAATATAAAAAAAAATAGTAGTATTCATTTTTTATGAATACTACTATTTTTTTTTTTTTAACTTAAGATATTGATATTTCAATGAATTTAAATGTTTTACATTATATACTAATCATTTTATCTTGTATAAATTTTATAAATTCTTCTTCTATTTTATTAAACTTCTTTGTTTTTGAATATATAAACCAGGTATTTCTTGTTATATTTTTCCCTCTAGAATCTAATAAAGAATACAACTCTAAATTATATTTATTTTTAAACTCATCAGCTAAAAAGCACGTGGTATATCCAAGGCCTTTATCTATTAGCTTCCACGCAAAATCAATATAACCAGAGGACATACCTTTGTGTTGATTTTCTTTATACCTTTCATTCCGACACTTATTAAGTATTTCTATACTCTTATAATTACTTTTATAGTCAATACGTTGCATTTGAAGAAGTTTATCTATATCAATAGTATATTTAGATACTATATATGCTTTATCTTGTTTTACTAAAACCTTATTTACTGCCCCTTCATAATCTCCGCATACAAATCCTAATGCTAAACTATCTTCACCTAACATTCTAAATAAATTATTGCTTTGTTCATTTACAATATCAAAACTTACCCCAGAATGATCCTTAGAGTAGTCAAATAGTTTTCTTCATATAGATAATATGATTTACTTATATCATCATCTAAATCATTCATTTTTTATATACTCATATTTATATGCGAAATTCTCTTTTTTAGCTTTAGCTTGCTTAATTTGAGTTTCATCTAATAATTGTGGTCTATCTGTTAACCGTGTTGCTTCTTTTCCACAATTAGGGCAAAATTTTGTTTCTTCTTTAGACTCTACTCCACAACTACTAAAAAACCACTCAATTACATCTTACCTTAACGTAATTGAATGGCTTTTATACTATTATGAATTTATATGAAACTTACTAATTATCATTCTTTCTTAACTTTTCTTCATGTAGTAAAACTCTATCTTCATATCTATCAATTTTATTATCTAAACGATCTAAAATTAATTGCATTTCTTTAATTTTATCAGCTAACTGATTTCTTTGATCTATAAGTAGTTCTTTTCTAGCTTTAATAGTATTGTTTCCTTGTTTAAATAAAGTAACATATTCAATTAATATTTCTATAGATAATCCCGCACTTCTCATACACTTTACAAATTCAACCCAGTTACAATCTTCTTGAGTGAAATCTCTAACTCCACTAGATTTTCTATTTACAGGAGGTATTAAACCAATCCTTTCATAGTAACGAATTGTGTCTGCTGAAATTCTATACTTTTTACTTACTTCTGTTATTGTCATAAACTGCACTCCTTTTTTATTAACTGATTGATGTATTGATATGATAGGTTATGTTCTTCACATAATTTTACCATAATATCCTACTTTAAATAAATATACTTCTATCAATTTTATATTTATTCTTCACTTTCAAATGTTTTAGCTACATCTTTTAAAAATTCTGTGATTTTTATATGTTGAGGACAGCTTCTTTCACACTTATTACATTCTACGCACTCTGATGCTTTTCCATATCTCTTTGTAAGATTTTTATAGTATACTCCTTGTGTGGAAAACCCTCTATTAAATTCTTGTTTTTCAGTATTATAAAGCGCAAAATACTGTGGTATTGGTATATTTTTGGGACAACCTTCTACACAATATTGACATGCAGTACAAGGAACTACTATTGAATTATTAATCATATCAACTGCTTTATTAATTATATCGAACTCTTCATTATTAAGAGCTTTAAAGTTTTTCATATATGCTGTATTGTCTAATAATTGATCCATAGAAGACATTCCACTGAGAACCATTATTACATTTTCATGACTTGCAGCAAATCTAATTGCCCAAGAGGGTACTGACATATTTTCATTATAATTTTTAAATAAATCTTCTACGTATTTAGGTACTTTAGCAAGTGATCCACCTTTTACTGGCTCCATAACTATAACTGGCTTATTATGTTTTGTCGCTACTTCGTAACATTTTCTAGACTGAATACTTTCATTATCCCAATCTAAGTAATTAATCTGTAATTGAACAAATTCTACTTCTGGATGCTCACTCAATATCTTATCTAATAAATCAGCACTATCATGGAATGAAAATCCTATATGTTTTATTTTTCCTTCTTCCTTTTTATTTTTTATAAATTCAAAAGCATTAAATCTTTTTGCTGTTTCATAATTTGTAACCCCTAAATTATGAAGTAAATAGTAATCAAAATAATCTAAACCTGTTTTTTCTAATTGCTCATTAAATATTCTTTCTAAATCTTCTTGATTCTTCAAAAACATAGTAGGCATTTTTGTTGCAACAGTAAAACTTTCTCTTTTATGTCGCTTTACTAATGTTTCTCTTAGTATATTTTCACTTTCGAAGTTATGGTACATATATGCCGTATCAAAATAAGTAAATCCTCTTGCTATAAAAGTATCTACCATCTTATTTACTTGTTCTATATCTACATTTGATTGATTATTTTCATCTATAAGCGGTAAACGCATAAATCCTAATCCCAATTTTTTTGCCATACTTTAATCCCCCTTTGTATGAATTTATTTATATCTTACAATATTAATCTTAGTACTTAGAGTTAGCTCTAAGTCAAGTAAATTTCATATTAATCTAGATTTTACTTATACTCTTTTTTATCCAATACCTAATATCTCTAAATATACTCAGTATATTTACATATTTATAATAATCTTTATCATACAATATTTTAGAGTCTAAAAATTTTGAAAGTATTTAAAAGGAGTAACTAAGTATGTATTATAATCTTATAAGATTATATAATTATTACAGTAATTCACAAATATATAACAGATATCCATATTTTGCATGGTCAAATCCACAAATGTTTTATATGTATCAAAATAATCTATGGAATGAGAGAGAAATCGATCAGCCTAATACTGAAAAGAATAGTATCAAGCTAAGTGATTATGGACCCGAACCACTTGTAGTAAATCTTGAAAATGCTGCTGAAAAGAATAATAGATTTAGAACAGTAATCTGGACAGGAAATAACTTACAAATTGTATTAATGAGCATTCCAGTATCATACTCAGTAGATCCTTACCTAACAAAAACAAGTGATCAATTTATACATACATCATCTGGTACAGGACTTATAAAAATCGGTACTAGTCAGAATGAACTCGATTATCAAACATACATTAATAAAAATTCATCTGTTATAATACCTTCTTGTAAGTGGGTCACTATCTTAAACTTAGGAAATGTTCCACTTAAACTTTATATAACATATGCACCACCTGAATTCGCGAATAACACTATGCATGAAACTAAAACAGATTCACTTAAAAAATAAATACTGGATGGTTATATAACTTTATAATTGATATAAAATACCCATACATAATTATATATAATTATGTATGAGTATTTTTACTTTTATATACATATTCAATTGAAAACTATATTATTCATATCTAAAATTTTTACTTAACCAGTTACCTTTAGAGTAGTAAATAATTGTAAATATATTTGTAACTATCCATGTAATAGGATAGCTTAAGTAAACAATATTTATATCTTTATAATGAGATATCATAACACTTAGCCATAATATTCTAAGTCCACACATACATATAGTTCCAATTATCATAGGAATAAATGTTTCTCCAGCACCTCTCATTACGCCCATTAAAACTTCATTTATAGCATATATACTATAAATAGGTACTATCCAATATATAAACTTACTACCTTCATTAATTACATCTAAGTCTTTAGAGAAGATTCTTATAATATCACTTGCATTAAATAATATTATACTTCCTATGATAATAGTCAAAGAAACGCATATTATCATACTTATATTTTTTCCTAATTTTACTCTATCAAATTCACTTGCACCTACATTTTGACCTACAAAATTTGATACAGCTAAAGCAATAGCTGAAATTGGCATATATATAAATCCTTCAATCTTATAATATATTGTATATCCTGCCATTACATTTAACCCAAATATATTTACCTTTGATTGAACTATTATATTTGCAAAGCAAACTAAAACTGACTGTATACCAGTAGGTATACCTATTAATAAAATTTCTTTAAGAATCTTAAAATCTATTTTTATTTTATTAATAAATAATTTATACACTTCACTAGTTTTTATAAGCTTAATTAAAATTAATATAGAAGAAACAAATTGTGCAATAGTTGTTGCCATTGCTACTCCTGCTACACCAAGTTTAAATACAACTGCAAATACTATATCTAAAATTATATTTGTAATTCCTGATATTGCAAGGTAGTATAGAGGTGTCTTGGAATCTCCTACAGCCCTTAATATACCACTCCCCATATTAAATATCATCATAGGTATCATGCTTATAAAATATATCTTTATATATGTAATTGCAAATGTCAATACATTATCTGGTGTATTTATCCATCTTAAAAACATACCACCAAACGTTAAGCCTAAAACCATAAGTAAAAAGCCAGATATTAAACTAAGCGCTATTATAGTATGAACTGATTTATGTATTTTATCTTTATCATTTTTCCCAAAAGATTGAGAAATAATAACACTTGCTCCATTCGATATACCTATAAAAAAGTAAATCATAAATACTACTATTAAATTACATGACCCTACTGCCGCTAATGCATTTGCACCTACATATCTACCTACTATTGCAACATCTACTGTATTATATAGCTGTTGAAAAAGATTAGATATTAGTATAGGAATAGCAAATAAAGTAATCTGCTTTGCTATATTACCTTCAGTCATTTGATTACTTGTCATCTAAAATCCTCCCAATAAAAATAAAAAGCCAATGAGATTTTTAACTGTATAATTTGTAAAATCCCTTTGACTTTGATAATATTTCTCAATTATTAAATAATATATCATATTGCTTAAACTTATTCAATGTTTTTCTAATTAATAAAGTGATCTGCATAAAAAGTACTAAATTTTCATGAATCTCACTTTTTCATTTATTTATAAAGCATTTTCTTTTTGTAGTATATATTTTTCAATCCCTAAAGCTACACCATCATTATAAACTGTGTCTGTAATTTCTTTTGCATACTTTTTAACGTCATTATTAGCATTCCCCATTGCTATACCACACCCAACTGTTGATAGCATCTCGATATCATTTTCTCCATCTCCAAATGCATAAGTATTTTCTATAGGTACATTAATATATTCTAATGCTTTTAATATACCTGCTGCCTTTGTACTTTCTTTAAAGTACAATTCAAGATGTATCTGATTTATACTACTAAAATATCCATACTCTGGAAAATTATTTATAAACTTTACACATTTATTCATAGTATCCTTGCTAAGGCATAGCATCTCAACTTTATGAATATCAAGCTCTTCTAGGTTGTATTCTCTCTTAAAATACTTTTTAGACATACCCACTTTATCATAAAAATCATGTAATTCTTTATGTTCATTTTTTACATATGAGTATTTTTCACCTTCTAATACATATTGAATATTATCTTGATCTAATTTAGATACTAATTCTTTGATAAATTCATTATTCATAGGCTTACTATGAATCGTTTTTCCATCTATCATTACATGAGCACCATTAGCTAAAACAAATCCATCAAAACCAAAATCTCTTATTTCTTTGCTTAAAAAAGCATACGGCCTTCCTGTTGCAATAAATACATAATCTCCTCTTGATTGTAAATTACGTATTACTTCTTTTACCTTTGGTGTAATATCTCTAATACCTGCAAAACAATCTATTAAAGTTCCATCTATATCTAAAAATACCGCTTTTCTCATAATAATCCCCCTTCATTTTTTCTCATAATAATCCCCCTTCATTATTAGTCATTATCATTTTATATTTTGCTCTCTCTTTTACTATTTTATAGAAATAGAACTTTCTTGTCAATTTGAGAGGATTCCGCTAAAATAGTATTTACTATTATCATATATAGAATAAAGGGGAGTTTATATAAATAAAGTGAAAAAATATAGTTTAATATTTATTTTTATAATATTTTTAGAGATTGAATTATCAGTAAATTTTCTATTTAAACAAATGGATTCAAAGTTAACATCAATAGTAATGTATAATAATTCAATTAAAATCATGAACTCTATTTACAATATAGAGGATATAACCAATGTAGAGTTGCTTGATAAAGTAATACTTTCAGGAGGTTCAGGTAGTAATACTCCTAATACCAATAATGGATTTTATAAAGTTAATGGAGATAATTTTAAATCCAAAGTATGTATCCATAATAAAGTAAGCCCTTTTATAAGAGTTACTACTAAAGATTTGGTAATTATTTTTAATGAAAATAATTCAAATAAAACTAATGCAATTTATAAGGAGTTAGTAAAATTAGTAAAATAAGATAGTTTATAAAATAAAGTATATTTTTAATAGTAAAAAAGATCATCTTATATTGCTACTCATTAGTTTGTAATATAAAATATTAATAAAATTAAATAAACTAGTTATAATAATAACTGTAAGGGACAGTTAAAAAATTTCTATTTTATATAAAATATTTGGGAATATGGCTCAGTTGGTAGAGCAATTGACTGTTAATCAATGGGGCACAGGTTCGAGTCCTGTTATTCCCGCCAATAAAAAAACTCTTAGTTTAAACTAAGAGTTTTTTTATTTTGACTTAGCCACACTCACCCATTTTTTTAACTCCTCTTTTGTTGCTAAAACACTATGTGTACCTTCAATTAAATGCTCTACACCTTTAGAATAATCAACACCTTCTTCCTTTGCATCGTAACTAAATGTAACACGTTGTTTTTCAACAATAGGATTTGGAGAAGGAATAGCACTTAATAGTGATTTTGTATATGGATGAATAGGATTTGAGAATATCTCCTCTGTAGTACCAGTCTCTACAATATAACCCAAATGAAGAACTCCAATACGATCAGATATATACTTAACCATACTCAAATCATGTGCTATAAATAAATATGCCGTGTTAGTTTCTTTTTGAATTTTCTTCATAAGATTTACAACTTGAGCTTGTATTGACACATCTAGGGCAGATATTGCTTCATCTGCAATGATTAAATCAGGGTCCATAATCAAAGCTCTAGCAATTCCTATACGTTGTCTTTGCCCTCCAGAAAACTGATGAGGATATCTATATGCATGTTCTTTGCTTAATCCTACTTTTTCTAATATATTATATACTTTTTCATCTCGTTCTTGTTTTGATGCACACATTTTATGAATATCTAGTCCTTCTCCAATAATATCTAATACTTTTTTCCTTGGATTTAAACATGCCATAGGATCTTGGAATATCATTTGCATCTTAGTTCTAAGTATTTTTATTTCCTCATTACTCATTTTTCCTGATATATTTTTTCCATTAAATATTATATTTCCTGATGTTGGCTTATATAATCTAATTATGCTACGTCCTGTTGTAGATTTTCCAGAGCCAGATTCTCCAACAAGTCCATAGGTTTCTCCTGGATATATCTCAAAAGAAATACCATCTACTGCTTTTACCGTAAATTTACGATTAACTTTAAAGTGTTGCTTTAAATTTTCAACTATTAATAGTGGTTCCACATTACTCACTTAGACCAGCCTCCTTTCTCATTTTAAGTAGGCGTTTTTTTAAAGATTCTGGCATTTCTATATTTGGTGCATTTTCATGACATAACCAGCTAGCTACACGATGAGTTCCTCCTACATTAAATATTGGGGCTTCTTTTCGATAATCAATATTTAATGCATAAAAGTTTCTAGGAGCAAAGGCTTCACCATCTATTTTTTGTATAAGATTAGGAGGTGTTCCTGGAATAGTGTATAACTCATCATCTTCCGTTTCTAAATCAGGCATAGCGCTAAGTAGCCCCCAAGTATATGGATGTCTTGGATCATAAAATACTTCTTCTATACTTCCTTTTTCAATAATTTTTCCTGCATACATAACAGCAACATAATCGGCTACCTTAGCTACAGCTCCTAAATCATGAGTAATATATATTACAGATAAATTTCTTTCCACTTGAATTTTTTTAATAAGTTCAAGTATTTTAGCTTGTATTGTAACATCTAAGGCTGTTGTTGGTTCATCACAAATCAATACCTCAGGCTCACAGCTAAGTGCAATAGCTATGACTATTCTTTGGCGCATACCACCACTTAATTGATGTGGATAATTTTTCATACGTTTTTTAGCATCTACAATTCCAACTTCCTCTAAAAGATTTACTGCTTTATTAAAAGCTTCTTCTTTTGATAAATGATGATATATCATAGCTTCCATAACTTGTTTTCCTATTGTCATAGTAGGATCTAAGCTTGTCATAGGATCTTGGAATACCATTGCAATACGTCTACCACAAATATTTTTCCCCATCTCTTTTTTACTTAATTTGACTATATCTTCTACAACTAAGTTACCATCATTTTCTTTATCATATGTAAACTCAATCAATCCACTTTTAATCACTCCATTTGAGCTTATATTTCCCATAATTGCCTTTGTTGTTACTGATTTACCAGAACCTGATTCTCCGACAATGGCTATAGTTTCACCTTTGAATAAATCCAATTTAATACCTCGAATAGCATCTATCATTCCTCTTCCTGTTTTAAAAGATATTGAAATATCTCTAATTTTTAATACTCTTTGTTTTCCCATAATAACACCTACATTTCTTTCATTTTTGGATCAAACGCATCTCTAAGTCCATCAGCCATAAGGTTAAAACTTAGCATCAATAAAGCAAGAATTATAACTGGAATAATAACCATATATTGAGATACTAAAATAGATTTATATCCTTCATTAATAAGTGTCCCAAGTGATGCAGTAGGAGCTGGTATTCCAAGACCTATAAAAGCTAAGAATGCTTCATAAAATATTGCATTTGGTATAGAAAACATTGACATAATTATCAATTGACCAAAAATATTTGGAAGAACTTCTTTAAATATTATGAAAAAGTCACCTGCTCCAAGAGTTCTAGATGCTAAAATAAATTCTTGTTCTTTTATTTTTAAAACTTGAGCTCTTGTAATACGGGCCATGCCAATCCATCCAGTTAGCATTAAAGCTAAAATTATTGTATATAAAGAAGGCTTAAATATTAGCATTAATAATACTAAAATTACTAAACTTGGTATACTATTTATAATTTCTTGGAAACGTTGCATTACATTATCTACAACACCTCCAAAATATCCACTAATAAGCCCATATAACATTCCAATAAAAATATCAATAAACACAGCTGCTATTGCAACATATAAAGAAATTCTGCAACCTGACCATACACGAGTCCATAAATCACGTCCTAGTGTATCCGTACCAAAATAATGATATGTATCTTTAAAATCAGGGTTATCATATTTATTTACATTATTTACCTCACCATCAAATATACCAATTTTCTCTATAATAGGAATTCTAGGTGCCATTGATTGCTCACTAGTTGAAACTTTATCAAATTTATATTTACTAATCATAGGACATATAATAGCAAGAGCAACAATAACTAAAATACATATACCACCAATCATAGCTCCTTTATTATCCGTAAAACGATTTAAAACATCTTTAAAAAAAGGAGTATCAGGAATGACTTCATCTTTATTAATATCATGTTTATCTCTAACTAACTCAAAATCATCATTTTTAAATTCATATTTTTCACTACTCATTGCTACTCCCCTTTCCTAGTCTAATTCTTGGATCTATTATTCCGTATAAAATATCAACTAATAACATAATTACCACATACATAACACTGTATATAAAAGCTACTGCCATTGTAACATTATAGTCATTTACAGTTATAGCTTGAACTAACAAACTTCCAAGACCTGGAATACCACATATTTGTTCAATTACCATACTTCCTGTCATAAGGGCTACTAAAATTGGCGCAAGAACAGTAATTATAGGAACAAGAGTATTTCTAAGAGCATGTTTTTTTATTAATGTTCTTCTGTCTAATCCCTTAGACTCTGCTAAAAGTATATAATCACTTTCCATAACTTCAATCATCTCACTTCTTGTAAATCTAGCTACATTAGCAATTACAGAAACAGAAAGCGCTATTACTGGTATAATTGCAGATTTTATTGGATGTGAAGAATTATAAAGTATTGGTAGTGCAGGCATTTTTACTCCAAATATAATAAGTAAAATTAAACAAAATACAAAAGATGGAATGCTAACACCAAAAACTGCAACTACTGTAGATAACGAATCCAAAACTGTATTACGATTAAGAGCTGCAAATATCCCTAATAAAATTCCTAAAATCGTACCTAATATTACAGCTGCTAATCCTATACCAAAACTAATTGATATACGAGGTAAAACAAGACTTGATACTGGAAGATTTCTTGAAATACCATAAGAAATTCCAAAATCACCACTTAACATATTTTTAAAATACACTACAAATTGCTCCCATATAGGTTTGTCAAATCCATATTTAACATAAATTAAAGCTTTTTGTGTTTCTGTTAACTTTTCATCATTAAAAGGTGTACCTGGCATAAATTTTAGCATAACAAATAGTACAAATACTATTATCATAAGTGTAATAGCTGACATAACTAATCTTTTGCCAATATATTTAAGCGTCGATTTATCCATAAATTCCCCTACTTTCTATTCCTAATAAACAAACACATTATGGAAAAACACCACAATGTGTCTGTATATAATACTTAATTTCTATTACTCAACTATCTCAACATTTTTATAGATATATGGTACACCCACAGCATGAGTTTCAATACCTTTTACATTTTCGCTTATTAAGCTAGCTCCTCCAACTTGGAATATAGGAGCCACTGGATAGTCTTGCATACAGATACCTTCAGCATCTTTTAATAACTGCCATCTAGTTTCCATATTTTGTTCATTGCTAGCTTCTTTAATCTTCTCATCATATTCTGCACTAGAGTAATCTCCATAGTTATATGAGTTACCAGTAGTCATTAAATAAAGATAAGTCGTAGGGTCAGCATAGTCAGGACCCCAACGAGTTAATGATATGTCGAAATCACGTGCTTTTTGCATTTCTATACGATTATTCTTTTCTTGAGCTACCATTTCAATAATAAGCCCCTCAAGTGTTGATTGTAAATTAGATTGAAGGTATTCAGCTGCAGATTTTGCAGGATCTGCATTATCAAATAACATAGAAAGTGTAATTGACTCTACTCCTAATTCTTTAAGTCCAGCTTCCCAAGCTTTTTTAGCTTCTTCTACATTTGTTTCAATATAAGTAGGTGCTGTTTCTCTATAATCTTTTCCATCTGGACCTGTTGTAAGTTCAGTAGGAACAAAACCATTAGCAACTATAGAACCATCTTTTAATACATTATTTACTAAGTCTTCTTTATCAATTGCTAAAGAAATAGCTTTTCTAATATTAGCATTTGCTAAATACTCATTTGCATAGTTGTACTGGAAGTACCATAAATAACCTTCTAACACTTCTGTGTATGTACTTGAGCCTTTATATTTATCAACTAAATCTTTATTTAACTTAGTAAAATTAACGTCTCCACTTTCAAATGCTAAAGCAGAACTTGATAAATCTTTTACAATATTGAATACTAACTTATCAACCTTAACTGCATCTGCATCATAATAAGATTCATTCTTTTCTAAAACGTACTTACTACCAGTTTCCCAACTAGTCATTTTGTAAGCACCGCATGCAAGCATATTTTCTGGTGTTAATGCGTATTGATCACCTTTTTCTGTTGCAAATGCCTCATTTATTGGATAGAATACAGGAAAAGACATTAAGCTTTCAAAGTATGCACAAGGCTTAGAAAGTGTTATTTCTAAAGTAGTATCATTTATAGCTTTTACCCCTAGTTCACTTGCTTCTTTTTCTCCAGAAGTTACGGCATCTGCATTAGCAATACATGCTCCATCTTCACCATATAAATAATTGTACTCTGCATCAGCGCTTGAAGCTGTTCTTTGCCAAGCATATACAAAGTCATTTGCAGTTACTGTTGTTCCATTATCCCACTTAGCATCTTTTAACTCGTAAGTATAAGTTAATCCATCTTCACTTATCTTTGCTTTATCCTTAGCTAATGCAGGAATAATATTTCCGTCTGCATCTACTGTTAACAATCCATCAACTGTAGCTTGAATTGCCTCAAAAGATGATCCGTCTGTAGCATAGCTTGAATCCATCGATATAATATCTAATTCTTTTGCTAAAGTAACTGTTTTTCCATCAAATGAATCATTTGATGAGCTACAAGCGACTAAAGAAAATACCATTGTCAATGAACATAATGTTACTAATATTTTTTTAAACCTTCTTTTCATTGTACGTCCCCCTATTTAATATATATATTAATTGTATATTTATGTTTTAAAAAGGTTAATTATTTTTCTTAATTTTCTGAATTTTTATTAAATTCCAATTTTTTAGCTTTACTCTATACTAATACTAAAAGACATAGGTATAATTAAGACTTTGTAATTATATCTATGACTTATTATAATTTATTTAATTAACTAGTTTATTAGATATAGAATACCCTATTCCAATTACCGTTTCTATATGTACTAAATATGATATTGATGAGTCATATAAGATAGTAGCATTAGGTGAAATTTCATCGTCACCTTCCCATATTGCTATGCAGATACTTATTTTAGGAAGTATTTTAAATTCATATCCTTTATCACCTAATTTAATATATTTTGCTCCTAAGTTTACTACTCATTTTTCAAATTCATCAATGTTATACCCAAATATATTTATAAGTTTTTTTATTGATGTATTATAAAAAGCTGGATAAAATAACGCCCCTCCATTTGGAATTTCTTTTAAGCTTACCCATTTATTAGTTTTGTTTATATTTTCAGTTGAGTATGTAAGATAGTTTAATATAATTATAGAGTCATCAATTAGTGGCTCATGTTTATCTTTTTCTCTATGTATTGTTTCAGTTTCAATGTCTAATATGTAATCTTCATTTAAAAAATTTACAATAAATTGCTTGCTTTCTTTGTTATACTTTACATCTAGCCTTTTTGATATATCAAATGGATCTAGTTTTTTTAATCTATACCATTCATTTTTATATGCAACTTTATAATTACTTTCCATATATAATCTCCCTTACCCCTATATAATAATTTTATAATTTTTATATTAATTCTTGTAACCTACGATATCCTTTCATAGTATCATCCTTCATTTTCTCGTTACATATAAAATAATTATTTTTCAATTTTACAATAATATATGTCTACTAGTAATATATTTTTCATATTGTTTTCTATGTTAATTTATTTATTTTATCAATATAACATATCTTATTATAAAAATATCATTTCTAATAGAAAAATTCATATACAATAATTTCTTTTTTATATATTATCTTTATTTCTACTAGGTATTTTTACTTTTATTTTATTAACTATACTCTCTAAATTATTACTCAATAATTTAGCTCTTCAATTGTTATATATAATTATTTGTTATATTATTTACTCACTGTATACAGGAAGTACTATTATAAACTCACTCCCTAAACCAACTTTACTATTTACATATATATATCCACCATGAAGTGCAATAAGTTGTTTAGTTATAGTAAGTCCCAGTCCACTTCCACCTTTTTGTTCGGAATTTTTATCTACCACTTGATTAAATCTATCAAAAATTATATTTTGATTTTCTTCACTAATACCTATTCCATTATCTTTTACAACTATCTTTACTTTATCACCTAAGTCCTCTATTAATACTTCAATTAATCCTCCTTTCGGTGTAAATTTAACAGCATTGCCAACTAAATTTATAATACACCTTTCTATATCAAATTTATCACATCTAATTGACTTTTCTTCTACATCAGTATCAAAAATCAATTTAAGTCCTTTTTCTTCTATATAATCTTTCATATCAAGAACTGTTTCTTCAACCAAATAAACTATATCTTCTCTTTGTTTATGTATTATATAGTTATTATTTTCAATCTTTGTATAATCAATTAAATTGTTTATTAATCCCAATAATCTATTGCAGTTTCTATCCATTATATCCATATAATAAGAAAGTTTTTCAATAGTTATAAATTTATCATTTTTAATAAATGATCTTATTAATTGATTTATACTACTTAATACATTCAAAGGAGTTCTCAGCTCATGTGATAGATTAATAAAGTAATTATTTTTATTTTTTTCTAATTCTAGTACTTGATTGAACAATTGTTCATTTTTATCCATTTCTTTTCTTAACTCATAAGTTCTTTTATTAACTAATCTATCTAACTTTTTAACCTTATTTGCATATGCATATATTGCTAAAATTATTAAAATATAATAAATGAATATAGCATATTTACTTTTCCAAATAGGTGGATTAATAGTAAAAATTACAGAGCTTTCTTCACTTTCTACTCCATGATGTGTTATTGTTTTTACTTTTAAAGTATAATCTCCTGGTGCTAAACTTGCAAATACAAGTGAATTGCTATTAGTTACACTCCAATTATCTTCTAATCCTTCTAACTTATAGTAATATTTAGTTGTTTTTGTATTTTTATAGTCATTTGTAAAAAAGCTTATTTTTATATTATTTTGATTAAATTTAAGCTTTATATTTGATATATATTTTTCATTTATACCATTTATCTCAAAGTTATCAAATATAACTTTTGGCTCAAATGTAGATAACTCTATATCATCTATATTAAGAACATTAAATCCATTTATACCACCAAAATATATAGATCCATCTTTACTTTTAAAACATGACCTTCCATTAAATTCATTAGACTGAATACCATCTGTAACTGTAAAATTGCTAAATACTCCTTCTTTGATTAAAAATTTAGATATACCACCATTTGTACTCATCCATATATCATTATTTTTATCAACTAATATTCCATATACAGTATTATTTATTAAACCATCATTTTCTGTATAATACTTAAATTTATCTGTGCTTAAATTTAGGATATTAATACCATGACTAGTTCCAACTAATATGTTTCCATTTAAATCTTCAGTTATATATCTTATAGAGTTGTTACTTATACTATCATTATCATTATTTTGATATATTTTATACTCCTTAGTGTCTGGATTTATTTTAATTAATCCTCCTTCTAAAAAGCATCCAATATAATAATTTCCTTTTGAATCTTCATATACAGCTCTTATAAATTTATCTGATACTCCTATGTTATCAAGTATATATGTAACATCTATAATTTTTTCATTATTTACATCTAATATCGCTAATCCTTTATTAGTTCCTATCCATAGGTAACCTTTAGAGTCTATAAATAAAGACCTTATTTTATTTGATGGCAAACCATCTTTATCTGTATAATTGGTTATAGTATACCCTTTATCATCATTTTGAACTAAAACCTATAATCCTTCATTCGTACCTATAAATACATAGTTATTAAATCCAGTTATATCTTCTATTAAGTCACTAATAATATTACTATTTTCTTTATTTAAATGTTTTATTATATCTCCATTTATAACATTTACTCCATTTTCATTAGTACCTATCCATAACGTTTTATTATCATATTCATATATACCATGAATTATATTTCCACTTAAACTATTTTCATCATATGGATTAGATTTAAAATGAATAAAGTTACTATTTGGATTAAATAATGATATACCACTATAAGTACCTACCCATATAAGTCCACTGCTATCTTTTAGTAAACAAAATGTTTCATCATCTATCAAACTATTGTTTTCATATGGTTCTTTATTATAGGTTGTAAATACTTCTTTCTCATAATCAAAGTTACAAATACCTTTATCAGTAGCAATCCAAAGCTTTCCTTTTGAATCAAGTAATATATCTTTTGTATTATTACTTGGGATTGAAAATTTATTTTCACTATTTTTGTAGTTATCAATACTTTTATCATCTAATTTTATCTTAAATAATCCATTATCTAATGTACAAATCCATATATTCCCTTTTGAATCATCATATATATATATTATATACTTCACTATTTCCAATTGTATCTTCATATCGTTTAATTATCTCTAAATCTTTATTTAATTCTATTAATCCATTATCTGTTCCAACCCATATATTCCCATATAAATCGTCTTTAACCGAATATATATATTGACTAGGAAGTTCATTTTCTAAAACCCTAACAAACTTATCATTTTTTTCATCATATAAATTAAGACCATCTACTGTAGATGCAATTATTTTATTATCTTTAGTACAAAGAATTTGCCATAAGTTATTATTATATAAATTTCCACTATCTTCTTTTGAATAGTAATTCTTTACCTTATCTGTATCAGGATTTATTTTACTTAGTCCTCCTATAGTCGAAACCCATATGTATCCATTTTTATCTTCTATAATATCAACTATATAATTATTTGCTATCGAATTTTCATCATACTTATCGTGTTTATAATGCTTAAACTCATATCCATTATATCTGTTTAAACCATCATTAGTGCCTATCCATATATATCCTCTACTATCTTGATATATAGATTCTACTGTTGATTGAGATAATCCATCTTCAATTGTTATATTTTTGAAGTTAAGACTTTCACTTATATTTGCATAACTTGTATCAACTTTCATAAATGAAAATATAAATACTAAAACTAAAATCATCTTTATATATTTATTTTTTATCATAATTCACCTTTAAATTCTTGATATTAAGCGACAAATTTCTGTTTTTATTGCTATTTACTATTTCAGTATATATTAATTTAATCTATTATGCTAGTTAAAATTAACATGGAAATAATTTTTATATTAAAAAAAATATTTATTCTATCTATATATAATAATTTCAAATAAATTCGCTTTGCATTCTTATAAAAAAAGAGCAATTATTTTAAACTATAAAATAATTGCTCTTTTAATTTATTATTATTCATTAGACTTTAACGCATCTATCATATCAACTTTCTTTAACTTATTATGCATCATAATCATAACTATCATTGAGAATAACATTGTTATTAAAGCAGAAAATACATAACTATTTATAAATATATCTGGATACATCATCATAGTGTCTGTTTCTGATGTGTAAAGTATAAAGGCATGAAGTATCTTTCCTAAGAATGATCCGGCTAGTATTCCAAATAATGTAAGTATTACATTTTCTCTTAATATATACATAGTAACTTCATTATCATAAAATCCTAATACTTTTATAGTAGATAATTCTCTTATACGCTCTGATACGTTTATGTTATTTAAATTGTATAAAACTACAAAAGCAAGACTTCCTGCAGATATTATTATTACTAACATAACCATATTTAAATTTGCATTAGATTCTTCACTAGAAGCTTTTATATCTGACATTAATGTAACATTTATAACATTTTCACAATCCATAAGCTTATTAGAAACTTCTTCTTTATCTATACCTTTATTAAAGTTTAAAAATTGTGAATTGTACTCTGCATCTTTGCCAAATATCTCTTTGTAATATGAAGGAGACATATACATATAATGTGACAGATAATTCTCAGATATATTAGAAACTTTTACATCTAGTAAGTCATTATTTTCATCTTTCATAGTTATGGTGTAACCAGCTGATGTACCTAATAAATTAGCTAACTTTTCACTTATAATAACGCCATCATCTGATATTTTATATTTTTCCCTAGATTTTCTATTATTTAATACTATGAAATTATCAAACCTATCTGTACTTTCTGGAACATATAAACTAACACTTTGCTTATTCATTCCCTCTTTACTAAATGTAACCGATTCTTGATGTATATTTAATTTACTTTCATATCCTTTTAAATTATTTAAAGTATTGTTATATTCTTTATTTTCTTCTTTATTATAAGTGTCATCAAAAATCACCATAGCATCATACTTCCATAATTTATCAAATTGTTTTTCTAGTATAACTGTATTAGAATCCTTCAGGGCAAATCCTGTAATAAGCATTGCCATACACCCAGATATTCCAAGTACTGTCATTATCATACGTTGCTTATATCTAAAGATATTTCTAAATGTAACTTTTTGATTAAAGTTTAACCTACTCCATAAAGGTTTAATTCTTTCTAATAGTATTTTCTTACCTAGCTTTGGTGCCTTTTGTCTCATAAGATTAGATGGTGTACTTTTAAGTTCAACACTTAATACGAATAGTGCAGCACCAACTGTACATAATATTGATATTAATATAGATTGAACTATATATGATGGATAATAGTATACAGTTAATCTTGGTAAATTATATAAACTTTTATATGATTCATTAATTACATTAGGAAGTATAGTACATCCTATTAAGATACC
Organism: Romboutsia sp. 1001713B170207_170306_H8; assembly: GCF_015550495.1. Classification (NCBI taxonomy): domain Bacteria; kingdom Bacillati; phylum Bacillota; class Clostridia; order Peptostreptococcales; family Peptostreptococcaceae; genus Romboutsia; species Romboutsia sp. 1001713B170207_170306_H8. The sequence continues at coordinate 40,843 of NZ_JADNAX010000013.1, forward strand.
AAGTATACTACCTATGATACTAGCTAAAGATGCATAAACTACAAACTTTCTAGATATTTCAAAGTTATTATATCCTAGGGCTTTAAGAGTTCCTATTTCACCTCTATTTTCTTCTACCATTCTTGTCATTGTTGTTAAACAAATCATAATAGCTACTAAGAAGAAAAATACTGGTAAAACTGATGCTATACTATCTAAACTATTTATTGCATCTTTAAGACCCGAATATCCAACATTATCATTTCTATCAAAGAAGTAATACTTTCCTTCTTCTATATCATTAAGTTTATCCTCTTCTTTTTTTATGTTTTCTTTAGCTTCAGTTAATTTAGCTTTATTTTCATCTATTTCTTTTTCACCATCAATTAAACTTTTTTCTGAATCTGCTAGTTGTACTTTAGCCTTATCAAGTTCTGCTTGTCCTTTTAGTTTGCCTTCCTCTAGTTCAATTTCTCCTTTTGAAAGTTCAGCTTTGGCACTATTTAACTGTTCTTGAGATTCTTTAAGTTTTGCTTCACCTTCAGTAAGTACACTTAACTGTGTTTCATATTGTACTTTACCTTCTTGATAACTTACAATACCATCTAGTAAAGTTTCAAAATTAGGCATTTCACTAGATATATTATTTTTTAAATCATTTAAATCTTGATCTGGATCAATACCTAAATTTAAAAACTCTTGTTTTGTATTATCTAATGTATTCTTGGCATTGATAAGATTAAGTTTACCTTCTTCAATAGATTTCTTTTGCTTTTCAATCTCACTTTGCGCTGCACTTATTTCACTTTTTCCTTGTGAAATATTTGCTTCACCTTCTTTTATCTGATTTTTATATTCTTTTAAACTTTGATCATACTTAACTTTACCATCTTCAAGCTTTACTTTACCATCTTCTATTTCTTTTTGAGCACTTAAAAGTTTAGATTCATTTTCTTTTATTTCTTTATACGCTTTATCAAGCTCTTCTTGAGCGTCTTTCTTTATTTCTTCAACTCTCTCTAAACCTCTTTTTGAATATAAAGCTTCAAGATATTTAGTGTTTTCCTCCATTTTATCTTTATACTCATCACTGTAAGTGTCTATATTTTGAAGATTTTTAAATCTTACATATATTTCTGTATAAGCGTCCACTTCTATGTCTTTACTATTTAATAAAGCAAAGTAATCAATAGTCCCTTTTCCAATAGTTGTTGTTCCCCTTGATTCTTTTTCCATATACATAGGACTTCTTACTATACCAACGATTTTAAATTCCTTTTGCTTAAAAGAATTCATAGTTTCTTCATCAGTATCAATTACATAAGTATCTCCAATTTTCAAACTCTTATCTACCTTTAAAGCTTGTTCATCTAATGCTATTTCACCACTATTTTGAGGTAGGTTTCCATCTAATATAATGTAGTCATTTATATTATTATCTTTATTATACTCCATAAATTTTACTACACTATTTTTATTAGTAAGATTAGCATCTATTGTATGAGAAGCATAGTAATCTAGTATCTTATCATTATTTTCAAGTAAGTTTAAATCACCTTCTGTCAATCCTAAACTTGATACTATTTTACTGTCCATAAGTTTTTGATTATTATACAATTCGTTTACAGATTCATTTATATCAGGACCAGATGATTTAATTCCTGCATAAAAAGCTACACCTAACAAAATAATTATTAATATTGAAGCAAATCTGGCTTTTGAAGATAAAATTTCTCTTATAATGGATTTCTTATATGCTTTACTATTTTTCACATTTCACCTCTACCACTCAATATTTTCAATTGGAAGTGGATTTTCATTTACTTCAATACTTCTGACCTTCGCATCATTAATTCTTATAACTCTATTAGCCATTGGTGCTATTGCTGAGTTATGTGTAATCACAATAACTGTAGTTCCCGTATTTCTGCAAGTATCTTGTAGCGTTTTTAAAACTTGCTTTCCAGTTTTATAATCAAGTGCTCCTGTTGGTTCATCACAAAGTAAAATTTTAGGATTCTTTGCAATTGCTCTTGCTATAGAAACCCTTTGTTGTTCACCACCCGATAATTGAGATGGGAAATTATCTTTTCTATGACTAAGACCTACTAAATCAAGTGTTTCATCTACATCAAGCGAATCCTTTGAAATTTGTGTGGCTAACTCTACATTTTCTTTCGCTGTTAAGTTTTGTACTAAATTATAAAATTGAAATACAAATCCTACATCATGTCTTCTATATTTAGTAAGTTGCTTATTACTAAACTTTGATATATCTGTTTTATCAATTATAATCTTACCTTCATCACATGAGTCCATTCCACCAAGTATATTAAGTACAGTAGATTTTCCTGCACCACTTGGTCCTAATATTACAACAAACTCCCCTTTTTCAATAGAAAAGTTAATTCCGTTATTAGCTACTATTATATCGTCTCCGACTTTATATCTCTTATATGTATCAATAACTTCTATATATGACATTTTAACCTCCCTTTTTATGATAAATACATATTGTTATACAAGTTATTAAATAGACACTTTGTATATTTAATACTATAATATATTATAAATATTTAAGAAATTATAGACAATAGTCATATAAAACCATACCGTTATTAAATAGACATTTTTTTATTTTTTGTTTATTTAATAACATCTTACTTAAAATTGACTTATATAAAATATTTATCTTAAGGAGTATTTAGATGTCTGGAGTTAAAGGAAATCGTAGAGTTATATATACTAAGAAGGTTATTAAGGAAAGTTTAATTGAATTACTTCAAACGAATGAAATTCATGAAATTACAGTTACTAATATATGTAAAAAGGCCGATATTAATAGAGGAACTTTTTATACTCATTATAATGATGCATTTGATCTTTTACAATCTATGGAAGATGAATTATTTGATAAAGTAATTGAATATTTAAATGAAACGCCTTTTGAGGAATATACAGATGCATTGTTAATAAAAGTACTTGGGTTAATTGCTAAAAATAAAGATTTATGCAAAATATTATTCTGTAGACAAAGAGATTCTAGAATAATTGATAAAATATTATATATATCAAGTAAAGCAAATATTGAGCAAGTTATTAGTCGATCTAATAATATTAATGAATTTAATTTTGATTATTTAATAAGATATTCCGTTGGTGGTATTTTAGCTATTATACAGGTATGGCTAGAAAATGATATAGTTGAATCGCCTAGTGAAATAGTTAAAATAATAAATGATATAAATAAACTAAATCATAATTGCTTCAATTAATTACTTATTAAATTAAAATTATAGCTATAAGCTTATACTAATGCTTACAGCTATAGTTTTAGTTTACTTATTTATCTTTAAGTATTTTAAAATTATAATTCCATCTTCTATTGAATAATAATCCAAATGTAAGTCTATTTTAGTATTATTACCTAAAAATAAAGGTCTACCTTTTCCTAGAACTGTAGGTATTATTCCAAATATATACTCATCTATAATATTTTCTTTAATAAATTCATCTATAAGAACCCCTCCGCCGAATAAGTATATATTCTGCCCTTTATTTTTTAAGTCTAATATTACATTACATATTTCATTATTTATAAAATGAATATTATCAAAATCTTCTTTATCTTCTGAAGTTGCTACGTATACCTTCTTATTTTTGTACTCTTTATGCATATTTTGCTCATAACATCTTTTTCCCATTACTACTATATCTATATCTTTTAGAAACTCATCATGGCTCCATTTATTTTCTGTATCTAGCAAGCTATTGTTATTTCCAATTATCCAATTATATCCACCCTCTTCATCTGCTATATATCCATCTATGCTCATTGCTAAGTTTAGTATTATTTTTCCATTCATATTTATTCTCCTTTATTATACTTATATATTGATAGAAAATAGATTATAATATATAATAACTGACATCTTATGTCATATTAGAGAGGAAATTTTATGAAAGCAGATAGATTAATTTCAATTTTAATGTTATTACAAATACATAAACAATTAACAGCAAGTGATTTAGCTAAAAGGTTAGAAGTATCTGTTAGAACTATTTATAGAGATATCGACTCTTTAAGTTCCCTAGGTATCCCAATATTCACCAATAGAGGAACTAATGGCGGCATAAGGCTTTTAGGTGATTATAAAACTAATTTAACTGGCATTAATAAAAATGAACTTTATTCTTTATTTTTACCATCTGGAAATAAAATTTTAGAGGACTTAGGTATTGAAAAATTAAAAGATTCTACTATGCTAAAAATTCTAGAAAATTCTTCTATTGATCAGATAAAAGAAATTGAAAATATTCAAAACTACATTTATATTGATATGCATACTTGGAGCAAAAGCCCTATTACTACTAATAAATATGTTTTAGGTATTTTGCAAAAAGGAATTTGGAATCATAATATCTTAAAAATGATATATAGAAAAATAGATGAAACAAAAGAAGTAATCTTAAAGCCTTTTGGTCTAGTTTGTAAAAGAGGTACTTGGTATGTTATAGGTGAAAATAATGACATTATCAAAACTTATAAAGTTAGCTCTATTGAGTCTGTAATTTTAAATAAAGAAAAGTTTGATAGACCTAAATGTTTTAATTTAGAAAATTATTGGAAATGTAGTACAACTAAATTTAAAAATTTAATACCTAAATATAATTTTACGTTTAAGGTTAATCCTTCTATTATAAATCATATAAAATCAAGGCCATTTATTACTATTCTTAAAGAAAATAACAATTATATTGATATAAGCTTTGATTCTTTATTTCAAGGAATAGAATTTGCTTTTGGATATGGTAAGGATATTGAAATAATACACCCTATTGAAGCTATAGATGAAATAAAAAGAAAAGCTTTAGATATAATTAACTTATATAAATTATAAATAAAATATCTCCTATAAATTAGGGTATATTTTATTTATAATTTTAATTTTTAATATATATCTTTAAATAAATGTTTATTTTCGTCTATATATTTTTCGCATTCAGTTGCAGCTATTGCTCCATCAGATACTGCTGTAACTACTTGTCTAAGGGATTTTTGTCTTAAATCTCCACAAGCATAAACTCCTTTTATATTTGTATTCATATTATCATCAGTGGTAATATATCCATAATCATCTAAATCTATAATATCTTTAAATATATCAGTAGCTGGTATATAGCCTGCTAAAACAAATAAGCCAAAAGCTCTATCTTCTTTTGAAAGTTCATATCTACTTTTTTCATTTGTAATATTATTTATATACTCTATATATGTTGGTTGAGCTTCTCCTCCTAGTTCTACTATTTCAGTATTAAATTTAACTTCTATTTTATCATTTTCTAAAACTCTATTTGCAATAGATTTTGCACAAGAGAACTTAGGCTTTCTAACAAATATATTCACCTTTCTTGCAATTCTTGCAAGGAATAAAGATTCTTCAGCTGCAGAATATCCTCCACCTATTACGAATACATCTAAATTTCTATAAAAGTTACCATCGCAAGTTGCACAATAAGACACACCTTTTCCATAAAATTTATCTTCACCTTTAAAACCTACTTTTCTAGGCTTTGCTCCAGTGGCAATTATAATTGATTTAGTTTTAAAAACAGCATTTTTAGTTTTTATTATTTTTATTTTTTTATCTAACTCCATAGATATTACTTCACTATACTCAAAATTAACACCAAAGCTTTCAGCTTGTTTTCTCATAGTATCAATTAAACTAGGTCCATCAGTTTCTATTATTCCAGGATAATTTACAATTTCAAAAGTTGTAACAGCTTGACCACCTAAGTATTCCTTTCTATTATTAATGTATCTAAGACTGATCTTCCTGCATAAATTCCAGCAGATAATCCAGACGGTCCTCCACCGATTATTATTACGTCATATAACTTATCCATGTCAATTATCTCCTATCAAGTTCATTTATAAATTTATATCTTTTGTATTTATTATTTTCATTTATTAATGTATTTATAATAATATTATTTATACTTGATTTTATAATAATCTAGGTAAGTTAATATAAAGTAAAAATCTAGTTAAAAGCTTTAATTTTACTAATAACTAGATTTTTATATTCTATATCTTATTTAGTTAAACTTATATATTTTCTAGCTGTTAATATATAATATATTAAGTATATAGCTAAAAAACTAACTATTGTGGTTGAAGTTAGTAATATACTATTTTGATTAAACAAATCAGTTATAGCATATCCAGCTACTATACTATGAGTAATAGATACTAATGCTGGAATCATAAAGAAAATACCAATTTGTTTATATATAGCTTTATTTATATATTTTTGATTTGTTCCTATTCTTCTTAAAATATCAAATCTTCTCTTATCTTTACTAGCGTCTGATATGCATTTAAAGTACATTATACTTCCAACAGATATAACAAACACTAATGCTAAAAATAGTCCTATAAAGTAAATTGCATTTATAAATCCATAATCATTGGGATTAAATTCATTTACACTATATAAATCTATATCACTATTATTTCTTATATAACTTGCTATTTCTTTTGTATTATCAAAGTTCTTTAATGTAATCGTAGTTATATTAAACTTATCTTTTCCTATGGTTTTACTTAACTCATTGTAAGCACTGTTATTTACTGCTAAAGTTATCTTATTTTCTTTAAATAGTCCAAACAAACTAAGTGGAGCTGAATCAATTATATTAAATTTTTCTCCATTTATATCTATACTTATATTAAAGTTAAATCCATTAACATAGTTTTTAGGTAGAATTAATAATGCTTGGTTGTTTTTTAAATTATGCTTTAATATTTTATCATTTAATTCTCTATTGTTTACTATATTTTCAATCTCTGAGAATTTTATTATATTAATATTATTTGCAAGCGGTATTTGAGAAGATTCTACTTCATAAGGTATGACCTCTGTAGTAAGCTTATAATCTATTTTTTCCTTACTTAAATTAATTGCATTATTTACAACTTCATTATTTATATCTCCTATATAAGTCAAGCTATATGGATACTCACTATCTTTTCCTTGTACTAATAAGCTTTTAGTTGTTATTGCTACTATAGCTGAAGTTAAACAACATGTTATTAGAATTGCAATTTGACCTAAAACCTTATTATTATCTCTTATCCTAAAAATTATATTATTATAACTAAGTACATTAGTTCCTTTATATAAAAAGTTTTTATTATCTATTAGTTTTGAAACTATAAAAGTAAAGAATCCTTTAAATAATAATGTTGTTCCTAGTATAACCATTAGAACTGTAATCATTATAGCAATTGGAAACGGTATATTAAATTTCTTATAATAAAGTATAATAACGTAAGCTATTATTATAACAATAAGTCCTAGTATACCTTTATAAGTTTTATTTTTATTATTTTCATTTTGATATATACTAGTTGCATATATAAGCTTAGTTATATCTGTATTTACTAAACTTATATATTCTTTTATAAATACAAATACCAATATAACTAAGAACATAATTAATGTTATTATTACTCCTGGCATACATATTTCAAATTTAATTGACTTATTTACAAATGAAATCTTAGCTAGTGCCATTAAAAATAATTTATTACTTATAATCCCCCCCAATATACCTCCAACAAGAGCAACTATTCCTATTAATAGTCCTTCTTGAGTAAATAAAAAAGCTATTTTATTATTTTCAACACCCATAAAAGTATAAATTCCAAATTCTTTTTTTCTTTGTTCTATAAAGAATCTACTTGAATATGAAATAAAGAATATAAAAAATAAAGAAAGCACTACTGCTGATACTCCTGCTATAGATGATGCTACTTCTAAGTTTTCTAATTGCTTAAATTGATTACTAAATACTAAGGTTTCAAAATTATAAAAAACTACAATAGAAAGTATCATTGAGAATATATACATTCCATAGTTTTTTATATTTTGCTTTAAATTCATTAATGACAATTTAAACAATTTCATTTATTTCACCTCCCATAGCAGTAAGTAAATTCATTATATTGTTATAAAACTCTTTTCTATTTCCACTATTATCTATTCTTGCATTTAATCTTCCATCTTTTATAAATATTACTTTTTTAGAATAACTTGCACTAAATGGATCATGAGTAACCATTATAACAGTAACATTAAACTTTTTATTCATATTATTTAATCAACTTAGTAGTTCTGTTGAAGATTTAGAATCAAGTGCTCCTGTAGGCTCATCTGCAAATATAATACTTGGTGATGTTATTAGTGCTCTAGCTGTTGCAACTCTTTGTTTTTTACCACCCGCTAATTCATATGGATATTTTTTTAGTTGATTTTCTATTCCAAATAATTTAGCGAGTCTCATTACTTCTGATTTTATTTTATCTTGCTTTTCATTTGAAATAATAAGTGGCAAAGCAATATTATCCTCTATACTCATACTATCTAATAAATTATAGTCTTGAAATATAAATCCTATATTTTCTCTTCTAAATTTAGATAGTTCTTTATTATTTAATTTACCTACATCCTTACCTTCATAATATACATTTCCTTATGTAGGCTTATCTACTGTTGATAAAATATTTAATAAAGTAGTTTTCCCTGCTCCCGATGGTCCCATTATAGAAATAAACTCACTTTTTTACTTCTAAATTTATTTCTTTTAAGATTTCAAATGTATTTTTACTATTTCTAATCTCTTTCTTTAAGTTTATTACTTTTAACATAACTTCCTCCAAATTCAATTAAGTTTTATTACAATATTATTTTATATTTTAAATAACTTTGCTTCCATCCATTAACCTTACAGTATTTATATCTAATATAACATTTATGTAACATTGTACAAAGCTTATTAATAGTAATATAATATCTTTATAAATAAAAAGATTGCCCATATGGACAATCTTTTTATTTATAAAGATATCGTAACTAGTACTTTACTTGTTACCCTTGCTATTACATTGTGTTCTACTCTTGCATCAAAAGGTAAAAAATCCCCTTCTCTTAATTCAAATTTTTCTCCGCCTACAAATTCTATATCTATAATACCATCTAAAACTTGTATAGTCGCATAACCATTATGTGAATGATTTGGAAGTCCTTTATCTTTTTCAAATTTAAAAAATAAGGTTTTAAATTTTTCATTTACTACTAAAAACTCTCTATTTGTATCTATTTTATTTATATTTATAGGATTCATATTAATTACCTCCATATTTTATTTAACATATTTATTTTCTAAGTTTTTTAGTATTAATATACATCTATCCTTAACATTTAAGTTATTTTCTTCAAATTCTATACACTCTTCATTTATTGTGCTTAATATACTTTTATCTAGTTCTCTTTGTGCAAACTTATATATGACTTTATCTTCTTTATCAATATGTCTTTCTAGTAAATGCGTATAAGATATAGCATTTGCTATTACATCTAACTTAGATTCTTCATAACCTGACTTTAAGTTTACTAAAGCTTGTTTTAAGTCTCTTATATATAATCTACCTAATTCATGTTCTACAAGCATTCCATTTTTTATAACTCTTTCAGCTACCTCCCCTAAGTTTTCAATCATCTTATTAAAAAGCATCTTTTCTTCTTTTTTATGATGATGAGCATCCGCATAATTTGATATAAAATCTATTATTAATTCAAAATCATAATAATTTATATCTTCACCTTGCAATACTTTAAAACTTACAGCTCTAACTACTTTTAGCATACGTTTTATATATTGATGTTCTTCATTCATTATTTCTATTGCATTCATTCGAAATCTCCCTGTTGTATATTATTTTGTATACTTTTAATTTTTCTTACTTATAACATAAGTTTTATCTTCTTTTTCAATATAATTAAAATTACTATTAACTTCACTTACAAAAGCTTTTATCCATAAATTTCTTAATTTATAGAATATATCAACATCAATATTTTCTTTATCCCATATATCTTTGTGTACACATATTCTTCTTATCCATTCTACTTTATCATCTTCTGAAGTTATTATTTGATTTACTCTATCGCATGGCATACCATCTAATATATAGTCATTAATACTTGTATATATTTCTGTCGCAGTTGTAAGATTTTTACTTTGTTTAACTTCTTTAGCTGCTTTAATACCTTGAAATGTATATATTTTTTCTATTTTTGCTAGTGAATTTTCATTATTTTTTAATATAGATTTTGTTAATATAGCCATTCTTCCTTCTGCTGAATGTATTTTACTTTGTAACCATCCGTGTATATTACCAGTATCTATCATATCTTCTAAATTTTTATTTGGAAGTTTTTCTTCATATTTTAGATTAATTTCATTTGTTAAACTTTCTATATCTAAACCTTCATTTTTAGCTAATTTAATTATTTCATCTTCTAATCCTTCAAACCATAATATTTTATTAAATAACCAATAATGTATCTTTCCTAAAAATAAACTCATTTTTATTCCTCCTATTTTAAAGTGTATTTTATATACTCTTTTATTTTCTTAATTTAAGTAATCACATTTGTGATTACTGTAATTGAATTATATAATAGTTTAGTTTATATTTCTGTAACATAAGTTACAAATTTTAATAAAATAAAAAATAACTGTACCTAGGAATTTAAATTATTCAAATTCTTATTCTACAGTTATTTTTAGAGCTTAATTATACATAATTAAATAACATATATTTTTATTTTAATCCTTGTTGTAAGCAAGTTTTTAAATCATCGTCTGGTGTACTTATTGTTCTTAAATCAAATGTATCAACTAAATATTGAAGTACATTAGGGCTTAAGAATGCAGGAAGTGTAGGTCCTAGGTATATTCCTTTTATTCCAAGAGATAATAATGCTAATAAATCTGCTACTGCTTTTTGTTCATACCAAGATATTATTAACGATAATGGTAATCCATTTACATCAGTTCCAAAAGCATCTGCAAGTGCTGTTGCAATTCTAACTGCTGAATAAGCATCATTACATTGACCAACATCTAATAGTCTTGGAAGCCCTGCTACTTCTCCAAATTCTAGTTTATTGAATCTATATTTACCACAAGCTAATGTAAGTATCACACAATCTTTTGGTACTTTTTTAGCAAATTCAGTATAATAATTTCTTCCAGGTCTTGCTCCATCGCATCCACCTATTAAGAAGAAATGTCTTATTTTACCTTCTTTAACTGCATTAACGATTTCTTCTGCATGAGAAAGTGTTGCATGATGTCCAAATCCTACTAATATTTCATGAGGTTCTTGATCTTCTTCATATCCACCAAGTTCTAGAGCTTTTTCTATTATTGGAGTAAAATCTTTTTTACCGTCTTCATTTACGCTTATGTATTGTACTCCGTCCCATCCTACTACACTTGTCGTAAAAATTCTATCTTTATATGTTTCTCTAGGTCTCATTAAACAGTTAGTTGTCATTAATATACATCCAGGTATATTATCAAATTCTTTTTGTTGGTCTTGCCATGCTCCACCAAAGTTACCTACTAAATGAGGATATTTTTTTAATTCTGGATATCCATGACAAGGTATCATTTCACCATGTGTATATATATTTATTCCTTTACCTTCTGTTTGTTCAAGTAACATTTGTAAATCCCATAAATCATGTCCTGATACTACTATAAATGGACCTTTTTTCATATGCACATTTACTTTATGTGGTGATGGATTTTTATAAACTGTAGTATTAGCTTCATCTAACTTTTTCATAACAGCAACACTCATATCTCCAGTTCTCATAGTCCATCTTATTAATTCTTCTACACCTAAATTATCATCAGTTGTTGCTTCTAATACTCTTATGTAAAAATTATCTACTTGATCATCATAATATCCAAGTTCTCTTGCTTGATGACCATATGCTGATATTCCTTTTAAACCATATACTATAGTTTGTCTTAATGATCGTATATCTGGGTCTAATTGTTAATCATACATTATACCTGCTTTTTTTGCATCTTTTAACATTTCAGCCTTTGTATCACTTAAGTTATATGTAGCATGTTCTGTATTATTTTTTATGATTCCAACTTTACTTCTTAAAGTTTCTTTTATCTTTTGAGACTCCTTTAACATTTTTACATGTACATCTGCATCAAAATTTACATTAGTTAAAGTTGTAAATAATGAATTTTCTACAAAACTAACTATATCTTTATCTACATTTTCACCTTTTTCAACTATTTATTTTGCATAACAACTTATTCCTTTTATTTGAAATATAAGTAAATCTTGAAGTACTGCTATTTCAGGTGTTTTACCATAAACACCAATCTTAGTACATCCTTTTCCTCCAGCTGTTTGCTCACATTGATAGCAAAACATTGGATATTCTATTGCCATGTTATTCTCCATATTTATTTCTCCTTATATATTTTTAAGTACTAATTTATAATTCCCTAAATCTGTATAAAATATATATTACTATTATGATTTTCGTATAAATAAAAAAAATCGATGGAAAAACTTATCCATCGATTTTTATACTTAATCTACTTTTTTATTTTTCTTATAGTGTCTATGATGCTTCCATCTCTGTATTCAACTACAGCAACTACTTCATCTGTAAACTCTATTTCTT
>NZ_JADNAX010000014.1:0-39914 GCF_015550495.1 Romboutsia sp. 1001713B170207_170306_H8
TGGTGACCCATAGGGGAATCGAACCCCTGTTACCGCCGTGAAAGGGCGGTGTCTTGACCGCTTGACCAATGGGCCATAAATGGTGATCCATCCGCGACTCGAACGCGGGACACCCTGATTAAAAGTCAGGTGCTCTACCGACTGAGCTAATGGATCATCTTTCATGTTTTGTAAGTTACTTTTTTCGACTTATTTCGTCGTTTCTCTCACTCACAAATATTATTATATATACTTTTATATATTTCGTCAACACTTTTTTAAAACTTTTTTTATTTTTTTATTTTATTTTCTTAAAAGGCAGTATTTTCAATATATCCAAGGATTATTTTTTTATACTGCCTTTTATTTTTATTAAAAAAACATACTTTTATGCACAAGATTTTATTTTTTCTTTTTTAAATTCTTTAATTAAAAATATACCTACTATTATCATAGCTCCTATATCTGAAATAGGCTGAGATATCCAAACCCCATTTAATCCAAATAGTTTTGGTATTATATAAATTATAGGTATTAATAAAATTACTTGTCTTAATAGTGTTAATAACATTGATAACTTAGCTTTTCCTATAGATTGGAAATAAACTGGACCTAAAATACTTACACCTATTAGAGGTAGTGTTGTTAGATTTAAATTTATACCTTTAACTGCTAGTTTCATTAGTTCAGAATCATTGGTAAAGATACCTACAAATAATTCAGGAACTAACTTTACTGCTATAAGTCCTAATGTAAGTATTATAGAAGATATGATTAAAGCTAATCCTAATGTTTTCTTTGCTCTATCATATTGCTTTGCACCATAATTATAGGCAATTATAGTTTGCATTCCTTGGCTCAATCCAAATATAGGCATTAAGAACATAAGCAATACAGATGTTACTGCTGTCATCGCTCCAATAGCTAAGTCCCCTCCATATATTTTTAATACTTTATTTGTTACTAGATGTATTGATCCTGCTGCTAGCTCCATTGCAAAAGGAGTTAATCCTATTACTACAATTGTTCTTACTATTTTTTTATCTAGCCTTATATTTTTCAACCTTAATTTTAGTGTAGATTTTCCTTTTGTAAAATAATAACAAGCCCATATAAATACAACTAATTGACAAATTATAGTTCCTATCGCTGCACCTTTAATTCCAAACCCAAATCCAAATATAAAAATTGGATCTAAAATTAAATTTAAAATACATGTACTTATCATCATTTTTGCCCCAAGTTTCGGATTTCCTTCAGCTCTTATAGCTCCATTTAATGAAAATCCAGGTAAATTATATACTGCTCCAGAGCAAATTACACTCATATATTCTCTAGCATATTTTATAGTATGCTCACTAGCTCCAAATATATATAATACTTTATCTAAGAAAAATATAGATAATATACTTATCAACACACCTACAAATAATTCTAGGGCGAATGTGCTACCTAATATTCTTTCAGCTTCTTCTTTATTATTTTCTCCTAATTTTATCGATATATTTGTACTTCCACCTACTGATATAGCTACTGCAAATGCACCCATTATTGTAAACATAGGCATAGTTACACCTAATCCAGATATAGCTAATGCTCCTACATTTGGCATTGATCCTATAAAAGCTCTATCTACTGTGTTATAAAGAGAAGTTACCATCATTGCTAAAATGGCTGGCACAGAATACCTCAATAAAAGTTTCCCTACTCTTTCTTCTCTTAGTAATTTTTGATTTTCCATTTTATCACCTTATTTAACCATGTCATAAGTTATACATACTGGTTTATTATTTCTAGGATCTGATACTATCTCTGCATCTATATTAAATAATTCTTTTAAGTTTTCTTTAGTCATAACATCATGTGCATTTCCTTCACATACTATTTGACCTTTCTTGACTCCTATCATATGATCTGCAAACCTAGCTGCATTATTAAGCTCATGTATTACCATTACTATAGTTGTACCTTGTTTTTTATTTAATTCTTCTAATAGATTTAATACCTCTAGTTGATGCGCTAAATCTAAGTATGTTGTAGGTTCATCAAGAACAAGTATATCAGTTTCTTGTGCTAGAGCCATTGCTATCCACGCTCTTTGTCTTTGTCCTCCTGATAGTGCTTCTATTTGTCTATCTCTAAATTCTGATATACCAGTAACTTCTAATGCCCAATCTATTATATTATTATCCTCTTTTTTTAATTTTCCAAAACCGCTTTGATGAGGGAATCTCCCGTATGCTATTAATTCCTCTACAGTCAATCCACTTGGAGCTTGTGGACTTTGTGGTAAAACTGCCATCACCTTAGCAAGATCTTTTGTTTTTTGACTATTTATATCTTTTCCATTTATATAAATGTTTCCGCTTTTAGGTTGTAAAATTCTCGCAACAGTCTTTAATATTGTTGATTTTCCACAACCATTAGCTCCTATTATTGTTGTTATTTTTCCTTTTGGAATACTTAGACTTAAATCTTTAACAATATCTAAGCTTCCATATGATATATTTAAATCTTTAGTTTCTATACAAGACATATTACTACTTCCTCCGTATTAAAGGTAATTATATTTTCAAGTTTAATCAGCTAACATTAAGTATATAAAATAAGGAACTCCTATTATTGAAATAACTATTCCTACTGGTATCTCCATAGGAGCCAATAAGTTTCTAGATATAGTATCTGCTATTAATAAAATTAATGCTCCTATAAGAGCAGATGTTGGTATTAACCTTTTATGTTTTGGACCTACTAATCTTCTAGCTATATGAGGAGATACTAGTCCTAAAAATGCTATACTACCTGCTACAGATGTAGCAACACCAGCTAAAATAACTGCATATATTATTAATCTTCTTCTTTCCTTCTCAACATCTGCACCTAATCCGGTAGCAACTTCATCCCCCAAATTTAATATATCTAAATATCTAGATTTATAAAGTGTAATCCACATAAATATTAATATAAATGGTAAAACAGCCATTACATACTTCCAATTTGTTCCCCATATACTTCCTGATGTCCAAGCTAATACTCTATTGAACTCTTGTGTAGTAAATTTAAGTTGGAATATCGTAAGTAAAGATGTAAATGCAGTATTTATACCAATACCTACTAACAATAGCCTTGATGAATTAATACCATTTTTCCATGCAAGAATGTATATTAAGAATGCTCCAAATAAAGCACCAGACAATGCTACTATTGGCATTGTAAATACTGTGAAATTACTAACACCATCATATACATTCCCATTCATAAAATATATATATGCAACTACAAATAATGAGGCTCCAGAGTTTATCCCTAATATACCAGAGTCGGCCAAGTCATTTTTAGTTACACCTTGGAGTATTGCACCTGCTACTGCAAGAGCAGTTCCTATAAGAATTCCAATTACTATCCTAGGCAATCTCAATCTAAATAAAGCTATTTCATGCGCCCTTGAACCTTGCCCTAAAAAAGTTTTTATCACATCTATAACTCCAATTTTTAAAGATCCCATATTTAAACTTACTAAAAATGTAATTATTATTAAAGAAGTTATAATTCCTATTGTATATATAAATTTTTTATCTTTTTTTACATCTATCATTTATTTATTTTCCTTTCTTACAAGGTATATAAACATTGGAACACCTAATAAAGCAGTTAATGAGCCAATTGGTGTTTCATATGGTGGGTTTATCATCCTAGCTATAATATCACTATATACTAATAATACAGCTCCTAATATCATTGATGCTGGTATTATGTATTTATAATCAGAACCAACAATAGACTTTACAATTTGAGGTACTATAAGGCCTACAAATATAATGTTTCCTGCAACTGAAACCGATGCTCCAGTTAATAATATAACTATTAATAAACATATAAGTCTAACTAAGTTTGTATTTTGACCTAATCCTATAGCAACATCTTCACCTAAACTTAAAATCGTTATTTTAGGTGCCATAAACATTGCTCCTACAAGTCCTATTCCTCCTACTATTAATAGTAAATTAACACCTTGCCATTTAGCACTTATTAATCCTCCAGATATCCAAAAGCTTAGTTGTTGAGATAAATTAAAGTACATAGCTATTCCTGTTGCTAACGATATCAATAGTGTACCTAGCGCTGTACCTGCTAAAGCTAATTTAACTGGATCTACTTTTCTAGCTGACCTAGAACTTACAAAATAAACTAATAAACCACTTATACTTGCGCCTAAGAATGCAAATATCATTAATACAAAACTATTTATAATTAAGTCTGGAAATATCTTTTGTAATACAAATGCTATTGCTATTGTAAATGTCGCACCTTGAGTTATACCCATTACAGAAGGCTCTGCAATTGGGTTTCTTGTAATTCCTTGCATTATTGCTCCTGAAACTGCTAAAAAACCTCCGACCAAAGCAGCTGCAAGCGCTCTTGGAATTCTAACATCTGTAATTATTTTATTACTTAAGTTTACTTCACTACTAAACAAACTTTGAACTATTGTTTTAATATCAATATTTTTTGCACCAATTGAAACTGATAAACCTATACCAACTATAAGAAGTATTATTCCGATTATCATTAACAAATAAGTTTTAGTTCTTTTTTTAGATCTACCCATCTTATACCCTCCTTAAATTGGTAAATTACACATTTTCTATAGAAACGGAAATAGTAGGTGCAAAAATAAACCTATTTTATACACCTACTTAATTATATTATTTTATTAATTCATCTTTTAATTGTTCTAATAATAACTCTCTTCCTATTGGATTATAAGCTTGAGAGAAGTATGGACTTGCATCTAGTATAGTTACATTTCCATCTTTTACAGCTCTTATTTCAGACCAAACTGAACTTGATTCTAAGTTTGCCTTTTCTGATGCATCAGCTATAACAACTATGTGATCCGCATCTATCTCAGCTAATCCTTCAATCGAAACTGTTGGTAATGTTATACTATCTTGAGCAGGCATATTTTCAGGTTTACTAAGTCCCATATCAGTATTTATTATTGTTCCTATTCCACCTTCACTAAATACCATAAATTGCCCCGAAGTTGCTAAAACTGCAACATAAGTTTGTTCACCATTTGATTCTTTTATTTCATTTCCTAAAGACTCTGCTTTTTCATAATAAGCATCTAACCATTTTTGAGCTTCATCTTTTTGATCAAATAATTCTGCTATTCCTAATAATTTAGCTTCCCAATCATTAGATAAATCTTCTATCATAACTACTGGAGCTATTTCTGATAATTCTTCATATATTGGCTCTTGTCTTTCTGCCATTATTATTAAGTCTGGTTCTGCTGCTATTATAGCTTCAACATCCATAGTTTCCATCATAGAGTGTCCAACTACTGTTGCATCTCCTAATTTATCTTCCATGTATGAAGGTATACTATCTGTAGCGTATGAATCTACATTCGCTGTAGCTACTGGAACATGTCCTAATATAGCTAATTCTTCACTACTTCCAGAAATATCTACTATACGTTCTGGGTTAGAAGGTATTTCTACTTCACCTTTTACAGAGTTTACAACTCTAGTTTCTTCTTTTGCATTATTTGAATCATTATTACTTGAGCATCCTGTTAATATTCCGATAGATAGTGCTGCTACCGTAAGTAATGCTATAGATTTTCTTTTTCTCATTTTTCTACCCTTTCCTTTATATTCTTATAATCTGTATATATTCTATCATCATTTTTAGCTAATGATAATCACTATCATCATATTTGTATCTTTATTATATCTTCTTTTTTGTATTAGTCAATATATTTTAATCATATTTTTATTTTTTTTGATATTTTTCAACATTTTCTGACATTTATTAGTAATAACTATCATGCTTAGGATATATTTATATCATTTATTATCTAAACCTAAACAAAAAGAGCTTTATCAGAATATTTTACTCTGATAAAGCCCCTTTTATTTATAAATTATGCTATTATGCAAATATATTTTTTCTTATTATAGTTTGAGCTCTATTTGGTCCTACTGAAACCATATCTACATTAACTCCAACTAATTCTTCTATTCTAGCTATATATTTTTTAGCATTTTCAGGAAGATCTTCAAACTTCTCTACGTTAGTTATATCTTCATGCCAACCATCTAATTCTTCGTACACTGGCTCACATTTAGCTAAATCTTCTAATGATGCTGGGAAATCATTTATTATTTTATCTCCCATTTTGTATGCTGTACATATATTGATTTTATCAAATCCTGTCAGTACATCTAAAAGCATGAAAGATATACTAGTTAGTCCGTTTACTCTAGCAGCATATTTTACTATAACTGAGTCAAACCAACCACATCTTCTTGCTCTTCCTGTTACAGTTCCAAATTCATGTCCTTGTACTCTTATTCTTTCTCCAATTTCATTATCTAACTCTGTAACGAATGGCCCTTCTCCAACTCTTGTAGTATAAGCTTTAACTATACCAACTACATCTTTTATCATATTAGGTCCAACACCAGCTCCTACAGCAAATCCTCCTGATATAGGATGAGATGACGTAACATATGGATAAGTTCCTAAATCTAAGTCTAATAAAGTTCCTTGTGCTCCTTCAAATAGTACTCTTTTACCTGCTTTTATTGCATCATAAACAATAACAGAAGTATCTGCTACATAGTTTCTTATTTTTTCAGCATATTCAAGATATTCATTATATATTTCTTCAAAATTGAACATAGCTTCTTTTCCATAAACGCCTATAACTAATTTATTTTTTGCATTTACTTGAGCTTCTAATTTTTTAGCAAAAATATCCTTATCCATTAAATCACATATTCTAATACCAGATCTCTCTGTCTTATCCATGTAACAAGGACCTATCCCTTTTTTAGTAGTACCTATTTTATTATCTCCTCTAGCCTCTTCAGCTAAAGCATCTAGTTCTTTATGATAAGGGAATACAACATGAGCTCTATCACTTATTTTTATATTACTAGTATCTATATCATTGCTATTAAGCATTTCTATCTCTTCCAAGAACCCTTTTGGGTCAAAAACTATTCCGTTCCCTATTACGTTTATAGTATTTGAGTTTAATATACCTGATGGTATTAAACGTAAAGCAAATTTTTTACCTTCTACAACTAATGTATGCCCAGCATTATTTCCACCTTGACCTCTTATTACTACATCAGCTTGTGTAGCAAGATAGTCTATTACTTTACCTTTTCCTTCATCTCCCCATTGAGATCCTACAACTGCGACTGTTTTCATGAACTTCACCTCTATTTCATTTTTTCGAACGCTCTACCTATTTATTCTATCAAATATTCGATGCATTTTCAAACCTTTTTGTCTACTACATTTTTTTAATATGTATTTTCAAAATAAATGATATAATATTGATACTTTAATTATTATTTCACTTAATCTATTTTAATATAAATGTTTATATATCAAATTTGTGGATATATATATATATTAAGACTTATATTCAACACATTTTCCCTATTAACTAATTTACATTTATAAACACTAAAAGCTGTGTAAAAGTGAAAAATTTACTTTTACACAGCTTTTCTTAGTTATCAACATACATTCTGTGGATAATGTGGATAATATTTCGTCTATTTTTCAATATTTATGGATATTTTAATATAAATATCCACATTATATATATTTTATAGAAAATTTGTTCTGTGGATACTTATTAATATTACATATCCCTAGCTTTATCTGCAAACTTTTGAACTTCACCTAACCAAACTAATTCAACAGACCCAGTTTCACCGTGTCTATTTTTAGCTATTAGTACTTCTCCAATATTTTTACTTTCTGAATCAGGATGATAATATTCATCTCTATATAAAAACATAACTATATCCGCATCTTGTTCTATAGAACCTGATTCTCTTAAATCTGATAACATAGGTCTATGATCTGCTCTTTGTTCTGGAGCACGAGATAACTGAGAAAGAGCAACAACTGGACAGTTAAGCTCCTTCGCTATTATTTTTAATGATCTAGATATCTTTGCTATCTCCTGTTGTCTACTTTCATTATTACCTTCACCTTCCATAAGCTGAAGATAGTCTATAAGTATTAAATCTAATCCTTTTTCTATTTTTAATTTTCTACACTTAGATCGTAGTTCTGATATTTTTATTCCAGGAGTATCATCTATGTGTATATTTGCATTAGATAAAACTGCCATAGCATCAATTATCCTTGGCCAATCATTTTCATCTAGTGTTCCCGTTTTTATCTTCTTTAATTCAACGTGTGACTGAGCTGCTAACATACGTTGTACTAATTGATCTTTAGACATTTCTAAGCTAAATACTGCAACAGACGCATCCCCTTTTAGAGCGGCATTTTGTACTAAATTTAGTGAAAATGCAGTTTTACCCATAGCAGGACGAGCTGCAATTAATATTAAGTCTGTTCTTTGAAGTCCATTTATTTTTTTATTTAAATCTTTGAACCCTGTAGTTATACCAGTTACATCACTTTTATTTGTATATAATTTTTCAATCATATCATAAGCATCTACTAAAACTTCATTTATAGATTTAAAGTCATCACTAGCTTTTTCTTGAGATATATCAAAAATTCTTTTTTCTGCTTTTTCTAATACTTCTTCTACTTTTACAGAATTTTCATAACCTAAATTTATAATATCATTAGAGGCTTTTATAAGCTGTCTAAGTACCGATTTTTCTTTTACTATATCAGCATAATACTTTACATTAGAAGTTGTAGGTACTATTGTAGAAAGACTTGTTATATAACTTATTCCTCCAACATCATCTAGATGTCCTTGTTTCCTTAATTCTTCTGTCAAAGTGATTAAATCTATAGGTTCATTTTTATTACTTAATTTAAGCATACTTTCATATATAATCTTATGAGCTTCTTTATAAAAATCACTTGATCTTATAGTCTCACTCACTGTAATTATTGCATCTTTATCAAGTAATATTGATCCAAGTATAGATTGTTCTGATTCCACACTATGGGGAGGTATTCTAGTTACGTCTTCCATTTATATCACCTCAAGTATACTATCTATTGTTTTTCTCTTACATCCACTCTTATTTTAGTTGTAACTTTTTGATGTATTTTTATTTCAACATTCATTGAACCTAATGTTCTTATCGGATCATTTAATAATACTTTTCTTTTATCTACTACTATTTCATGTTGTTTTTTTAATTGTTCAGCTATATCTTTAGAAGTTATTGACCCAAATAATCTTCCACCATCTCCAGCTTTTGAATATATTACTATATTCATTTCTTCCATTTTTTTACCTAATTCTAGTGCTGCTTCATACTCTTTTTGAGCTTTATTTTCTGCTGCTTTATTCTTTTCATTTAATTCCTTTACTGCTGTATTATCTGCTACTACTGCCATTTTTTTAGGTAATAAGAAGTTTCTTGCATATCCATCACTTACTTCTTTCACTTCACCTTTTTTACCCGTTCCCTTTACATCTTTTAATAAAATAACTTTCATCTAATCTTCCTCCTGTAAATATTGTTCTATTATTTCATATACTATTTTATAGGCATGGTTTAAACTCATATTTTCAAGCTGTGCTCCAGCTATATCCATATGTCCACCTCCACCTAATTTTTCCATAAGTACCTGTACATTTATATTTCCAAAAGACCTGGCACTTATAAATACAGTATCATCTTTTCTTCCTAAAACAAACGACGCTTCTATTCCTTTTACACTTAATAATTCATCTGCCGCCTGCGCAATTACAACATTTATATTTTCTATTTCTCTATCAGAATATGCTAATGCAATTTTGTTATTTATTATTTTTGAATTTTTTATAATATCTGCTTTTGTTATAAAGTCTTGGACATCTGAGTTAAATAATTTTTTAACTTCTACAGTATCTGCCCCTACCTTTTTAAGATAAGATGCTGCTTCAAATGTTCTAACACCTGTTTTAAATGCAAAATTCTTTGTATCTAAACTTATACCGGCTAAAAGGCCTTCTGCTGTTGTTTTATTTATTTTTATATCGCCTTCCATATATTGAACTAACTCTGTAACCATCTCACATGTTGAGGATACATATATTTCATGGAATAATAGTACTGCATCATTTATAAATTCCACCCCTCTTCTATGGTGGTCTATAACTACTATTTTTTTAGTTAAACTTAATAGTTCTGGACATTCAGTATAGCTCGGTCTATGAGTATCAACAACTACTACTAGTGTATCTTTATTACAATTTCTAATAGCATCATCTTTGCTTATAAATATATTTTTATAATACTCTTTTTCTTCTAAACGCATTACAAATTCATCTATAGACTCATTAGACGACTCTAAAACTATATTTGCAGACTTATTACAAGACTTACATATATCGTAAATACCAACTGCAGATCCCATTGCATCCATATCAGGATATTTGTGTCCCATTATATAGACTTGGCTACTTCCTAATATAACTTCTCTCAAAGCATGACCTATTAATCTTGATTTTACCTTAGTTGTTTTTTCAACAGCTTTAGACTTACCACCATAAAATGCAAATTTATCTTTTGTCTTTATAACTGCTTGATCTCCACCCCTACCTAATGCTAGGTCTAGGGCACCATTTGCTAGTTTAAAGTTTTCATTTACAGTTTCACCATCTATACCTACCCCCATACTAATAGTTATAGGTAATGCATTTCCATGATTAATATCTCTTATATTATCCAATATAGCAAACTTGCTATTTTCTATTGCCTCTAACTCTTTTTTGTTCATAATTAATATAAACTTATCTTTTGATGTTCTTTTTAAAGCACCATTAGTATTTGTTTCTAATGAAGTTAACATCTTTTCTATTTCTAAGTTTATCAAAGGTCTATTTTCTTCACTTGTACTTTTTAAAACTTCATCATATCCATCAACTTGAATAAGCATAATAACATTTTTTTCATCATTATACATTTTTTCTAGATTTAGATATTCAGTTTTATCAATCCAATAAAGCATCATAAGATACTTTGCATTTTTCTCTTGTTCATTCTTTATTACATTATAAACTACCGTATATTGTCTATCCTTATATGTTACCTCTGTGTATAATTCTTTATTCTCATTCAATACTTTTCTAAGATTCAAATTCTTGATTATACTATCTATGTTTACACCTAATAAATCTGATGACTCTGTCATTTTATAAAACTTATTATTATACCAAGATATTCTTCCATCAAATTCAAGTATACAAAGAGGTATTGGAAGATGCATTATAGCCTTTTTGGTTGTCTCATCTATATCTAAAGATAAGTTTTGAATATATTTAGTCCATTCTTTTTTTCTAATATTCGCTATTCTCCAATTATGAAAGACTATATATATAAAACCAAAGAAAAATAAACAACCTATATATAAATTATAGAAAATTAACATAGAACTCATTAACCCTATAATTATTATATATATATTTATTTCCGGCATATTTATTTTAAAACTTGGCTTGCTCCTCATTTCTACCCTCCTAATTGGATTTATAGCTTCTCACCTTTCTAAAATCAATTACACTGTCTAACATTCCTAAAAATGATATTCCCATTGTACCAAATATTCCTAATGCCAATCCTGATATTAGTATATTTTTACCAGTTCCTTGCTTAATCCATTTTTTTATGTAGTATATAGCTACCGCAATTCCCTGTACAATAAACATGAAATTAAATACCATTTGTAAGTTAAACATTATTGATTCTGTATATAATCCTATTTTCATAAATCCTAGTAATAGAACTAATAAATATAATAATAAAGATGTTCCTACTGCATTCCCTGGTAAATAAAAATCTCTAAATGTAGGCTTTTGCAAACTTAAAATTCTTGTTCTGTTTAACATAAATACTTCTAAGTAATATGTTATAAATGAAGCTATTAGTCCCTGTAAAAATAACATCGTTGGTATCATATTTTTTATAATGTATAATATACCTTCTATATTTAGATTTTTATATAATTCTACATTCATTTCATTCATAATACTAATTTGTTGTTGGAAAGTTGAAGACATTATTTGGTTAAATTCCTCAATTAAATTTACCTTAAATATTATTTTAGCTATGAAATAAAATGTAATTGTGCAAATTATATATATTATCGTACCACCATATATTGGCTCAAACTTATTACCATCATTATTTATAGTCTGTTTAGCTAGTTTACCTATAACTAAACCTGGAACTACACTCATTATGCATGTACTTACAGAATATATAGGATCTACACAAAACATAACTACAAAAAAAGTAACTAATAGTGATAAAAAAGCATATTTATTTTCACATAGTGTACCTATTATTGCAAATGGCACTGGTATTGTTAAGGCTAGTATTCCCAGCATCGGAACGTATGTTGATACTAAAACTAATATAATACCTAATGTGGCTATCAATGTGGCTTGTGATATGCCAAACTTTTTATTCAATTAGAATCACTCCTTATTGTCCATGTGTTTTTGTAAGTTAGATAAGTCCCCATACCAACTTTCTATACTATGTTCTTCTTTTATTCCTATTTTTATCTTTTCTTTAATTTTATAATCTATATCTTTAAAACTTATCCCAAGTCTTTTCGCCAAAAGGTATGTAATCATTATAATATTTGCTAAAGTATCTTGTAATAATTCATCTACAGGTTTTACTCCCTTGAATAAAAGATTAAATAAGTCACTTAAACTCATTAATAATTCATTCTTCATCCATTCTATTATTTTTACATTTTTTGTAACTTCAGAACCTTTATCAAATCTCAAAATTTCCCCCTCCTTAATATATAAACATTATACCATAATTTAATATATATAAGCAGATAAAATGGATAAACAAAAAACGAGCCCTAAGGCTCGTTTTTTGTTTCAGACTAAATCTTAGTCTAAAGTGTATGGTAAAAGTGCTATGTTTCTAGCTCTTTTTATAGCAACTGTTAATTCTCTTTGGTGCTTAGCACAAGTTCCAGAGATTCTTCTTGGTAATATTTTACCTCTTTCAGTTACGTATTTTTGTAATCTTTGAGTGTTTTTGTAGTCTATTCTAGCATCTTTAGAAGCACAGAATTGACAAACTCTTTTCTTTTTACGTCTTTTCTTGTTTACCATGTGTGTTCCCCTCCTTTTCTAAAATGGTATATCATCGTCATCTATAGCTTGGAATCCTTGTGGGTCTAATCCTTGTGGTTCAAAGCTTGGTTCAAATGTCGGTTCTGAACCTCTAGATGCATCTGGATATGGACTATCCGTTCTATTTCTATTGCTATCTAAGGCTTGTACATTACGAGCACTTACCTTAGTAAAAGTTCTATTTTCTCCTGTTTGAGATTTATATTGGTCAATTCTTATTGAACCTTGTATAGCAACTAATCTTCCCTTAGAAATATAGTTTGCACAAAATTCAGCAGGCTTTCCCATTACCTCAACAGGTATAAAGTCTGTTTCTTTTGTTCCATCTTTTTTAGTATAATCTCTATCGATGGCAACAGAAAATGTAGCAACTGGTGTTCCTGTTCCTGGAATATATCTAAGTTCAGGATCCCTTGTTAATCTACCGACTAATACAACATGGTTCATAAAAACACCATCCTAATTTATAATAAGACTCTTAGTTATTAAGCAACAACTATCATATGTCTTATTACGTTTTCGTTTATCTTTAAGTTTCTGTCTACTTCTTTAGGAACGTCAACAGCAGCCTTAAAGTTAACTAATACGTAGTGACCTTCGTTGAACTTAGCTATTGGATAAGCTAATTTCTTAGTTCCCCAAACGTCAACGTTAACTACTTCACCAGCAGTAGCAACCACTTCTTTAACTTTGTTCATTACAGCTTCTCTTGCTTCTTCATCAGCATTTGGCTTAACAACGTATATTAATTCGTAATTTTTCATGTAATTCACCTCCCTTTGGACTTAACGGCTCTGCTACGCAGAGCAGAGAAATGAGAATAAATTCTCATACTTGCTTATTTTATCATTAAATAATAATATTGTCAATTTGATTTTCGTCCTTATTTATTTATTATTACATTTTTTTTATTTCTAATACGTATATTTTCGACTTATAAGGATAATAATACTACTATATAGCCCCCATAACTTAAATATATTTCATCCCAATCTCCCCTAAAAAAGGTGGTCTTTTGACCACCTTTTTTATTATTTATTTATAATTTTTTTTACTCTTTTTTCTAATGTAGCTCTATCTAACATTATTAGTCTTGAACACTTAGTACATTTAACTTTTATATCCATACCTACTCTTGTTATTTCAAACTCTTTACATCCACAAGCATGTTGTTTCTTTAGTTCTACTATATCCCCAACTTTTAGATCCATCGGCATAAATTTATCCCTCCTAGCCTATTTCTTCTACAACTTTTTTTCCATCCAATGATTTTTGTATCTTGAATATTCCTTTGAAATCTACTTCACTTACTTTTAAAACATCTTTTACTTTATTTAGATCTTCAACTAAAAATCTGATTGATATACCACAGCTAGCAGTTATTTCTCTTGGTGTTGGTAATGTTGTGCATTTTATCTCATTTTCTATAAATATTTTTTCCG
Organism: Romboutsia sp. 1001713B170207_170306_H8; assembly: GCF_015550495.1. Classification (NCBI taxonomy): domain Bacteria; kingdom Bacillati; phylum Bacillota; class Clostridia; order Peptostreptococcales; family Peptostreptococcaceae; genus Romboutsia; species Romboutsia sp. 1001713B170207_170306_H8. The sequence continues at coordinate 14,548 of NZ_JADNAX010000014.1, forward strand.
TTCTTATAGCATGATGAGTTGAATTAAATGATACTATATACATTTCATTCATAATTTTTAAATCCTCTTTTCTATATAATCATTTTAATTATTAAAAGGCTACATATGTTATTATATGTAGCCTTTTAATAATTATCTTTAAGTGAACATTATATTGATATAGTCTGTAATGACTTATTCATTGTTTCTACAATAGTGTACATATTGGTTATAGAACCTACTTGTACCTTTTCTTTTAGACCATAGTAATCTAAGCAAGTTCCACAAGATAGTATTTCTACACCAGATTCTTCTAATATTTTAAGATTCTCTACAATAGCTTCATTCTCTGTAGTTAATTTAACACCACCATTGACAAATATTATATGTTTTGGATAAGGCTTAGACTCAGTTAAAGTATATATAAATCCCTTTATTAATACTTTACCTAGTTCTTCATTACCGTCTCCCATTTTATCTGATGATATAAATATACACTTATCTTCTAAGGCAATATTTTCATTTTTTTCTATTATATCATTTTCTCCCTTTTTTATCTCTATAGAAATTAAATCTTTTTCTTCTTTAATAATTTTTGCTTCACAGTTTAATGAATTTGCTAATTTGATTATATTTTCTTTTGATATAGCATTATCTACAGTAGTAACAACTATTCCTGATTCAATCTTATCTAATTCTTTTTTTGTATTTATAACAGGCATTGGGCAATTTAATCCCCTTGCATCAACTTCTACTTTCATATTCTAAACCATTCCTTTCTAATTTATTTTAAATTAATTCTATCATAAAAATTTTCTATATCATTAATATTTAATTTATTTTAAATATCTTTATTTCATCTTCATATATAACAGCAATAGATTCATCTCCCAAATACTTTATTTCTTTTATGTTATCATTAAACTTACTTATTTCTTCTAACTTGCTATTATAAATAATATTACTTGAATATAATACATATGTATCATCTATAACTTCTAATTTTAGATCTTCTCCTTTTGTTTTTATTACCTTAAACTTTCCATCCTCTATGTATCCCCATTTATTCTTAGAATCTTTAATATATAAATTACTATTATTATATTCTTCAATTTCACATATTCCATCTATTGGTATATGTTCTTTTTGACTTAAAGTTTTGTCTAAAAGTTGTATACTATTTTCAAAAATCATGTATATAATTTCATCATTGTATATAATATCTAATATTATATTATTAAAGCTTATTTCATTTTTTATATTTCCATTTGAATCTATTAAAATAACCTTATTTTCAATATCATCTAAAATATCTATGTAGGATACTAATATATCGTTATCTATAGATATTAAATTAGTTACTTTCCCATCTATTTCTACTCTATTATTTATTTCTCCTCCACTATCTATAATCTTCATTAACTCTTTATCTTCACTATTTAATATATTAACAAATACATAATCACTCATGCTTTTATATAATATAGAATTTGCTGAAACAGATGTGCTAAACATTAATTTTCCATTTTCATTTAGGCTAAATCCTTTATTAGTCTTTTTATTTAAAATATCTATATAGTTATTAATAGATAAATTTATATCTTCAGAACTTATAGCTTGGCTATATGCTTCTTTTCCATCTTTATCTATAATTTTAAGTTTATTATTACTAACTAAGCATAAAGTTCCATTATAAGTCTTATATTTATCGTCTTTGTTTATATCTATAGATTTTACCTCTTTTAAAGAGTAACTTTCTTGGGCTGAAAAGTTAAAAATACTTATTTTACTAGGATTTATAAATATTAATAATACTAGTGCTACTATTGCTATCAATAATGTTAATTTCTTCATAACTACCATCTCCTAACCTCTATTATTTAATTCTATATAAAAAAAAAGACTCCTTTCATAAAGAGTCTTTTAAATTATTTCTAAATTTTTATATACAAATACACCTTTTTGATAGTATTCTAATTCTTTTTCTTTTGAAATATATGAATATAATTGACCTAACTCTATATATAAATTTGCAAGTAGCTTTGGCTCTTCTAAATTAGAAACTATTGCTATACATTTACTTATATATTCTATCGCTAAATCTATTTCTTTTTCTTTTATATATATATCAGCATAGAACTTTAAAGATTTGTACTCACACATTTTGTTTTTATTTTTTATAGATGAAGCTAAAGTTAACTTACAATACTTTCTAGCTAAGCTATGCTCACCTTCATCTATATAAGACTGTATCATATGAAATAATCCATCTAACATATACTGATCTTCGTCATTTTTCTTTATATCATAAGCCTTTTGAGAGTATTCTAAAACTTTTTCACTATCTCCTATATTAGAATAAACATCACTTATTGTTAAATATATTTTTGCTAATTTATTTTTATCTTCTTCTTTTTCAATTAATTCCAATGCTCTTCTGAAATATTCTTTTGATTCTTCATAATTACTCATACTAAACAAACTTTTTGCTTTTAGGACTATCATTTCAGCTTCTTCTTTTACTGAATTATTTCTTTCTAAGTCGTTTATTTTCTCTATATATTTTAACGAATTCTGTGGCTGGTCTAATTTCATATAACAACTAGCCATCTTGCTATATAATTCTTTATATAAATTAACATCTTCTTCATTTATATCATCTAGTATTTCTTCTGCAAAGTTAAAATGACTTATAGCACCTTTATAAAATTCTTCTTTATTGTAAACTTCCCCTATATATAAGTAGCATTTAAATATATTTTTTTTATCATTATTTTTTATAAAGAAAAATAATGCTCTCTCAAAGCTTCCAATTGCATTTCCATAATCTTCCCTTTGTAAATGTATGTTAGCTAATAAAAAGTTACATTTACCATAATTATCAGTTAAATTATATTCTTTACAAATTTGTAAAGCCTGTATAATATGCTCCTCTGCTATTTCTAGTGCGTCACTTTTTATATATATTTCACTTTGAAGTATTAAGTTGTCAGTTATTTTCTTTGCTTGCATTTCTTTTGTTTCTAACAAATAATCAGTGCTAACTTCTAACCTTTTAGCTAAATAATCTAGTAATTCGTAGCTTGTATGGGATTTATCTCTCTCTATATGACTTATCTGAGCTGCAGTAATCCTATCTCCTGCTAATTCCTTTAATGTCATATTTTTTTCTTTTCTAAGCTTTTTTATTTTTTCGCCCAAACTTAAAATATGCATATCTACTCACCCCTAACCCACTTAACTCATTTTCTTATTTTATAATATAATTATAACTTATGTTTATCTTAAAAACACTATCTAAATTTACAATATTTTCCTAACTTTTATTATTTTCACATAATATGTATATTTTCTAAAAAAAATAAGGTAATATCTTCAAATTTTAAGATATTCCCTTATTTTTTTTAATTATTATTAACAATTTCTTTTAATGCATTTATAACTTTATCTATTTCTTCTTTTGTATTAAAATACCCTAAGCTAAACCTAACAACACCTTGTTCTAATGTTCCTAATGTCATATGAGCTAATGGCGAACAATGAATACCAGATCTAACTGCTATATCATATTGACTATCTAATAAAAATGTCACTTCTCCTGAGTCCATATTCCCTAAATTTAAAGCTATTACTGCAGCTTTTTCTTTTACATTATTCGGTCCATATATTATTACATTGGGAACTTCATTTAATCTATCCATCATATACTGACATAAGTCTTCCTCATGTTCTCTTATCTTATCTATACCTTCTTCTAATATAAATTTAACACCTGCATTCAAACCTGCAATACCAGGCGTATTATGTGTCCCTGATTCATATTTGTCTGGAACTAAGTTAGGCTGAAATAAATCCTCAGATTTACTACCTGTTCCTCCCTCTTTTAGTATATTTATATTTAATCCTTCTTTTATATATAAGATACCTGTACCTTGAGGTCCAAACAAACATTTGTGACCTGGTGCTGCTAACATATCTATATTAATCTCTTTTATATCAATATTATAAACTCCAGCAGTTTGTGATGCATCTACTAAGTATAAAATATTATGTTTCTTTGCAATCTCGCCGACCTTCTTTATATCTACCAATGTTCCACATACATTTGAAGCATGTGTTGTAACTATTAATTTAGTATTCGGCTTAATTGCTTTTTCTAATTCTTTTACATTTAGAAATCCATGTTCGTCACAATTAACAACTGTATTTTCTACTCCATATGCCTCTAATGCTTTTATAGGTCTTATCACTGAGTTGTGTTCCATACTCGTTGTTATTATATGGTCATTTTCATTAACACTACCTTTAATAGCTAAGTTTAATGAATCTGTAGCATTGGAAGTAAATATAATATTCATGGGATTATCTATATTAAATAATTTTGCTATATTTTCTCTTGCATCATATATTTCTCTTGCAGCCCTCATTGATAATTTATGACCTGCTCTACCTGGATTAGCACAGTAGTTTTTCATACAATCTGAAATTGCATTATAAACTGATTCTGGCTTTGGAAATGTAGTTGCTGCATTATCTAAATAAATCATATTTTATTTCCTTTCTTAAAGGCTTATACCTCTTCAAGTAACATAGATACTATATTGTTTAATTCATCTTCATTATAGTATTCAATTTCTATCTTTCCTTTTTTCTTACCTCTAGATATATTCACCTTTGTTCCAAATATGTTCCTTAATCTTTCTTCTACATCTACAATAAATATATCTTTTTCTTTTTTGCTAGTAATTTTAACCTCTTTATCTTCACTTATTTTCTTTGCTAGACCTTCTGTTGCTCTTACAGAAAGTTCTTCTTCTACAATTTTTTTCGCAATTTCTAATTGCTTATCTAAATCTGTTATTCTAAGTAGAGCTTTTCCATGTCCAGCTGTTATTTCTCCATATTCTATCATTGATAAAACTTCATCTTTTAAATTAAGAAGTCTAATAGTATTTGTTATATGAGGTCTACTTTTGCCTACTGCTTCAGATATCTCTTCTTGAGTTACATGATGATTATCAATTAAGCTTTTATATGCTAATGCTTCCTCTACTGGATTTAAATCTTCTCTTTGTAAGTTCTCAATAAGAGCTATCTCCATTATATCTCTTAATGGTAAATCTTTTACAACTGCAGGAATTGATTCTTTTTGTGCTTTCTTGCTAGCTCTATATCTTCTTTCTCCCGCTATTATCATATATTTACCATTTTCATCAGGTTTTACAACTATAGGTTGTAAAACTCCATAAGATTTAATAGATTCTGATAATGTTGTTATTTTTTCTTCATCAAATACTTTTCTTGGTTGATCACCATTAGGATATACTTTATCTATATCTAATTCTATTATTTCTTTTTTGTCAAAATCCATCTGTACTTCTGGTATCAATGCACTAAGTCCTTTCCCTAATCTGTTGCTTCTTTTAGATACTCTCTTCTCCATATTATATAATATCCTCCTCTAAATCTATAAATTCTTCTGCTAGCTCTAAATATGCTATTGATCCTCTACACTTATTGTCATAATAAATAACTGGCATTCCATGACTCGGTGCTTCTGCTAATCTAACATTCCTTGGTATAAGTGTTGTATAAACACTACCTTTAAAATATTTTTTTACCTCTTCAACAACTTGAATAGATAAGTTAGCTCTTCCATCGAACATACTTAAAACAACACCTTGAATATCTATGTTAGGATTTAATCTCGATTTTACTAATTTTATAGTTTCCATAAGCTGACTAACACCCTCTAAAGCATAGTACTCACACTGTATCGGTATTAAAACACTATTCACAGCTGTTAAACAATTTATAGTAAGCATCCCTAAGGAAGGTGGACAATCTATAAATATGTACTCATATTCATCTACAACTTCTTTAATGGCCTTTTTTAATATATATTCTCTATTATCCATAGCAGATATTTCAATTTCTGCGCCTGCAAGATCTGTTGCTGCTGCAACAATATCTACATTCTCAAATTCAGTTTTTATAATAGAATCTTTTATACTAACGCCTTCTAACATAACTTCATATATGGTATTTTCAACTTCATTTTTCTCTATACCATATCCACTAGTGGTGTTTCCTTGTGGGTCTAGGTCTAAAACCAATATTTTTTTACCCATTTGACCTAAACTAGCGCTTAGGTTTACATTTGTTGTAGTTTTCCCAACTCCACCTTTTTGATTAAATACTGCAATTATTTTGCCCATAAGTTTTCCCCCTTAAAACTTTTAAAAAAAGATTACTGCTAAGCAGTAATCTTTATTTTTTAGGAATTCTTACAACGACTTCCATGTAATCTCCCTTATCTATTTCATTATACTTAGCCTTAATACCTGTATTTAATATAGCATCAAAAGCTTGCTTCATTGTGTTTAAATATATTTTAATTCCCATAGAAGCTTTTATACTTTGTTTTTTATCTTCATCAGCTACTTGTAAGCTTTCTATCATATCATTAATTAATTTTTCTGTTTTTTTAACAGTGAGTTCATTTTTTATTATTTTATCTAAAACATCTCTCATTAAATCTTCAGCTGGTAATTTTAAAAGAGCTCTTGCATGTCTTTCTGTTAATCCATTTTCAACTAACTTTATTTTTACATCAGATGGAAGTCTCAATATTCTAAGCTTATTAGCTATAGTAGATTGATTCTTTCCTAATTTTTCTGCTAATTGTTGTTGAGTAAAGCTATGCTCTTTTATTAAACTCTCATATCCCATAGCTTCTTCGATGAAATTTAGATCTTCCCTTTGAAGATTCTCTAGTAGTGCTAATACTGCTGAAGATTCATCTGTCATATCATGAATAATAGCCGGTATGGTTTTAAAACTTGCAAGTTTTGCCGCTCTAAATCTCCTCTCCCCTGCTATTAACTCATACTTATCATTTTTTTGTCTAACAGTTATTGGTTGCAATATTCCATAAGTTTTTATAGAATTACTCAACTCTTCTAGTGCTGTCTGTGAAAATACTTTTCTTGGTTGATATGGATTTGGAACTATATTTTCTATAGATATCTCCATAACTCTTTTATCTTCCATAACATCCCTCTCTCATTAGATATAAATATATTTGAATTTCAATAAATCTTTACATTATTTAAGTAATTTCTTAGAAATAACACATCTGTCTACTAGATATAATATTTCTCCATAATAACCACTTAATCCTTCTAATATTATAGAATTTATTCTACTCTTTCTATTTTATAGGACTTTTTGCTGGTTTTCCAGCTTTTCTTGGGTACTTTTCTGGTGTATTTCTTACTTTTTTGAATACTAATATATTGTGTTTTAATTCTTCATTAGGTAATTCTATATCAATTTTTTCAACAAATTCTACCCCTAAAACCTCCATTGCAACTTTAGATTCTTCTAACTCTAAATTAGCATTTGGACCTTTTAAGCATACGAAATAACCACCTACCTTTACAAAAGGTACGCAAAATTCCATTAAAATAGGTAGCCCAGCAACTGCCCTAGCTGTTGCTACATCATATTTTTCTCTATATTCCGAGTTTTTACCAAAATCCTCAGCTCTCCCATGTATAAACTCTACATCTTCAAGATTCACAGCATTACTAACTTCTTGTAGAAAATTTATTCTTTTATTTAAAGAATCTAAAAGAGTTAGTTTTATATCTTTTAAGCATATTTTAAGTGGTAACCCAGGAAATCCTGCACCTGTACCAACATCTATTAATGATATGCCATCTTTTATATATCCATTCTGAACTGCTGAAATAGAGTCTAAGAAGTGTTTTATAAACACTTCTTTCTCTTCTTCTATTCCAGTTAAGTTCATTTTTTGATTCCAATCAACTAATATTTCTCTATATGTTTTTAGGTCATTTATCATTTGGTCATTTGCATCTATTCCAAATTCTACAATACCTTGTCTTAATATATCGTCGTTAGTCATTCTTTCCTCCTCTATTTCTCTTCATTTGCTCTAAATATATAAGAAGAACTGAAATATCCGCAGGAGAAACTCCTGATATACGTGATGCTTGCCCTATAGATATAGGCTTTATATTATCAAGTTTTTGTCTGGCTTCTATTCTAAGACCTTCTATTGATGCATAACTTATATCTTCTGGAAGCTTTCGATTCTCTAACTTTTTAAATTGATCTATTTGCTTTAATTGCTTTTCTATATAACCTTCATATTTAGTCATTATTACACATTGTTCTTTAACTTCATCTGACACATCATCTCCAGCACCTTTACCTATTGCATCTATTAATTCGTAAGTAACCTCTGGACGCTTTAAGAATTCATATAAAGATAAACCTACCTTTATTTCTGATGCTCCTAATTCTACTAACTTTTCATTTACATCCTTAGGAGTAACTCTCTCAGTCTTTAATCTTTCCAGTTCTTTTTCTACTTCTTCTTTTTTATTTAAAAATCTTTGGTATCTTTCTTCCGAAACAAGACCTATATCATATCCTCTTTGAGTAAGTCTCATATCTGCATTATCTTGTCTTAAATATAATCTATATTCAGATCTAGATGTCATCATCCTATATGGCTCATTTGTCCCCTTTGTAACTAGATCATCTATTAAAACACCTATATAAGCTTCTGATCTATCAAGTACAAAAGGTTCTTTACCTTGTAATTTCATAGCCGCATTTATACCTGCTATAAGACCTTGTGCTGCAGCCTCTTCATATCCTGAAGTTCCATTAAACTGTCCAGCACTAAATAAATTCTCTACACCTTTTATTTCTAATGAGATTTTTAATTGAGTTGGATCTATGCAGTCGTATTCAATTGCATAAGCTGGCCTCATCATTTTTGCATTTTCAAGACCTGCCACACTCTTATACATTTGTACTTGTACTTCATAAGGTAAACTAGTTGATATACCTTGTATATACATTTCTTTTGTATCTAAACCTTCTGGCTCTATAAATATTTGGTGTGAATCTTTATCGTTAAATCTTACAACCTTATCTTCTATAGATGGGCAATATCTAGCACCCGTACTCTCAACCTTTCCACTATACATTGCTGATCTACCTAAGTTATTCATGATTATTTCATGAGTACCTACATTAGTTCTTGTTAAATAACATGGAACTTGATCTATTTCTATCTTATCTGTTAAGAATGAGAATGGGGTTATCTTTTCATCTCCTTCTTGTATTGTCATTACTGAAAAATCAATACTATCTCTGTGTATTCTAGCTGGTGTTCCTGTCTTAAATCTTCTCATATTTAATCCTAATTTAACTAAGCTTTCTGTTAGATTTTTAGCATATCCTAATCCATTAGGACCTTCCATGAAAGAAACTTCCCCCATGTATATTTTTGAGTTTAAATAAACACCAGTTGCTAATATAACTGCCTTTGCATAGTACTCACAACCTAATTTTGTAATAACACCCTTAACTACATTATCTTCATGTATTATATCTATAACTTCGTCCATAACTACATCTAAGTTTGGCTCGTCTTCTATAGTTTTTTTCATTTCCGTATGATATTTAAATTTATCTGCTTGAGCTCTTAATGAGTGTACTGCTGGTCCTTTAGCTGTATTAAGCATTCTACTCTGTATAATTGTTTTATCAGCATTTATTCCCATTTGCCCACCAAGAGCGTCTATTTCTTTAACTAATTGTCCTTTTCCAGTTCCACCTATATTAGGATTACATGGCATCATTGCTATTGAATCTAGAGTTAATGTTATCATTAACGTCTTGTGTCCCATTCTTGCAGTCGCTAAAGCCGCTTCACAACCTGCATGTCCTGCTCCAACAACTATTACATCATATTGTCCTGCATTAAAATTTTTCATGCAAATCTCCTCTCTAATATCCTAATGTTTCACAATAAACATTATTGTTTTACAAAAATATTTGCTGCAATTTATAAATTATAAATTTTTCGATTAATATTTACAATTTATTTCCTATTATTTACCTATGCAGAAATTAGCAAATATAGTATCTAGTAAATCTTCTTTTACCGTATCTCCATTTATATATCCTAGGTAATCCCATATGTTTTTAAAATCAACTTCTATAAAGTCATATGGCATATTTTGATCTATTGCAATTATAGCATCATTTATAGACTCATATGCTTTTAAAAGAGCATCTTTATGTCTAGAATTTGTTACCATTAAGCTAGAAGAGTTTTTAACACTACCTTTATAAACCATCGCTTCTATCTTATCTTGTAATTCTTCAATTCCCTTATTCTGTAATGCTGATATCTTTATTATACTACTACAGTCAACATATTTAGACAATTCGTCTAATTCGATTTGTTGAGGTAAGTCTGTCTTATTTAATAAAACTATGGTCTTTTTATTTTCTAATGTTTGAAGTATTTCTCTATCCTCTTCAGATAATGGTCTTGATGAATCTAAAACCATTATAACTAAGTCTGCCGTATTATATGATTCTTTTGATTTTTCTACACCAATTTTCTCTACGATATCTTCTGTTTCTCTGATTCCCGCTGTATCTACTATTTTTAGAGGGATTCCTTTTATATTTACAAATTCCTCAATTACATCTCTAGTAGTTCCTGCTATGTCTGTAACTATAGCTCTATTTTCACCTAATATAGAATTTAATAATGATGATTTTCCTACATTTGGTTTACCAATTATAACTGTTTTTAATCCGTCTCTTAATATTTTTCCACTTTCAGCAGTATCATATAATTTTTTAATTTCACTTCTTAATTCTTCTGCATTTTCTCTAAGAGTCTTATATGTTATTTCTTCTACATCTTCTTCTGCAAAATCTATAGAAACTTCTAGATGAGCTAAAACTTCTGTTACTTTAAATCTTAACTCTCTTATTTTTTTAGATAAACTACCTTCTAATTGACTTTGTGCTACTTCATGAGCTTTATCAGTTTTCGCTTTTATTACATCTATTATAGCTTCTGCTTGAGATAAATCTATTCTACCATTTAAAAATGCTCTTTTTGTAAATTCTCCAGCATCTGCTAATCTTACATCTTTAGACAATATTAATTCTAATATTTTCTTTACAGAAATAAATCCACCATGACAGTTTATTTCTATAACATCTTCACCAGTATAAGACTTTGGTCCTTTCATATAAGCTACCAACGCCTCATCTATTACTTTTTCTCCGTCCACTACTGTCCCATATATTAATGTTCTAGTATTGTATTCTTTTATCAATTTTCCTGTTACAGATTTGAATATGCTCTCAGCTACAGAAAGTGCTTTTTCTCCACTTATTCTTATAATTCCTATTCCACCTTCACCTGGAGCTGTTGCTATTGCTGCTATAGTATCATCTATAAACAAGTTTATCACCTCTTATATAACAAATTTTATCTATATTATTTTAATTGTTACCTTAATCTTTACATTATATAAAATAAATTTCAAAAATAAAACCCCCTATAGATAGGAGGTTAAATTTTATCTTTTATATTCTACAACTAATCTTCTATATGGATCAGTCCCTTCACTATAAGTTATTACATACTTATCATTTTGAAGAGCTGAATGCATAATCCTTCTTTCATAAGGATTCATATAATCTAATTTTCTAGTTTTCTTAGTTTTTTTAACATCTCTAGCAACTTTATTTGCATATTTTATTAAAGATTCTTCTCTTTTTGATCTATAATTTTCGATATCTACAAGAACTCTTAAATGTGAATCTTTATTTATTTTATTAAGAGCTAATCCTGTTAGGAATTGTATAGAATCTAAAGTTTCTCCTCTTCTTCCTATCAAACATGCAGCCTCTTTGCCTTCAATTATAACTTTTATTAGATTATTATCTTGAGATACATTTACTTTTGCATTAATTTTTGCATTTTTTAATATATTTTCTACAAAGCTTTTTGCTATATCTATCTCATCTTCTTTCACTACTGTAATTTTATAAGTTCCTTCTTTAGAACCTATAAAACCTAAAAAACCTTTACTTGGAGCTTCTATTACTTCAACTTCAAGATCTCTCTCAACGATATTTAAGTTTTCTTTGTTGAATTCTTCTAGTGCTGAAAGTATAGCCTCTTCTTTTGTTTTACTTTTTAAATTTAGGCTTCGTTTCATTTATTACTTCCTCCTTAGAGTTAGCCAGTTTAGCTTTTAAAGGATTCATTATTAAGTAATATTGAGCTATAGAGAATAAGTTACTTACTGTCCAATATAGTGCAAGACCTGCTGGGAATGTATAACCCCAGTAGAATGACATCGCCGCCATAACATAAGTCATAGTTTTCATTGGCCCTTGAGCTTGATCTGGAGGAGTCATAACTTTTTGCATTACATAAGCACTTACCCCTGAAAGTATACCCATCTCAATATGATGCGTTGATGTTAAACTTGATAGCCATAAAAATCCAGTGTTAGCTGCATCAAATGCACTTGCATCTGGGAAAACACCATAAGCTACAGGATCTCTTAAAACACTGAATAAACCTATTATTATCGGCATTTGTATTAATAGTGGTAAACACCCAGCTAATGGATTTATTTTAGCTTCTTGATATAGCTTCATTATTTCTTGTTGCTGTTTTTCTGGCTTATTTTTATATTTTTCTTGTATTTCTTGCAACTTTGGCTGTATATCTTGCATAGCCTTAGTCGATTTAGTCTGCTTAATTGTAAGTGGTAATAATATTATTTTAACTAATATTGTAAATGCTATTATTGACCATCCGTAATTTTGCACGACATCATATATAATTCTTAAAACATGCCCTAATAAATTACCAATTATGTTCAATTCTCCATACCTCCTAGAGTATCTTTTATTTTAGAGGATCATAGCCTCCTGGATGAAAAGGATGGCATTTTAATATTCGCTTTATTGTCAGATACACACCTTTAAATAAACCATACTTTTTAAATGCCTCTATAGAATATTGCGAACAAGTGGGATAAAATCTACAAGTAGGTCCCTTTAGAGGGGAGATATACTTTTGATATAACTTAACTAAACAAATACATAATTTCGATAAGTATGTATTCATTTCCTTCATTATAAACATTAATTTATTCAATCTTGAAAACCTCCATGATACAATACCCCATATGTACCTTATATATACATTTCAGATTTTCTAATAAGATGTTTCATAGATTTTTCTATTTCATCATAATTAGCATCCTTTATCGCAACTCTTGCAATAAAAACAATATCATATCCACTCTTAACGTTTTCATCTATATTTAATCTATAGGATTCCTTAATTCTTCTTCTTACTTTATTTCTTACAATCGCTTTTCCTACCTTTTTAGATACAGATATTCCAATGCGACTATTTTCTGATTTATTTTTTAGTATATACATTACTAAATATCTATTTGCAAAAGATTTGCCGTGTTTATATACCTTTCTAAAATCAGAATCTTTTTTTAAACCTTGTGTTCTATTAAAGTCCATCTTTTAATCCTCCATAAACACAGCTTTTACCATTTTTCTACACAAAAAGGCCACTTTTAAGCGGCCCTTCTAGCTATTAGTGAGTTAATCTCTTTCTTCCTTTAGCTCTTCTTCTTTTTAACACGTTTTTTCCGTTAGAAGTTTTCATTCTTTTTCTGAAACCATGTTCTTTCTTTCTTTGTCTTTTCTTTGGCTGATAAGTTCTTTTCATTCTATTGCACCGCCTTTCAGATTTTTTCCGTTTTATTTTTATACTTTTATTATTAAAATAACAACTTTACCCTCAAAGTAAACATAACACATACAATTATAAATGCTTTTATTTTAGTTGTCAACGTGTTTTTAGGGTGTCTGGTATACAAAAATTCGTACAATATATATATGTGTATATAACTTTGTTTTTAGATTATCATCAACTGTATAAAAATAGTGGAATTTATACCTGTGTGTATTTTTATCAACAAAATTATAATACTGTGGATAAATTCCTCATATCGTATTGAAGTTTGGCATATATTCTGATATTATTAATATGCTTGTTGATAATGTTAATAAATTTATCAACTATTTTTATTTTATTCACAAACTGTGGATATAAATGTGTATAACTTATAAATCTTAAGACAATACTTTACTTATAAAGTCATTTATTATTAATTTTTACTAGTTTATAACTTTATATACATATTGTTTATATCTTTTATACTTTTTAGGTTAATTTTGACTTATTTTATATTATCCACATCATTATCCATAACTTTAATTATTATTTTTAATTTAATATAGATTTTTTTATTTTTGTTAATAACTTTGTGGAAAATGTTAATTATTTGTTCGGAGGTTTACATTATGGATATAGTTTCTTTATGGGACAAGACATTACAATTAATAAAAGGTGAGTTATCTCGCCCTAGCTTTAATGCTTTTTTTAAGCAAATAGTTCCTTTAAAAATTTACTCGAATGATTTAATTCTTCTAGTTCCTAATGAATTCACGAAAAGCATACTAGAAGATAGATACTTAGCTTTAATAGAAGGTTCAATAAATCAATTATCATTAAAAAAGTACAACGTAAAATTTGTATTGAACGAATCAGAAGTTGAAGGCTTAGATGAAGAAGAAACTAAACCTTCTAATATAAAAAAGAATTATCCTAATTTAAATCCTAAATACACTTTTGATACATTCGTAATTGGTAATAGTAATAGATTTGCTCACGCAGCTTGCGTAGCAGTTGCTGAATCTCCTGCAAAAGCATATAATCCTCTTTTCTTATATGGAGGAGTTGGATTGGGTAAAACACATTTAATGCATGCTATTGGGCATCATATATTAAGTGAAAAAAAGGATCCAAAGGTAGTTTATGTTTCATCTGAAAAATTTACAAATGAACTTATAAACTCAATAAAAAATGATAGAAATGAAGAATTCAGAAATAAATATAGAAATGTTGATGTACTTTTAATCGATGATATTCAATTTATTGCGGGTAAAGAAGGTACACAAGAAGAGTTCTTCCATACATTTAACTCATTACATGAGGCAAATAAGCAAATCATCATATCTAGTGATAGACCACCAAAAGAAATTCCTACACTAGAAGATAGATTAAGGTCTAGATTTGAAATGGGGCTAATAACAGATATTCAGGCACCTGATTTTGAAACTAGAATAGCAATACTTAGAAAAAAAGCTCAAATGGAATGTATTGATGTTCCAAATGAAGTTATGACTTATATTGCAAAAAATATCAAATCAAATATAAGAGAATTAGAAGGTGCTCTTACTAGAGTTGTGGCATACTCATCTCTTACAAATAGACATATATCTTTTGATCTTGCGACTGAGGCATTAAAGGACATTATAACAACTTCTAAAACTGAAGAAATTACAGTAGACAGAATAAAAGAAAAAGTTTCTAATGTCTTTAATATCAAAATGGAAGACTTTAATTCTAAAAAAAGAACTCGATCAATAGCTTATCCAAGACAAATAGCTATGTATATATCTCGCGAGCTTACAGATTTATCTTTACCTAAGATAGGAGAGGAGTTCGGGGGAAGAGATCATACAACAGTTATTCATGCCCACGATAAAATATCAAAAGATATACAAGAAAATGAAGATATAAAAGCAAAAATAGATAAAATTATGTCTGAACTAAAAGGCTAATCTTATACACATTTGTCTGTTAATATCGATTTAATAACATGTTGATAAGATTTTTGTCTATTTTTTAATCACAATATATTCTACAAAAACTAACAAAGATATTAACATTTTGTACACATGTTAATATCTTTGACTTTATTCGCGTGTAAATACTTATGCACATTATCAACAACACCTACTACTATTACTACTAATATTTTTATTTATTTTTTTGTATAAAAGGCAAGAGGAGGTTATCCACAGTGAAAATAATTTGTAATCAAAAACTATTAGCTCATAAAATAGGAATAGCTCAAAAAGCTATTAACGGAAAAGCAACTTTAGAACTACTAAAAGGATTGTTATTAACTGCGAAACATGATCAATTGAAACTGACTGGGTATGATTTAGAAATAGGTATAGAAACATATGCTCAATCGGAAGTAATTGAAGAAGGTGAGATAGTTGTTAATGCTAGACTATTTGGAGATATAATTAGAAAGTTACCTGATTCATTTGTCGAAATAGAAACAGATAACGATAATAATATATATATAAACTGTGTTAATTCAAGATTTAAAATAAAAGGTGAGAGTGCAAAAGAATTTCCTAAATTACCAGAAGTAAAAGAGGAAGATTTATATAGTATTCCCCAAGATCTATTAAAAAATATGATTAAGCAAACAGTATTTGCTACATCTCAAGATCAAACTAAACCAATATTAATGGGAGAATTATTAGAGATTGTTGATGGAGATATAAGTTTAGTAGCGATAGATGGATATAGACTAGCTGTTAGAAGTTGTTCAATTGACAATACTATAAATAACGCAAAAGTTATAATTCCAGGAAAAACTTTAACTGATGTAAATAGTTTATTATCATCAGAAGAGGATATTAAAATTGGATTTGATGATAAAAATGCAATTTTTATCATAGATGATACTAAAATAATTACTCGACTTTTAGAAGGTGAGTTCATAGATTATAAAAAATTACTTCCTAGAGAATATAATTCTAAGATAAAATTAAAAACAAGAGATCTTTTAAACAGTATAGAAAGAGCATCATTATTATCTCAAGCTGAAAAGAATAATCTTATAAAATTAACTATAAGAGATAATTCTATGGCAATAACATCAAATACTGATAAAGGTAATGTTTATGAGGAAGTTTCTTTAGAATTAGAAGGTGAATATCTAGATATTGCATTTAACTCTAGATATTTCTTAGAAGGATTAAAAAATATAGATAGTGAAGAAATATTTATAGAATTTACTACAAATGTTAATCCATGCATAATAAAGCCTGCTGATGATATTAAATACACTTACTTACTGCTTCCAGTAAGGATTTCATCGAATATATAGACATTAAAAACCCAACTAATCTTAAAGTTGGGTTTTTTGTCAGTAAATTATGCTACTTAGTAAATTTATGATATAATATATTTTTAGCGTAATATTGGAAGAATAATATAAATATAAACAGGAGGAGTCAACATCATGATGGAGATAACTATAGATACAGAATATATAAAATTAGATCAATTTCTTAAACTAGTTGACTTTGCATCTACTGGTGGACATGCAAAATTCTTAATTCAAGAAGGTGTTGTAAAGGTTAATGGTGAAGTTGAAACTAGAAGAGGAAAAAAAATTAGACCAGGAGATATAGTAGAGGTTGAAGGACAAAAAATTAAAGTAGTGTAAAAAGGAGCGCCTTTTATGCGACTAAATACTTTACAATTAGTTAATTTTAGAAATTATGATAATTTACATATAAATTTTAACAAAAAGATAAATCTTCTTATTGGTAGAAATGGTCAAGGGAAGACAAATATAGTAGAATCTATATATATGCTGTCTTTTGGAAAATCATTTAGAACTAGTAAAGATAAAGAAATTATAAAATTTGGAAAAGAAAATTTATATGTAGGAGGTAGCTTCTCAAAATATAACTCAGATAGTTTGATAGAGATAGCTATTGGAAAAAATAAAAAGGGTGTAAAGATAAATAAAGTGCATATTCAAAAAATGTATGAATTACTTGGAAACTTGAATATAGTAATCTTTTCACCAGAAGATTTAAGGTTAGTAAAAGAAGGTCCTAAAGAACGTAGAGCATTTATAGACAAAGAAATTAGTCAGATTATGCCTAAATACTATAGTTACCTTACTAACTATAATAAGATTCTATTTCAAAGAAATAAGCTTTTAAAAGGGAACTTTGTTGATAAGAATTTGTTGGATGTTTATGATGAAAGTCTTGCTAGGTATGGGAGTTATATTTATATACTGAGAAGAGATTTTATAAAAAAAATAGCTAGTATATCAATGACCATGCATAAAAAGCTAACCGATGATATTGAAGATTTAAAAATCAATTATAAGAATCAAATCAATTTAATAGATGAAGATACTATTGAGACTGCATATAATAAATTTTTTGATAAACTTGCTTCAAGCAGAGACCATGATATAGAAACTCGATCTACTAGATATGGTATACACAAAGATGATTTAAATATATACATTAATGATTTAGATGTTAGACTATATGGATCTCAGGGTCAACAAAGAACAGCTTCTATATCTTTAAAGCTATCAGAAATAGAATTAATAAAAAATGAAGTAGGAGAATATCCTATTCTAATCTTAGACGATGTTTTTAGTGAGTTAGATGAAACTAGGCAAAGACTTCTTATAGAGAATTTGAGCTTAGTTCAAATGTTTATTACTACGGCTGAGATTTCACATAAAAAAATATTTAATGAAAGCAATACAACTATTTTTAATATAAACCAAGGAAATGTTGTGAGCATAGAGAATGGAGGGAACTAAATGAAACAAGAATACGGTGCAAGTCAGATACAAGTATTAGAAGGATTAGAAGCCGTTAGAAAAAGACCTGGTATGTATATTGGTTCAACTGGTCCAAGAGGATTACACCATTTAGTTTATGAAATCGTGGATAATAGTATCGATGAGGCTTTACAAGGATACTGTTCAAAAATATACGTAGGTATAAACGAAGATGGAAGTGTTACAGTAAAAGATGATGGTAGAGGGATACCTGTAGAAGTTCATCCTAAAACTGGTAAATCAACTTTAGAAACAGTATTAACAGTTCTTCATGCGGGAGGAAAATTTGGTGGAGGAGGATACAAGGTATCTGGAGGTCTTCACGGAGTTGGGGTTTCTGTAGTTAATGCTTTATCAGAATGGTTAGTTGCTGAAGTATATAGAGATGGTAAAATATATAAGCAAACTTATGCAAAAGGTATAACTACATCTGCATTAGAACCTGTAGGAGAGGCTACTCATACTGGAACTATAATTACATTTATGCCTGATGCAACAATATTTGATGAAATAGAGTTCAAATATGAAACATTAGAATATAGACTAAGAGAATTAGCATTTTTAAACAAAGGCATAAAAATAGTATTTGAAGATAAAAGACATGAAAATCCTAAGAAAAAAGAATTCCATTATACAGGTGGATTAGTTGAGTATGTAAAATACTTAAATAAAAATAGAACTGGAATCCATGAAGATATAGTTTATATAGACAAAAAAGTTAAAGATTGTGTAGTTGAGTTGGCTATGCAATATACTGATGGTTATACAGAGAACATATATTCTTTTGCTAATAATATAAATACTCATGAAGGTGGAACTCACTTGAGTGGATTTAAATCAGCTCTTACAAAAACGATAAATGATTATGCAAGAAGAAATAAATTAATCAAAGAGAGTGAACCAAACTTAGTAGGAGAAGATATAAGAGAAGGTCTTACTGCCGTAGTATCAGTTAAGCTTCCCGAACCTCAATTCGAAGGACAAACTAAAACTAAGCTTGGAAATACAGTTATGAGAAGCATAGTTGATGGTGTAACTGTAGAAGAATTAGGAGCATTTTTAGAAGAGAATCCTACTACTGCTAGAATTATAGTAGATAAAGGGCTTAGAGCTCAAAGAGCAAGAGAAGCTGCAAAAAGAGCAAGAGAGTTAACTAGAAGAAAGAGTGTTCTTGAAAGTACCTCATTACCTGGGAAATTAGCTGACTGCGCTGAAAAGGATCCAGCTAAGAGTGAAATATTCTTAGTCGAAGGGGATTCTGCCGGTGGTTCTGCTAAGCAAGGTAGAGATAGACATACTCAAGCTATATTGCCATTAAGAGGTAAAATACTTAACGTTGAAAAATCTAGATTAGATAAAATATTATCTTCTGATGAAATAAAGAATATGATAACTGCATATGGATGTGGTGTAGGAAATGATTTTGATTTAGAAAAATTAAGATACCATAAAATAGTAATCATGACCGATGCTGATGTGGATGGTGCTCATATAAGGACATTATTACTAACATTCTTCTTTAGATATATGAGGCCTCTTATAGAAGAAGGTTATGTATATATAGCACAACCACCTTTATATAAAGTTAAAAAACAAAAGAAAGAATACTATGTTTATTCAGATGCTCAACTAAATAGTTTATTAGATGAGATAGGCAGACAAGGTGTAGAGCTTCAAAGATATAAAGGGCTTGGAGAAATGAACGCAGAGCAGTTATGGGATACAACAATGAACCCAGAAACTAGAACTTTATTACAAGTATCTATAGATGATGCAGTAGTTGCAGATCAAATATTCTCAATGTTAATGGGAGATAAAGTAGCTCCTAGAAAAGAATTTATAGAAGCTAATGCCACTTACGTTAGAAACTTAGATGTATAAGAAAGGGGAATGTGTAAATGGAAGAAAATAATAACAAAATAATCCCTGTTGAAATAGCGGAAGAAATGAAGAACTCTTATATCGACTATGCGATGAGTGTTATAGCTGGTCGTGCCCTTCCAGATGTAAGAGATGGACTAAAGCCTGTTCATAGAAGAATATTATATTCTATGAGTGAATTAAATTTAACTCCAGATAAACCTTACAGAAAGTCTGCACGTATAGTTGGGGACGTTCTAGGGAAGTATCATCCACATGGTGATACAGCAGTTTATTATGCTATGGTTAGAATGGCTCAAGATTTCTCTACAAGAGGACTTTTAGTTGATGGTCATGGTAACTTTGGTTCTGTGGATGGGGATTCACCAGCGGCAATGCGTTATACAGAAGCAAAAATGAGCAAATTATCTTTAGAGCTATTAAGAGATATAGATAAAGAAACAGTAGACTTTATACCAAACTTTGATGAGTCTTTAAAAGAACCATCAGTTTTACCATCAAGATTCCCTAACCTTTTAGTTAATGGATCTAATGGTATAGCCGTTGGTATGGCAACATCGGTACCACCTCATAACTTAGGTGAGGTTATAGATGCAACTATACAACTAATAGATAATCCAGAGTGTACTGTTGAAGATTTAATGCAAAATATACAAGGACCAGACTTCCCAACTTCGGCAATAATAATGGGAAAAGAAAGTATAGCAGATGCATATAGAACAGGTAGAGGTAAGGTAAAAGTTAGGGCTAGAGCGTGCATAGAAGAACTAGCTAAAGGAAGACAGCAAATCGTTGTAACAGAAATACCATATCAAGTAAATAAGGCTAAATTAGTAGAAAGAATAGCTGAATTAGTTAAAGATAAGAAGTTAGAAGGAATATCTGACTTAAGAGATGAGAGTAATAGACAAGGTATGAGAATTGTTATTGAATTAAAGAGAGATGCTAATGCTAACATAGTGTTAAACAATCTTTATAAACATTCTCAAATGGAAGATACTTTTAGTATCATAATGCTTGCACTTGTAAATGGAGTGCCTAGAGTATTAAATCTTAAGCAAATATTATACTACTATTTAGAGCATCAAAAGGATGTTGTGACTAGAAGAACTAAATTTGATTTAAATAAGGCTGAAGCTAGAGCTCATATATTAGAAGGTTTAAAAATAGCGTTAGATAATATAGATGCTGTTATAAGCTTAATAAGAGCTTCAAAAACTACTCAAGAAGCTAAATCTGGATTAATAGAGAAGTTCAATTTAAGTGATGTCCAAGCTCAAGCTATTTTAGATATGAGACTTCAAAGACTTACAGGTTTAGAAAGAGATAAGATAGAAGCTGAGTACGAGGAGCTACTTAAGAAAATAGAAAGATTAAGAGCTATACTAGCAGACGAAAAGTTACTTCTTAATGTAATCAAAAAAGAAATTTTAGAAATAAAAGAAAAATATGCAGATGAAAGAAGAACTGAAATAAGACATGCTGAAGGCGAAATTGATATGAGAGACCTTATAAATGATGAAGAGATAACTATAACACTTACTCATTTTGGTTACATCAAAAGATTGCCATCAGATACTTATAAGAGTCAAAAAAGAGGTGGAAGAGGAGTTGCAGCTCTTACTACAAGAGAAGAAGACTTCGTAAAACATCTGATAACAACGACTACTCATAGTAGATTATTATTCTTTACAAATAGAGGTAGAGTATTTAGGCTAGATGCATTTGAAGTTCCAGAAGGAAAGAGACAATCTAAAGGAACAGCTATAGTTAATTTACTGCAATTAGCTCCTAATGAGAAAATAGCGACATTGATTTCTATAGATGCTAAAGAAGAAGTAAAATATCTATTATTGGCGACTAAAAAAGGAATAGTTAAGAAAACTGATAGAGAAGAATTTAAGAATATAAATAAATCTGGTTTAATAGCTATAGGATTAAGAGCTGATGATGAGTTAATAGATGTTAAACTTACAGATGGAAATAAAGAAGTTCTTTTAGCTACAAGAGAGGGGATGTCTATAAGATTTGATGAAAATGATATAAGACCTATGGGAAGAACTGCTATGGGTGTTAAAGGTATAACATTATCATCGGATGATGAAGTTGTATCTATGAATCTTTGTGACGAAGGAACTGATTTACTTGTAGTTAGTGAAAATGGATTAGGAAAAAGAACTGATATAAATGAATATAGAAGTCAAATAAGAGCTGGTAAGGGAATAAAAACTTATAACAACAGTGATAAGACAGGAAAACTTGTTGGAGCCGAAATGGTAAATGAAGATGATGAAATTATGATAATAAACTCTGATGGAGTTCTTATTAGATTAAAAGTATCTGATATATCAATATTTGGTAGAGTAACAAGTGGTGTGAAACTAATGAAAACTAATGATGAAGTTAATGTAGTTTCAATAGCTAAAATAAATATGGAAGAAGAATAGGAGTTTATCCTATTCTTTTTGTATAATTTAGGTATAATTTAGATATGTATATATAGAGAGGAGAATGTGCAATGAGTAGAAAACGTGGAAAATATTTATTTTTAGGAGCTATAATAGGATTTATAGCTGGATTATTTTTTGCTCCTAAGAAGGGATCAGAATTAAGAAAAGAAGTTAAGGAGAAATTTGACGAAGTAAAAGATAATCCTAAAGATGTTCTACATGAAACATTAGAAGATGTAAAAGAAAAAATATCATTACTTACAGATGATTGTGATGAAGATAATATAAAAATATCAGAAGAGGAAATAATAATTAGTAGAACATTTAATGACGAGGGAGATAATAAATAATGAATGCAATGGGGTGGCAAATAGGAGCTGTTTTATTTGGTGCTTCGGCCTTAATCATAGCTATATATATAGCTAAGTTACTAAATAGTACAACTAAGGTTGTAGAAAATGCCAATAGATTAATTACTTATAATGAAAGACATATTCAGGATATAATTGAAAATACAGCATCTATAACAGAAAGTGTAGATGAAATTATAGAAGTAGCAACAAAAGTAACTAGTATGTTTAAAGTATTTAGAATTTTTAAAAGTAGATAAACAGGAGGTTTTTAAATGTCAATAAATATAAATTCTGTATTAGACTCTCAAAATAATATTTGGAATATATCATTAGAGGGAGAACTAGATGTATCTACATCAGATAAATTAAAAGAATGTTTACATAGCTTGGCAGATAAAGAAATGTTAGATATGAAAATTAATCTTGAAAATCTAGATTATATAGATTCTACAGGATTAGGTGTTATGATAGGGGTTTTAAAGAAGTTAAAAGTGGGAAATAAGGAAATATATATAGTTAACCCTAAAAATAATGTTAGAAAAATTTTTAATATAACAGGTCTTGATAAAATATTTAAAGTGGAGGGATAGACTTTGACTTGTGAAAGTATAAAAATGGAGATTAGTGCAAATCCAGATTATGTAGGAATTATAAGATTAACCACTTCAGGTATAGCAAATAAAATAGGATTTTCTATTGATGATATAGAGGATATAAAAGTTGCAGTATCAGAAGCTTGCACAAATGCAATCAAGCATAGTTCAGATGATAAGTTTTATATAAGTTTTAATATGCTAGATAATGGACTTAATATAGAAATTAGAGACAATGGAAAAGGCTGTGATGTAGAATGTTTAGGTAAGCCTGATTTAAAAAATCCAAAGGAAAATGGGCTTGGTATATTTATAATACAGGCTCTAATGGATGAGGTAAGTATTGAGTCAGAAGACAATAAAGGAACGACAATAAAAATGACTAAATATTTAGGAGTTGATAATTAATGAAAAATGTAGCTAATGCTACTGATTACCTAAATATGGATAATAAAGAACTGTTCAAGATATATAGTAAAAATAAAGATAGAGAAATAAGAAATATTTTGATTGAGAGACATCTATATTTAGTAAACTTGCTAGCGAGAAAGTATATTAATAAAGGTGTTGAATTTGAAGATATATATCAAGTTGCATCGTTAGCACTTATATATGCTATTGATAGATACGATATTGAAAAAGGATTTGAATTTTCTAGTTTTGCAACACCTACAATAGTTGGTGAAATAAAAAAATATTTTAGAGATAAGGTATGGACATTGAGAGTACCTAGAAGGGTACAAGAACTAAGTAAAAAAATTAGTGAAGCGAAATTGGTTTTAGAACAAGAAAATAAAAAACATCCTAAAGCAAGAGATATAGCAAACTATATAGGATGTACAGAAGAAGATGTTTTAGAAGCAATGGAAGCATCATATGGATATCAACCTATTTCGTTAGATGCTTCAAGTAATGATGACTCTGAAGATAAAGATATTACACTTATCGATAAGATCGGACAAGAAGAAAATGATTTTAGAGATATAGAACATAATGACTTTATAAATAAGTTTATAGATACATTAAATGAATTAGAAGTTAAAATATTTAAAGATAGATTCTTCTTGGATAAAACTCAGTCAACTATTGCAAAAGAATTAGATATATCTCAAATGACTGTATCTAGATTAGAAAGAAAGATTGTAAATAAGCTTAGAAAAGAATATGAAAAAAATATGTAAATAAATTTTAAAAAAAGTATTGACCTACTGTTTAATAGATGATATATTATTACTTGTCCAAGAGATACGGACAAAAAATAAAACGAAAGAAAATGTTGACAAGATTGAAATAACTTGTTAAGATAAGTAAGTCGAAACAATGAACTTTGAAAATTAAACAGTAGGTTAATTTATAAATTTATTCTTATTTAAGAATTAAAACACAAACAACCAAGCCAGATATTCAGATAATGACTAGCTGAGCAATGGACAACTTTTATTTGAGAGTTTGATCCTGGCTCAGGATGAACGCTGGCGGCGTGCCTAACACATGCAAGTCGAGCGAACTTCTTCGGAAGTGAGCGGCGGACGGGTGAGTAACGCGTGGGTAACCTGCCCTATACACACGGATAACGTACCGAAAGGTACGCTAATACGAGATGATATATTTTTATCGCATGGTAGAAATATCAAAGCTCCGGCGGTATAGGATGGACCCGCGTCTGATTAGCTAGTTGGT
>NZ_JADNAX010000015.1:0-36939 GCF_015550495.1 Romboutsia sp. 1001713B170207_170306_H8
AATACGAATAGAATAGATCAAGTTGAAAGTAAAAATGAGGAACAAGATTCAAGACTTCTTGATATTGAGGAGAAGAATAAAGTTCAAGATGTATATATACAAGGTTTATTTAATGAAAATAAAGATGGAAGGCTTTCAATAGAAGGTGAAGGAAATTCTTTAAAGTTAGAAGGTAGTAAAGAAGGTTTGGTTATTATAGATAAAATTGTAGGTAATACATTAGTTAATGTAGAAATACAATCTGATAATCAATTCCAATATAAGGCTCATGAAGCGTTTACTGGTTATACAGTTGTTGCTAATAAACCTAGTGGATATATCGAAGGTATGCAATCTACCTTTGAAAACTGTAAAGTAACACAAGAAATGGTTGATAGTGGTGAAGAAAGTATAGAAAATTTAGGTAAGTATAAATGTGAAGTTGAGGTAAGAACTAAGAATTTATTAGGGTTGCAAGATGTTACTCAAACATTAGATTTAACAGGTTCATTATCACCTCAAAGCGGTGTTAGTAAAGGTTCAATAATATACAAAAATGTTGATGTATCTAGTTTTAAAGGACAATACATTTTAAGTGGCGACCTTAGTTTAGATAATAATAAATATAATTTGAAAGTAATATGTCACAACATAGAAAATACAAGAAATACGCATAATGATAGTTACAATTATTTGATTCAAAAAAACGGAGGTAAAGAATTTAACATTAATACAACTATAGACTTAACTAATTATAAATATATAACTATAACAACAGGTAACATTGTGCCATTGGAAAGTAAAATTTATACGGTTAAGGTGAGTAAACTTCAACTAGAGGAAGGAACACAAGTAACTTCATACGAACCTTATTATTACTCAACTAAAACAGTATATCTAAATTCACCACTACACAAAACTGATGAAATAGTTTACATTGACGGTGAGTTGAAACATTATCATAAAATGGGTAGTTATTTACTATCACATAATGATGATATAAGGATGTATGATAATAATTTGTCTAATTGTAATAGATATGGTTTAGCAATGACAGGTTATAAGTTTAAATCAAATGGAGAAGGTTGTTGTGATAAAATACCATATATTCAAAACAATTCTGATGATATATTTCATGTTAGACTGGATGGTACTAAACCGTATGGAGCATTAACATTTTGGCTACCTAAAGAATACGGTTCAACAGTTGATGAACTAAAAACCTATATGAAGAATAATAACATTGAATATAATTTAATTCTAGAACTAGCAGAACCTTATTATGAAACAATAGACACAGATAGATTGTTACTAGAAATACCCAATAATGCAACTGTAAGCGTTAAGAGTGTAGCTCCAGTTCAGTCTATGGCTGCTAGCTATACTAATGGAATACCTAACGTATATGGTTTACAAGAAACAAATCAAGTTCAAGATGATTTGATAAATATATCACTTTTAGCGACTGATGAAATGTATACGATGTTAGAACCTATATTAGAATCAATACCACAAGTAATTAATAACGAAAGGACGATGAGTAAAATGGTAGATATGTACGTAGCTATGGTTATAAGAGGACTTAAAACAATAGAGGATGTTCCTGCGAGATATAGAAAAGAAGTACAAGATATATTAAATAAATTAGAAAAGTAGAACTTGTTACAGGTGAGTAATTAAGTTCTTTTTTATTGCGTATTTAGTAGACAATAAGATACAAATTGAGAACTAAAAAATATAAGTTTTTCCGAAAGACTAGGTGAAGATCATCTAGTCTTTTTTAATATAAAATTAAGGAGGTTAGTATGAATGAAGAATTAGTAAGAAAAGAACTAGATACACATGAAAGGAGAATTAATAATCATTCTGAAAGGATTGACAAATTAGAGCAATCTAATGCTGAACTAAAGGTACATATACAAAATTTATGTAGTAACTTAGAAAATCTTACGAGTGCAATAAAATGGCTCTTGGGGTTAGGAGTAGGAAGTCTAGTAGGCTTCTTTTTTTATGCAATTCAAAACAATATATTTTAGGAGGAGATTAGTATGAAAATAAACTGGAAGGTAAGATTTAAGAACCCTTTATTTGTAGCTCAACTATGGATGAGTGTATTAGTTCCAATATTGGCATATGCGGGACTAACAGTACAAGATTTAACAACGTGGAAAGCACTTGGCGATTTATTGCTAGGTGCTTTTTCTAATCCATATGTATTAGGATTAGTTGTTATAAGTGTTTATAATGCAATTTTAGATCCTACAACAAAAGGTATAAATGATAGTTTAAATGTATTAAATAAGGAGGTAAAATAATATGAGTATAATAAAACAAAGTTTAGTAAGTAGTAGCAAATATAATATAAAGTGTCCTTACACAATGTCCCCTGTTGGTATAGTAATTCACAATACATATAATAACGCTAGTGCTAAAAATGAAGCTAAATATATGAAGTCTAATAATAATCAAACATCGTTCCACATTGTCGTTGATGATATTGAAGCAATACAAGTTTTACCTTTAAACCGTAATGCTTGGGCTTGCGGTGATGGTAAAACTGGTGACGGTAATAGAAAATATATATCAATAGAGATATGTTATTCACTAAATGGTGGAGAACGTTTTGATAATGCTGAAAAACTAGCAGCTAAAGTAGTTGCTGAACTTTTAAATAAGTATAATTGGAGCATAGATAACGTTAAAGCTCACAGGGATTTTGCTAATAAAAATTGTCCTCATAGAACAAATATGACTGAATTTAAAAAGTTAATCCTAGAAGAACTAAATAATTCTATCTTGCCAAATGATTTTAATCCAGTAACATATTTAAAATTATATAAAGACGTGTTGCTTGAGTGTATGCATAAATCTACATTTAAGCCACTTGATCACTATAAAGAATTTGGTGCTAAAGAAGGAAGAATATATAATAATGATATAGATTATTTATTCGCATATGAAGATGTATTGTTAGCAGTAAATAATAATTCAAGTCTATCTGCAGAAAAGCATTATTTAGATAACGGTAAAAATGAAGGTAGAAAATATAAATAGATACAATATACATACAAGGAAAAATAAAGGCTTTTTACTTTTATTTAAACGTATCTGATGAAAAATAAGTATCAATGATATAATATAAAAAAGGGATTTAATCCTTCGAGAACTTATCGACCCAAACTTACATGAGGTGAATTGTGAGAGCTTGTTAGTGCTTAACTAACATAAAAAGGTAGCCATTCCCAACTTGGCTACCTTTTATTTTTATTGTTGATAATTATAGAAAATATGTTGATAAATTGCTAATTTCTGTTAGTAAACCTGTTGATATCGCTACGTACTGGCAATGTCAGTTATAAAATCATATATAATATTTAAATTTCAATGTCGGCATAAAATAATAACTTTTATGTCATTTGTATTTTTATGTTTTTTAAAAAAAATACAAATATGATATACAAATTAAAATTAAATATGCTATAATATATCATACCCTTTGTTTATCGCTAAAGAGTCTATAAGTAGGGTTTGTGACTCTACCTCTTAGAATCTTTCAAAAGATTGTAATCGTGAAAAAGCACTCTTTAATAGAGTGCTTTTTATTTTAATTGATTTAAATTCTTTTCAACTAGGAAATTATATTTACAATATAAATGTAAAAAAATAAAAAGTGCCTCATTGGACACCTTTTATTTTTTAATTAATTATTTGTTCTTTTCAAAGTTAGAACAATATATATCTGCATCTTTAGATATAATATATATTTTACAATTATTTTCACATTGTTTACATAGTTTAGGAACAAATAGATCCTCTAGTACTTCTTCAAAATATAACTGTTCCACTTAACTATCTCCTATACTTCCTTTTATCTAATATTTTGAAATGTTTCCAGTCACATTGACATTCAAAATCTACTAATATATTAATTTTATCTACTTGCTCTATATGTATTACTTCTGCTTTATTATCGCAAAAAGGACATATTCCTTTATATAAAAATATATCAATCATTATGCAATCACCTTTTTGTATTGTTTATTTTTACAAAGAATGTTATACTATCATTGCGAGTGAGGGCATAACTATTCTTTGTTGTGTTCTCTTTTTTATATTTATTTACATTTTAATATAAATTCTAGAATTTTCCATTCTTCTTTATATTTTTCTTTGTATTTTAAATTAAGTAAAAATTCTTCTTTTTTTACATCTAAATATTTTCCAATATTATGAATATCTTTATAAGCTAGGACTATGTCTAATAAATGATATTTCTCTTTTAATTCATTTATTTTTTTTACAAAATTTTCTGAAAAGGCATAAGAACATTTTTTCATTTCATCATATGATTTTAATTTATCTTTATAACCTGTTTTTATATTCAAATAACTATCGCACTTCACTATAGTAAGTATCCCTGCTAATTCAATTATAGATACATTTGTTTCAGCACAAAGGTCTTCTTTTTTTAATAGTTCTATCTGTTCTAATGTATGTTCTACTACATATTGATTAACCTCATATATTTTAAAACACCTTTTATCTAACTCTTCACAGTTAAATGATATTGGCTTATCTGATAATACCATGTTGTATTTAGGATTAAGTTTCTGAATATAATATCGTTCTGCAAAATCCATTTCATGCTCACTATCGAAAGAAGTATACTCTATATAAGCTAATTCTTTATAACATTCATCTTCAAGATGGTTATGATTACTTAATCTTTTCTCTAAATTTTTAGCCTTACCTATGTATATTAGGTTATGATCTCTTCCTATAAATCTATATACACAATTTTTCATTATAGTCACCAATACCCTATTGTTCTAGATATCCGTCTGAATTTCCGAAGAATTGAGAATCTTCATCTAGTTGTATTTCTTTAGATATTTGATCTTTTATCACCTTATTGAAAGTCTTATATCCTCCACCAGTACCAACTATAACATATCTGTCTAGCGACCCAAATTTATTAGTTATTTTATTTAAAATATCATTTGCTAGGGGTTCTATAGCAATAAGATAATCAGATAACTTGTACTTTTTATTTTTATATTCTATGTATTCTTTATTATTCTTTAATAAACTATCTATTAAATCTTTTTCTATATCTGCATTTTCTTTTTCATTGAAATAAAGAGTAATTAATTCAGCAAAATCAATTACACCCTTTGGGATAGTTTCAGTTTCATAGGGATAATATATTTCATCATCATAATCAAACTTATAATTGCAAGCGTCTGTAGTTCCTCCGCCTACATCTATTGATAAAATATCTTGCTTTATATCTCCTATGCTATCAATGTTGCTAACAAAAGCTGAATACCCTTCTACTTTTACATCAACAGAGTTAAAAGTTACTTTTTTAGATATACCATTTACAGCATAGTTAAATTCTACTCCAGTTTTAAAATGTTGTTCAAACTCTTTTAAATATGACTTATTAAAATATTGTTTCGGTGGTAAACCTAATTTTAAATCAACCTTTAAGACCTGATCCATTGGATATAATTCGTGAATCATTAAAAGAGTTTCTTCTAATAAATGCTTTCTAGTATGTTTTAATACATTATTGTTAAGTTCTCCAACGCCTATGTATATAACAGAGCCATCAAATTCAAACTTTCTAGCTTTTGGATTTAGTATTTCTTTATACTCAATTCGATTAGGTATTTTTACTCTAACTTTCTCACCTTTTTCATACTTAGTAGCTTTTAACATACTATTTCCTAAATCAATTCCTGCACTTACTATTTTCATTTATATCTCCTCCAAATATTTAATTTTAAATGTACATTAAATTGCTTATCTAAACCCACCAACTTTAGGTTTCGTTGGTTCAGTTTCTTTTGTAACGTCTTTAGTTGTTACATTTTCCTTGTTAGTTTTATCTTTGTTTTCTATATCTTTCCCTAAACTTTTTACGTGTTCCTCTAAAACTCTCCTACAATACACTCTTAAAGCTCTATCATCTTCATCTGCTAATTCTTTTAAGATGTCTTTAAACGATGTACTTATAGGTATTTGTAAGTTATAAGTTTCTTTACTCATGTTTATCACCTCGCTTATTAATTTAATAATAATTCATTTTGAATTATTTGTCAATACTTTTTGAATTCAAAATAAATTTATTAAAAATCGCAAGGCAATTGCATTAAAATCGTAATTAAGTTTACCTACAATAAAATCACAATCTATTAACCATAATATTACAATTCATTTTAAATTTAATGTTAATTCCAATTAATACTACTTGTACTATTCTAGTAATTATATCTTTAACCCTCTTGTAAAAAATAGACAATAAAAAAGTGCCCTAATAGACACTTTTATTAATATTCATTTTACGTATATTCTAATAATCCTAATTCTATACATTTTTTAAAAAAAACTTTAATATCATCATTACTTAAACCTGCAATCTCTGATATTCTTTCGTTAGTCATAGGTATTTTATTAAAATCTAAATACCTTATGCATGCGATAAAACCTTTTAGCTCCAAAGAAATTGTTTTGTTAGATATTAGGTCACTATCTAACAATATAGGCTTACTCATGTTAATCTCCTTTTTGTTGTGATATTATAAATACTTAAATTTATCTATGAAATCAGGTATATAGAATTTATTTTCATTTGCAAATTCTAAAATATATCTTTTTCTTGATTCAGATAAACTATTCCATATACTCTCGCTTTTGGATATTTCTATCCATCGTTCATCGTTAGTTACATACATATCAAATACATCTGGCATATTTTTACTGTTGTAATCAATATCTGTATTTGATACAATATAATTATTAATCTTTGAAACTTTAGAATTATTTTCGGAATTATCCTCAACTGGTGGCTCGGTTGGGGATTTTTTACATTTATTTTCAAATACCATATTCCCATTATCATCAATTTTAGGCTTTTCAATTTTCTTAGGCTTTTCTTTTTGTATTTTAACTTCTTTAATTCCGTTATCTTCTTGATATTCTAACTTCCATTGTTCTATAGTTCTAGTGTCATCTGCAATAACATAAACATTTTTGTAATGAATATTATCTTTCTTAGTTTTATATATTTTAATTAAACCAGTTGCTTGTAATTCTTTTATGTATTTTCTTAAAGTATCTTCTTTTTTTATTCCAAGATCATAACACATTCTTTTTTGAGAAGGATATGTTTGTTTATCAATACCTGCAAATGCAATAAGGTAAGCATACACACCTTTTGCTTGTAAAGATAAACCTTTCATTGTTGTTGCGTATTGTGAGATTATACCATATCCGTAACTTTGAAGAGATGTATTTTCGTATACTACTGCGTTATTTTCTATTTTATTAAAATCTATGCCATCAATCAGTTTTGCCATTTTCTATATACTCCTTTTCTATAAGTCTGTTAATTAATTTTGAAATTGTCGTTTTTTCTTTAATTGCAACTTCTTCGATAATCTTATAATTTTCTTTTGTGAATGTTACAGATCTTCTGTGTTTATCTTTCCCTACTGCCATGTTAATTTTATTCCTTTCTTAGTGGTTCACTAATTAAACCTTAGCATAAGTGAATCACTCTGTCAACAAATATATAAATATATAAATATATAAAATATATTAATAGTAAATATTGTTAATAGTAAAATACTGTTAATAGTAGTACCCCGTTTTACGGATGACCCAAAAAATGGAGCATCCAAAAAAGGGGGTATCGAAAATTGCATAAAAAATGGATGAAAGTATTGAAAATACTAACTTTTTTCGATACCCCAAAAAAAGGGGGGTCGAGATTTTCCGATACCCCAAAAAAAGGGGGGTCGAAAAAAACTTTTAAAAAAGTCTATAATCATTGAAAATACTAACTTTTTTCCGATACCCCAAAAAAAGGGGGGTCGGTGAAAAGTTTATATTTTAATTATTTTATTGTTCTAAAGACACCAGTAACTATTCCTAGAATTTTAATTTCATGTTTATCAAAATACATTGGACTCATAAGATCATTTTCAGGTTGCAATCTAATTTTAGTATCTTCTATGAAAAATCTCTTCACAGTTGCATACTCATTATTTATAAGAGCAACTACTATTTGGTTATTATTTGCAATACTTTTTTTATCAACTATTACATAGTCGCCATTTAAAATTCCTGCATGGATCATACTATCTCCATCTATTTTTAGAATGAAGTTTTCATCACCTTTAACTAAACCACTTGGCAAAGGGATAAACTCTTCAATATTTTCTTCTGCAAATATACCAGTACCTGCAGAGACTTTGCCGACTAAAGGGAGATTGATAATAGGATGACTTTGTTCTTCATCTTTTTTTAATACTTCAATACCTCTTGGTATCTCGCTATCCCTTTTTATATATCCTAGTTGTTCTAGTTTCTTTAAATTACTATGTACTGTTGAAGTTGATTTTATATTTAAAGCAGCACATATTTCTCTAACTGCTGGAGGATATCCTTTTTCCATGACATGATTTCTTATAAAATCTAATATTAATATTTGTTTATTATTTAAATCTAAAAACATATGACCTCCCTAAATTCGTATTGAAAACAAAATAAAAAAATGATATAATTTAATCGAACATATGTTCGGGATGATTTATGAAATTATAATAACAAATAAAAATAGAATTGTAAATATTTTTTTAATTTTTAGACAAACATATGTTTGTCTAAAGTGTGGGAGAGTGATATTTATGAATGAATTAAAAAGATATGAGTTACATAATGATGAATGTATACAGAAAATGAAAAGTATTAAAGATAAAACGATTTATATGATCCTTTGTGACCTCCCTTATGGGACAACAGACTGCAAGTGGGATAATATAATTCCATTTGATTTGATGTGGGAATAGTATAATCGAATCATAAAAGACGATGGTGTTATTGTTTTATTTTCAGCACAACCATTTACAACAAAGTTAATAAACTCTAATTTGAGAAATTATAAATATAGTTGGTACTGGGTAAAAAATACTTGTACTGGCTTTGCATTTGCTAAACATCAACCAATGCGAAAAGTTGAAGATATTAATGTATTTTATAAGAAAAAGCCATTGTACGTGCCACAGGGATTAAAGAAGTTAGACAAGCCGTTAATCAAAAAAAGAAAAATAAAAGAAAATAGTGAAGATAGTATTTATAAAGTTTCAACATTATTGAAAGAACATACAATTGAATACACAAATTATCCAAATAATGTTTTATTTTTCAATAAAGAAACAAATACAATACATCCGACTCAAAAACCGATTGATCTTTTGGAGTATTTAATTAAAACATATACAAGAGAAAATGATATAGTTTCAGATAATTGCATGGGGAGTGGTAGCACAGGAGTTGCTGCAGGAAATATCAATCGAAGATTTATTGGAATAGAATTAGATAAAAATTACTTTGAAAAAGCTAAAGACAGAATATCAAGAGCGTACATAAATCAAATTTAAGCGAAAAATAATCTTTATTTGAATAAAGTATCAAAAAAAGAATAAAAAGCCTTTTAAGGGGCAAATTTTGGATATTTTTATGTTTGGAGGAGTCATGAAGGAAGAAATGTTAAGGATATCAGAAAAATTATTACTTCTAAAAAAAATTAATGAATCAAAGTTAGAATATATAAAAGGATATGTAGATGCTAAATTATATGAAGAAGAATTAAAAAAAGAAGAGTAGACCATAAAGATC
Source organism: Romboutsia sp. 1001713B170207_170306_H8 (assembly GCF_015550495.1). NCBI lineage: Bacteria > Bacillati > Bacillota > Clostridia > Peptostreptococcales > Peptostreptococcaceae > Romboutsia > Romboutsia sp. 1001713B170207_170306_H8. The sequence goes on from NZ_JADNAX010000015.1 coordinate 9,667, forward strand.
TACTCTTCTTTTTTTAATTCTTCTTCAAGGAATGAATCTAAAATATTTTCCATTTTTCTTTTATCAGAATCATTTAATAAAAGAAATTTTTTTAATAATATTTTTATTTCATCAGGAGCATCAACATCTTCAGTAATATCTTTTTTCATTTCACCTTTTCCATATCTTAACCATTCCTCATTTACATTAAACTTATCACAAATATCATTTATTGTTCTGTCAGTTATATTTCTTCTTCCGTTTTCAAGAGAAGAAATGTGGTCTTGGGATAGATGAATCATAGTTCCAAAGTCTTTCTGAGATAGTCCTAATTTGTTTCTTAAATCTTTTAATCTTGATTTCACAAATACACCTCCTAATGACATATTATATATTAAAAAATATGTCATTGCAATGATTAAAAATAAAATAAATGTCAAAGTAATACTAAAGCTTGACAATTATGTCTAAGACATAATAAAATAAATGTCAAAGACATGAAAAAGGAGGCTCAAAAATGTCAAAGACAGATATTGACTTAATGAAAAACAAACTAGTAATGCTGAAAAAATTAAATCCTTTAAAATTTGAAAGATTCAAGGGGAGATTAGATGCTTTATTTGAAGTTGAGAATGAGAAAAATGTATCTCAAAATAGAAGCGAAAATAAGTAAATAAAAGAGTGTGGTTTTTAATATAAATCACACTCTATAAAAAGTAAATAAAGTCCAGTTTTTTCAAAAGGTTCGGTGAGCCTTTAACGGACTTGTACTAAGTATTAAAGTTTGATAAAAAAGTAGTTCAAAAATATATGAATAAATAAGAATTAATCAATAAAAGAAGTGATGTTCAAAAATAGGTGGCTAAGATGTTAGAAAAAAATACATGTGATCATGAAGAGACAATAAAAAATAAAATCAACAAGAAAAAGAAAGGCTATAAAAATCAATATACAGAAGTTGATTTTGAAAAGTTAATAGAGAGAATGACACAACAACAAGTAACTATAGATGACGAAGTTGTATCAATCAATAACATAGATGAAATATTAGATGCAAGAGCTAAATGTGTGTATGAAACAAGAACAATAACATCAGGACCAATAAGAGAAGTAGAAATGTACCCACTATTCTCAAAGAAAGATATACCTGATGAGTTAAGAGTGAAAACTACAAAACAAGCTCAAAAGAATCTTAATAATAACAATGCAGTTAAGAACTTTGTAAGAAAAGCTAATGCTAACTTTGGAAAAGGTGATTATTATATAACACTTAACTGGACTAATAAGAATAGGCCAAAGGATCATGAAGAAGCTAAAAAACAAGTAAGAGCATATATAAACAAGCTTAACTATCAGTATAGAAAAATACAGATGAATGCTGAAATTGAAAATAAGAGAGTTGTATATAAGAGCAAGAAAAAGAAACATAAAAAAGCAAAGTATAAAAAAATAAAGTACATGTATGTTATTGAAATCTCAAAAGAAGGAAAAGGAAAATATCATGTTCATATGTTATTAAGTTCAGAACTATCTATGGATCTAGTAGAAAGTTGTTGGAAGTATAGCAGAAGAAACAATATAAGACGTGTAGATCCTGATGAAAAACATATAACTGACTTAGCCACATATTTATCAAAAGACCCAAAAGGAAAAAAGAGATGGGGATGTAGTAAAGGATTAAAAGAGCCTAAGATAACTACAGCTAAAAAACTATCTAGACGAAAAATATACAATATGAGCTATAATCACAACTTAATTGAAGAAGAAATGAAGAAGCTTTATCAAAACTATAAGCTTATAAAATTCACCGTGACAAAGAATAAATGGACTAATATTCCATACATTCATGTCTTGATGAGAAAACTTTGATGAAGGGGAGATAGAAATGGTAATACATAAATTTGTAGTACACATATTAGATAAAGATAATGATACACCAATATTAAATGATTATGAAGGTAGAGTAAGTAAAGACGTAGATAGATTCTTTGAAAAAATAGTAAGAAAAGTAAAGAAAGATGATGATTTAAGGGTAGCTAAATTTAATAATTATGATAACAACTTGGTAAGGAATTGTTGTGAACAAATAATATATGATGAAAAAACATTCTTAGATAATTCTAAAGAAATAGCTGCATATTTATTTGAGATTATGAGGTTAGAGTCAGAATTAGTATCATCTGATCTAGCGATATGTTTATATACTGAGAAAGATGAAAAATATATTGCAATAGTAAGGTTAGACTATAAAAAGATGTTTAATCATTCTATAGATTTTAAAGATGAGAAATTTAATATACAAATACAAACTAATGAAATAGGAATAACTGAAAGTAGCAGACCTAAACATGCAGCTATAGTTGGAGTTAATGGAATTAATGATGAATGGCAGCTAAGAGTACTTGATAAAGAAGCTGAAAAAGAAGGAAATGATTCATATTTTGTTAAGAAATTTTTAGATGCACAAAAAATAGAAGATGATAAATATAAGACAAAAGTATTTAAAAGTGTAACGGATAATTTTATAACTAATGCATTTTCAAATGATATTAAACAAGCAGAGTATGTAAGAGGAGTAAGGAACTATATATTAAAAGAAAATTCAGTTATGGATATAGATAAATTCATACAGAGTAGCAAATTAGATGAAGATATAGAAGAAAGCCTAAGAGATCATTTAGATGATAATGGTATTAACAAAGATTTTAATATTGATAAAAAGTATATAGAAAAGAAGCTAAAGAAAAGAATAATTAAAGCAAATAATGGGTTTGAGATAAAAGGGAACTTAAGTGATTTTGAAGATCCTATGAAGTTTAAACTAAGAATGAATGAAAATGGAACATATGATTTAGTAATAAAGAATTTAAATTATATAGAAGAAAAATAGGGGGCAAGTAACATGGATGCATTAAAAAAGGAGTTAAATGAGTTAATAGATCAATATGGATTAAGGCATAAGAAAGTAATAGAGTGTAGTACAAGATTAGATGATGTAGTACTTCCAGAACAGATTGAAAATTTAAGGAAGATAGAAAAGTATAAGGATTTTAAGTTAACAAGATGCTAATAAGACAGATTGAAAATAAGGGTAACTCATTGGCTCATAATATTAATGATATACATAATTATATAAATTACAAAGTACTAGCATACTGCATAGTAGGGAAAAGATTAAAGGGGAATATAAGAGTTGCAGTAAATGCTGATAGATTAATTAAAAAATTAATAACAATGCAAAACAAAGGGTGAAGATATGGATATATTAGAACAGGCAAAAATGCTAGATGAAATAGCGAATCATATATCTATTAAGAAAGGTATAACTCCTCAAGAAGCATGGGAAGAAGCTTTAGAGGAATTAAGATTGATAAATGAATCAAAAGAGTCTAGTAACTAATGAAACGTGATAACTTGAAAAAATATAACTTAATTTAGAAAAAGTACCCAGTAGGAAAAAGAATCTTTATAAATATTGTTTCAATCAAAAGAAACAAATAAAAGAATAGGAGCGAAAAGTATGTTTGTATCGAAGAAAAGATATTTAGAAGTTTTATCAGATATTGATAAATTAAAAAAAGAAGCGATGGAATTAAAAAAAGATATAATTACAAAAAATATTGAAATGAATGGTCTTATTATAACTAATAAAGAGTTAAATAACTTGAATGATGATTTAAATACAAAGTTATTGTTACATAAAGACAAAGTAGAAGAGCTAGAACGTTCTAGTTACCTATTAAGTAAAGAATATGAAAAAAGAGTTCAAGAGCTAAACAACTTAAGTAAAGAGCATGATAAAAGAATACAAGAGTTAAATACATATAAAAAACTATTAATAGAACGTGATGATGAAATTAAAAATCTTAAAGATACTAATAGAACTTTAGTTGATAAAGTTACTCTTGCTACAATTGTAAAGCAACAATTAACTGAGTTGGTTGTTATAAAAAATAAAGATGGAAGCCGAAAAATAGAAAAGGGTAAAGTTGTTGTTTATCCATGGGTAGATGGGGTTAAGTGCTATAACGTATTAAGACTGTTAGGGTAGTAAAAATGAAAGACATATTAATATTAACAGCAATTATAGTTACAATAGTTGGAGCTCTTGACGTTCTAACTATTGTAGCTCAAAAGTATAAAACTAAGGAGAAATAGAATGAATAACGTAGTTTTAGTAGGAAGATTAACAAAAGATCCTGAGTTAAGATATATACCAGGAACAGGAACTGCAGTAGCTCGATTTAGTATTGCTATAGATAGAGACTATAAAAAGAATGATGGAACTAAAGAAACGGACTTTATACCTGTTGAGATAATGGGTAAACCTGCTGAATATTGTGCGAATTATATCCCTAAAGGAAGACTAGTAGCTATTCAAGGGGAGATAAGAGTAGATAGATATACAGATCAAAATACAAATGAAGCTAAGACTTTTACAAAAGTATTTGCAAATAAAATAAAGTCATTAGAGAGCTCTAAAGATAAAGGGGAACAAACGAAACAATTTGAACCAAGTTTTGAACCTAGCGGGTTAGATCCACAAGGATTTACTGCAATAGATGATGATGACATTCCATTTTAGGAGTATATATGAGTAATTTTAATTATGAAAGATATAAAGATATAGTAGGTGCTGTTAAATACCTAGGAGAAAAGCTAGAAGAAGCTAATGAGAGCAATTATACATCATCAGATATTGAAGATATCGGATGTAAGTTAATTAGTATAGGTAATAGATTGAGAATGTATATAAGACATTCAAAAGTTGGAGGAGAATAAATGACAAAGATATGTAAACATTTTAAGAAAAATGAATATGGAATGTGTGAGAACTATATAGGGGATACAGATACTCTACAAGGGTGTAGGAGCAAATGTAAGAAGTTTAAAAAAGAAAATAGTAATAAAGTATCAAAAGAACTTTTAGAAAAGCAAATAATCGGATTTGAAACACAATATGAAAAATAAAAAGTAAAAGAGGGATTAATATGGGTAAAGTAGTTGAGTTATTTAATTGTTTAAAATTAAGATGCAGCAATTGTGAAAAAGAAAAATATGAAATTCATATAGATATTAAAAATGATTTATATACATGTGAATGTGGATCGCATACGTTTATACCTTTAAATTTAGAAGAAGTTTATTAGGAGGAGATAATATGAAAAAAGGATGTTTAATTTCAATATCTATAGCAGGAGCTATAGCTGTATCAGGAGTAATAGGCGGATTTACTATATTAGGACAAAGAAATGTAGCAGTTGGATTAGAAGAATCGATTGAAGCTCAATATATAGCGAATAAATCGAACTATGATAGCATGGTTAAAAGTGCAAAAGAAATGGTTCAAGTTACAGATATGTATGCAGAGGATTTTGAACGTATATATAAAGGGTTAATAGAGGGAAGAAATCAAGATACTGAATTATTATTTAAAGTAATTCATGAGTCTAATCCAAATTTAGACTCTACTGTTTATACAACTCTTCAAAGGGAACTGTCAGCAAATAGAAAGATATTTGACAAGAATCAGGCTACTATAGCGGATAAGATAAGAGAATATAACACATATATTAAAAAGAAATTTATAATGGCAGCTATAACTAATAGAAAGACCATGGATGCAAATAAATTTGTAGTAACATCAGATTCTACAATAGAGGCGTTTGAAAATGGTTCAGCAGAAGAAATAAATCTAAGAGGTGAGTAACATGTCATATATTATATATGGGATTGTAGCACTATTAATATTTAGTGCTATTATTCACCTTTTTATAAATAAAATTGATTTATCTAGTTTAGTTATATGTGCCATGGTTATAGTTTTTTCATATTCAGGTATAGTAGCTATAGATTATAAGCAACAAACTAATGATTATGAAATATGGTCAGGGAAAATAACTAAAGTAAGACATAAAGAAGAATGGGATGAATGGCATCCGCCTAGAATAGAAACTTATACGGAAACAGATAGTAAAGGTAATGCAGTAACTAAAACAAGAGAGATACCTGGTTATTGGGAACATCATGAAGCTAAGAATTATATAACTACATCAGATGAAGGTGAATTTAGAGTATATGAAACATTAGATGGAAAAAGATTTAATGATAGTTTTGTAAATTCAAATGCGGAGTTAGAGGAATATTATCCAGTAGGCATGGCAACAGCATCTGTACATAATTATGAGAATAGATTGAAAGCATCATATTCTATATTTAAACATAAAGATATTGATTTAAGTGATTATAAAGATATGCCTGAGTACCCTATTGAACAAGATAAATTAACTGTAAATAGGCTTATAGGTGAATTTAAAGATAAAGATAAGCTTAGCAGGTATTTAGATTCAATAAATTCAAACTTAAATGATACAAATAATAAAAATAATAAAGAAAATACAAAATCATATAAACAAGTAAACTTAATGTTTGTTAACTTTGAAGATAAAGATGAAAGTTATGGATATGCCCTTCAAGATTATTGGGAAAATGGGGCTAAAAATGATTTTATAGTTACATTTGGGACAGATAAGAATAATAAAGCTACATGGTGCTATGTTTTTAGTTGGACCGATGTAGAAATATTAAAGACTGATGTAAGAGAATATATTATGAACTTAGATAATCTGGATAACTTTACAGAAGTAATGGATCATGTATCAGAATTAATTGAGAAAAAATTTGATAGAAAAGAGTTTAAAGATTTTGATTACATACAAATTGAAACTACAACAACATCAAAAATAATAATGGTAATTATTCTATTAGGTTGCTGTGTATTTGTAAGTGAAGGACGTAGATATATTTAAATTATATAAATGAGAGTAAAGAAAAGATGGGTTTTATTAGTTAATAGTTATGAGGTGTTTATATGAAAGAAAAAAGAAATAATATGATGAAAATAATGGTAACTGATACAGAAAAGAAAAATATATTAGATACTATTGATAGTTTAAAGGCTAAAGGGAATCAGGAAATTATAACAGTTAGTGAATTGATAAGGCAGTCGCTAAATGAATGGATATCAAAATATAACAGAATAGAAGATGGAAATGTCATATGCTATTTACCAATAAGTGAAGAAATAAGAAAAAATAAAATAACTCTTATAGAAATAGAGGATTTACTTTATAAAAATGCTCTACAAGATCAAACGAAACATATATTATCAAGTGTTATAGAAGTTTTAGAACGTCAAGAATTAAATCAATTGAATATAAAGTATTCTCATAAATAGTGGATTTTTTAATACAGAAGTAAAGAAAAGATGGGTTTTATTAGGAGGGAAGTTGAGTGAATAATAATTTAATGTTTAGTAGTAAAGACCAAACTTGGGAAACTCCGATTGAATTTTTCAATAAAGTAAATGAGGAATTTAAATTTGATATAGATGTATGTGCAGTAGATGAAACTGCTAAATACAGTAATTATTATACACCTGAAGTAGATGGTTTAAAGCAAGAATGGAAGGGTGTATGCTGGATGAATCCACCGTATGTAAGGCAGATAGGGAAATGGATAGAAAAAGCATACAACGAAAGTGTTAAAGGTGCTACAGTAGTATGCTTGATACCAGCTCGAACTGATACAAAATATTGGCATGAGTTTATTTTCCCATATGCAAGTGAGATAAGATTTATAAAGGGAAGATTAAAATTCGGAAATAGTGATAATTCAGCTCCATTTCCGAGTGCTTTAGTAATTTTATCTAATAAAATAAAAGAACTAAATGTAACCGTTATGAGTAAGTAAAAGAGGAGTTTTAATATGGAAGAATTTCAAGCGAAAGTAGGATTAGTAGCAGAAGTTATAAAAGGATCACTTGAAAGTTTTAATTTATATATAGCGGTAGATCCTAAGACAGAGGAATTTATTTTCATAGATAGAGATGCACTTGATAATAAAGGACCAGGAAAAGTTGCTAGAGTTAAAATGAATCAGATTAATGTTAGAAAATAGGTGGTGGAGATTATGAAGGAATTTTATGGTGATATAAGCTTAATACTAGATTTAAGTTTCTCTATGGAAGCAAGTTCAATGGATGAAGCGATAGAGAAGATATTTGAAAAGGCATATATTAGCTTTAATGTAAAGAATGAAGAAACAGAGGAAGATATATTTACAGGCGTAGATGTAAATAACTGGTACTTTGTTGATGAGCCGACACAAGGTAATGTAATGCAAAGTGGAGTAAGACCATTTGAAATATATGAAGAAGATTAGGTGGTGGAGATTATGAAATTTACATTAAAAATAGTTTTTAAAAATGGATATGTTTATTCGAGTAAGCATATATGGGAAGATGTTAAAAATAAAAAAGAATTACATAATAAATTTTCTAGATTTCTAACTTCAAATGAAAATGCGTTTTGTATGGAGGGGGAAAATAGTATTCATTACTTTATTAAAAGTGAGATTGCTTGTATTTCAATAAATATCGAGGAAGATGAAAAATAAATAAAAATATATAAGAATCATACTGTTGAAGCTAACAATATGATCAAGTGCAAAAAAAGTGTTTAGGTGGTGGAGATTATGAAAATAGTTGTTAAAAAAGAGATGGAATCTATAAAATGTGGAGATCTAGTTTATTCATCATTACTTAGAGAGTATGGGTTTGTATGCCATATAGAAAATAAATACTATTTTATAAATAGAGAATTTGAAAATTGGTCTGATCCATATGAAGAATTAAAAGAATTAATACATAAAACTAATTTAGAATTAGTAGCTAAGAATAAAAAGCTAAAAGTTAGTTTAATAAACGAGGTTATATAGATTATGAATAGAAAAACATATGGAAGATTTTACAAAGAATTTATATATGGTAGTTCGATATGGAGAATACGAATTGTCTGGATGAAAGATGATAGTTTTAAATTTGAACTATTAGAAAAAAGTAGAAAATTTGATAAATCAATATTTATACCTGTTGATGCTTACGATAATCCAAGACAGGCAATAAGAGATGTGAAAGAGAAACTTGCAATATAGGTGGTGGAGATTATGAGTTGTAGATTTTCTAAGTTTGATTATGAAGAAGGAAGATACTATTGCAGCATGACTGATGATCAATGTATGTTCTATGTTGCAGATGAAAAACTTTGTTATGAGAAATATCAAGAAGGACCATTAGCATTTGACCTTTATGGTGATGACTAAGAAAAGCAAAGAAAAGGTAGGTTTTAAGAGGAGGAATATATGAAAAAAATATTATTAACAGGAGTTATTATGGCAACAGCATTTTTAATAGGATGTAGTAGGTTTAAAAATATAAGTTTTGCTAGTGATACTTATGAACCATTTATGTTTAATAAAACATATAATTATGATGAATATGATATCGAAGTATTAGTTGATAAAGATACAAAAGTTGAATACATGCTCATTGATAAGAGTAGTTCGTACGGAAGAGGTGTGAGTATTACTCCAAGATATAATGCAGATGGAACATTAAAAATTAGTGAATAAAAAAGTTTATCTTAGGTAGTGTAGCACCTAACCAATACCAGCAGACTACACCTTGCACCATGACTGGTATTTAAACGAAAAAAGGAGATTTTATCCTTAAAGGCGCAATACCCCATCCTCAACGTTAGTAGGGTGGGGATGTAAGCCTAACCGTAAGGTATTAATAACCTTTAGATTCTAATGCAGCTAGAATTAAATGAATGATTGCATTAGTTCTTGTTGTAAAGCCCATATCATCTTTAAACTTATCTATTCTATCCAGTAATTGCTTTGGATATTTCATATTAACCATTTGTAACATAATTTTCCTCCTAAGTATTATGTATTAAAATAATACATGATATAATGTGTATATCAAAATAATATACGAAAGGAGGTAAAAAATCAATGGAGCAAATGAAAGCATATAAATTCAGAATATATCCAAGTGAAGTACAAAAGCAATTAATAGAGAAATCATTTGGATGTACTAGGTTCATATACAATAATATGTTAGCATTACAGATTAAAACATACGAAGAACAAGGTAAATCTTATTCTAAGTATGATTTAATTAAGATGATACCATCACTTAAAAAAGAATATGAATGGCTTAAAGAAGTGGACTCTACTTGTTTACAAGCTACTATTGATGATTTAGATAGTGCATATCAAAACTTTTTTAGAGAAATTAAAAAAGGAAATAATCAAGGATTCCCAAAATTCAAGACGAAGAGAAATCCTAAGAGGAGTTTTGAAAGTAAATGTGTGAACAACAATATAACCATTAAAGATAATCTAATTAAGTTACCTAAACTAAAATGGGTTAGAGCAAAGATAACCCAAGTTATAGATGGTAAAATACTTAATGCCACAGTATCTAAAACACCTACAGGAAAATACTTTGTAAGCCTATGTTGTAAAGTAGATATAGAACAACTTCCAAGCGCAGATTCTAATGTAGGAATAGACTTAGGATTAAAAGAATTTGCAATATGTTCCAATGGAGATGTTTTTGATAATCCTAAGTGGCTAAGAAAAGCTAATTATAGACTTAAATTAGAACAGAGAAGATTATCTAAAATGCAAAAGTTCAGTAATAATTGGAATAAGCAAAGAATTAAAGTTGCTAAGATACACGAAAGAATAGTAAATCAAAGAAAAGATTACTTGCATAAAATATCAACTAAGTTAATTAAAGAAAACCAAATAATTTGCTTAGAAGATTTGAAAGTAAGTAATATGATGAAGAATCATAAATTAGCTGGTGCAATAAGTGAAGTATCTTGGTATGAGTTCAGAAGAATATTGGAATATAAGGCTAATTGGTATGGTAGAACTATATCAGTAATAGATAAAACATATCCATCAAGTCAACTTTGCAATGTGTGTGGACATAAAAATAAAGATGTGAAAAATCTAGCACTTAGAGAATGGAAATGTCCAGAGTGTGGAGTATTACATGACAGAGATGTAAATGCAAGTAAAAATATCCTAAAAGAAGGATTAAGATTAGTGAGCTTGGAACAAGCTTGTTAGCCTGTGAATGCTTAGTACAATAGTACTATCGAACAGGAATCCCCATCTTCAAACGTTACCGTAGGTAGTTAAGGTGGGGAGGTTCAAATGAATCCAATAGAAGTTATAGATAAATTAATAGAAAATAAAGCAGACCTAATGGATGTATTTGGAGAAGATTACAAAACCATGACTGAAACTATTCAAGAGATGTTTGAATTTAATGGATACAGATTAATAGTCGAACAATTAAAACAATAAATTTAGGAAGTGAATGTATGTTAACTATTAAGGTTGGAGATAGAATTATAGCAAAAGGTAAGTCAGGTACTCAAGAAAAGATGTGTGAAGTTAAGAAAGTACTTAAATGTTTAGATAGTGCAAATGAGGATGATATAAATGAAAGAGTATACTTAGCAACTGACTTATCTAGCAATACATTAGGGATAGTTGGATATAGAGAAGTATTAGGAGTTGTAAAATGGAAGAAATAGTAAAAATAGGAGATGTATATTCAGAACAAATAAGGGATTTATCATATTTACATGATGTTATCTTTATTAATAATCAACTTCATGCTGAAGGAGATATGATAATGATTAAACTTAGAGCTGAATATGAGAAAAAATATAATAAAAATTTGAGTGATTTTAATGTATTTGAAATTGAAGCTTTAAAAAAAGAGTTTAGAGAAGAAATGGAAAATGTATACAGAAAATATGAAGATAGGATAGAAATTAGATAAATACACTATGAACAGAATACATAATTTAGTTTTAGAGCATATAAAGAAAAATAAATATGAAAATGTTATTGAGATAAAGTTACATATTAATGAATTTAATGAATTAGAAACAAATAGAACTGAGTTTTGTCATGAAGTTGGTAAGATCATGGGCAATTGTAGAATGAATGTAGAAACAGAGTTAAATAAATTTAAAATATTAAAAATAGAAAAAGTTGATGATTAGGGGATATATGAAAAGAAGTGAAGCTAGTGAGCAAATGATATTAATACAGTGGTGTGATTTAAATAAATGTGTTTATCCGGAGCTAGGGTTAATTTTCCATATTCCTAATGGTGGTACTAGGAATAAAATAGAAGCAATAAATCTTAAAAAACAAGGTGTTAAGGCAGGAGTTCCAGATTTATTTTTGCCTGTACCAAGAGGGGAGTTCCATGGGTTATTTATAGAATTGAAACATGGTAATAATAAGGCAACTCCTAAGCAAAGAGAATGGTTAATTGAATTGAGTAAACAAGGATATTATGCAGTAGTATGCAATGGATTTGATGAAGCTAAAGCAACTATAGAATCATATATAAAAATGACATAAAGATGGGTGATTGAGTTGAACATAAAAAAAGATTATATAGAAAAGACAAAAGAATACTTGAAAAATTTAAGAGTTAAATTAACTAAAAAGGATATGTTAAAAGATGAGATAGAAATATTAAAGGAAAGACAAAGTTTAAATGATGGAATAGAATATGGGTGTTCAATACAAAATTCAAGCTATAAGAGCATAGCTGACTTAATAGAAAGTTATGATACTCAAATTACTCACAGAGAAGCTCAAATAGATAAAATAGATTTTTCTATGAGAATGTATGAAATATACTCTAGAGAGTTAACAGACACTGAAAAGAATATAATAAACTTAAGATACTTAAAGAATAAAAGAAAAAATGGATCGTTTGAATATATAGCAGAGAAATTAAAGTATTCAAAGAGTCAAGTGGCGAGGATGCATGATGAAGCGATTGAGAAACTTGCATTTTATATATATGGAGAAGAAGCTACTTATGTATAATATTATGGGAAATTCGTGGGAAAAACATGGGAAAAACATGGGAAGCAGAGTGGAAATAAAATGTGTTAATATGTTAATATAGCAATAATAAAAAGCTATATAAATTAAATGACTTATGTCACTATATACCCTTTAATCCCTAAGATAAAAAGACTAGATTACAAGACATCTAGTCTTTTTTAGTATTAATAAGTATAATAATATTTAATAGAAAATATTTAGGGGAGATAATAATGGGATTAAGATTTAGAAAAAGTATAAACCTTGGTGGTGGAGTTAAGTTAAATGTAAGTAAGAAAAGTGTAGGTATAAGTGCAGGAGTAAAAGGAGCAAGAGTATCTATTAACTCGAAAGGTAGAAAGACAACATCTGTAGGAATTCCAGGTACAGGCGTTTCTTATGTATCAACTAGTAATATATCTAAAGGTAAAAGCAATAATACTACTACTAATAATAATAAAAGTAACATTCTAGTAAGTGAGCTTGAACTTACAGAAGAAAATGTATTAAAGAGATCTAATGAGTATAAACGTATAAGTAAAGCTCTTTTTATAATAGCTATATTATTATTTATAGCAGCATTTCCTTTAGGAGCATTTGTATTCTTACTATCTATAGTGGCTATACTATTTGCATGCTTAACGAATATCATGGGAAGATTTATAAAATGGCAAGGATTAAAACAATTAAAGGATAAGGATATAAAGGAATCTTAAGAGTAGGATTCCTTTTTTATTTGAAAGGATACATATGATTACTAAACTATGTGCAAGATGTAAAGTAACAATACAGTATCCTCAAACATACTGTGATCGCTGTAAAGAGATAGTAGATAAAGATAAGGAAGAAGCTAAAGTTAAGTATAGCAAAGCAGCCAATAGTAGATATAATAAAAAACGAGATCCTAAGTATGTTAGGTTCTATAACTCTATGGAGTGGAAGATACTATCTAAGAAGTACTTGCAGGATAAGAAGTATAAGTGTGAGGACTGTGGAGCTATAGCTAGTGAAGTACATCATATCAAAGCTATACAAACAGAAGAAGGATGGCTATTAAGATTAGACTATAATAATCTTCGTTGTCAGTGCCTAGAGTGTCATAACAAGAAGCATAATAGGTTTAAAAGAAGAAAAAAATAACCAAAAGCCATATCAATATGACCTATTTAAAGCCGTGTGTACATATTAAAGGTATAAATACATTAAGGATAAAATAAAACCTCTTAGAATGGCTCACATGGGTAGGGGTGGGTTAAATTCTATGAATGGTTTTGGGGATAACGATACAAGGGGAGGTTTTTATACAAAAAACTCCCCACGGAGAAATTCAAAAATAACTGGGAGGTGATTATGGTGGCTGGTCAAAGACAACCTATTGAATTAGTGGTGGCTAAAGGTAAGAAACATCTTACAAAAGCAGAAATTGAAGCTAGAAAAAATTCTGAAATAAAAGCTAAATCTGATAAAATAAAGCCACCAAAAAACCTAACAAAAGAAGAGAAAAAAGAGTTCAAAAAGATAGCAAATGAATTAGTTGAGTTAGATATAATGTCTAATCTAGATTGTAATTCCTTAGGAATGTATATAAGATCATATAGTAATTATATAAAAGTTTCTGAATCATTAATAAATATGGACCCAATTAAAGATTATGATACTTATAATAAATTATCTATATTAGAAGATAGATATACAAAACAATGCAGGAGTCATGCTATAGATTTAGGATTAACAATATCTAGTAGATGTAAATTAGTTATTCCTAAACCTCCAGAAGAACCTAAAAAAAATAAATTTGCTAAATTTGGTGGGACATAATGAGAGATAGAGTAACAGAATATGCAAAGAAGGTTGTTAGTGGAGAAGTAAAAGCTGGAGAGTTACATATTCTTGCATGTAAAAGACATTTGAATGATTTAAGAAGGCAAAATACAAATGAATTTCCTTATTACTGGTCTGTAGAACATGCAAATAGAATAATAGATTATGCTGAAACACTAACGATTGCAGAAGGTTCAGATCCAAAACCAGTTAAATTGTTAGATTGTCAGGCATTTGATTTAGCAGTTCCATTTGGATGGTTTAAAATAAATGGTAATAGAAGATTTAGACGTAAATATAAATCTATGGCAAGACAAAACGGTAAAACATTTGAAAATGGTATAGCTGGTACATATGTAGCAGGGTTTAGTGGTTATAGATTTGGTAAGTTATTTACAGTTGCTACAAAAAAAAGACAAGCAAGGCTTGCTTGGGAAGAGATGGCTAAGTTTATAACTATAGATGAGGACTTAAATGAATTGTTTAAAGTTCAGGACTATAAATCTTTAATAACTGCATTAGAAACAGATTGTACAATTGAAGCATTATCCAAAGAAGCAGGGTTAGATGATGGGTTTAGATCTATATATAGTTCGATAGATGAATTACATCAACATAGAGATAATAAAATTTATAAGGCTATATACAATGGTACTAGATCATTAAAAGAAACTTTAGTTAGTATGATAACTACTAGAGGTGATAAATTAAATAGTTTCTGTAAAGAAATGGATGATTACTGTATAAAAATCCTTCAAGGCTTAACTGTCGCGGAGGATTTTTTTGTTGATATATATTGTTTAGATAAAAATGATGATATATGGGATGAAAGGAATTGGATAAAAGCAAATCCTTTTTTAGCATCAACAGAAGAAGGCCTTGAAACATTGAGAACAGACGCACAAACTGCTAAAGATATGGGAGGCTCTGATTTAAGGGACTTTTTAGTTAAATGTCTTAATATGTGGGTGCAAAATACAGATGATCAATTTATAAATGTAGATAAATGGAAAGAATGTGGAACTGATAGAACTCTAGAAAACTTTAGAGGTAGAGAGTGTTGGGTAGGACTAGACTTGTCAAGTGGAGGAGACTTAACTACATTAGCTCTTGAATTTGAAGATAATTATGAAAATAGTTACTTATATTCACATTCATTTATGCCAAGAGGTAGGCTAGAAGAACATGTAGAAACAGATTTAGCACCATATGATTTATGGGAAGAGATGGGGCTATTAACTGTAACAGGAGGAAGTTCAGATTATAAAAATGATTATAAATTTATAATTAATCATTTAAAAAGAATAAAAGAAGAATATAATTTAAAATTCATGGGGATAGGAGTAGACCCTCATAATGCAGATGGTATTCTTTCTGATTTAGAGGAGTTTGGATGTCCAGTATTATTGGTTACTCAATCAGCTAAATTTTTAAATGATGCTACTGTAGATATGCAATTAGCTGTAAAAAGTGGAAAAGTTGAGTATGATAGGCGAAATGAGCTATTAACATGGAGTTTTACTAATGCTAAAACAGTTAAAAACTCATTTGGAGAAATAAAAGTAGATAAAGAACCTAGGGCGAAATTTAAACGTATAGACCCAGTTGATGCATGCATAGATGCTAGAACAGTGAAAATGAAATTTAAAACTAAAGAAGTTGTTAATGTTGAGACAGAACTTGATAAGTACTTAGCCAAAATGGGATGGAAAAAATAATTTGAGAGGAGGTGAATACAATGAAAATTACTAAAAGATTTAAGAATGCCTATAAAGCATTTAAAAATAATTCAACAAGTATAGAGCTAGACCATCTTTTAGACTTTTTAGGGCTAAAAGGTGTAAATAAAGAGGATTTAAGTGAAGCTACATATTTTGCATGTCTTAAAGTTCTTAGTGAGTCAATAGGTAAACTTCCGTTGAAATTATTAAAATATACTGATAAAAATGGTGTTACGGCTGCTAGAGATCATCCATTGTATAGCATTTTAAAAGAAAGACCTAATCCATATATGACTGCAAGTACTTTTTGGAGTACAGTTGAGTATAATAGGAATCACTTTGGAAATGCTTATGTCTTAATAGATGGAGCAGGGAAAGATACCAAGTTATGGATTTTAGATTATAGAAAAATGCAAATTTGGTATGATGATGCTATGTTATTAGGTGAAAATCCTGATGTTTATTATTTATATTCAAGTGGATCTAAGTTTTATAAATTTGGTTCAGAAGAGATACTTCATTTTAAAACTAGTCATACATTTGATGGCATTACAGGTGTTTCAGTAAGAAAACAACTGAAAACAAGTATACAAGGCAATTTAAAATCACAAGAATTACTTAATAAAATGTACGAGAATGGATTTACAGCTAAAGCAGTAGTTCAATATACAGGCTCGTTAAATGATGAAAATGTAAAAACATTCATATCTGGCATAGAGGATTATGCAACAGGTAAATTAGAAAATGAAGGTATAAAAAATATAATACCTATGCCACTTGGAGCGACGCTTACACCTCTAAATGTAAAGTTAGCTGATAACCAATTCATAGAAGTGAAACAGTATAGCGCACTTCAAATCGCTAGTGCGTTTGGTATTAAACCTTATCAAATAGGAGATTATACAAAATCAAGTTATGCTAGTGCAGAAGCTCAACAATTAAGTTTTTACGTTGATACATTACTATATATACTTAAGCAATATGAAGAAGAAATAACTTACAAATTACTAAGTAAATATGAATTAGATCAAGGATTCCATTTCAAGTTTAATATATCAGTTATATTAAGAGCAGATTTAAAAACTCAAATAGAGACATTAAGTAATGCTGTTAGTAATTTTATATATACACCAAATGAAGCTAGAGCCTTATTAGATCTAGAAAGTAAAGAAGGTGGAGATAAGTTGCTAGGAAATGGAGCTAGTATACCTGTTAATTTAGCAGGAATACAGTATCAGAAAGGAGATAATACAAATGGATGATGAAAAAATAGAAAAAGATTTTATTTTTAAAGCAGCAAATGTGGAAACTTGTGAAGTTACAGAAGAAGATCTAAAGAAAATAAATAAGTTTACACTCTCTCCAGTTACTGCAGAGGAAGTATATGTATTTAAAACTGTAGTAGGAGATAATGAGTTAGACGATAGAAACTTTGAACCATTTAATTTAAATGCATTAAAAGATTTAAAGGAATTATATATTGGTAAAACTGTCATAAAAGATCATAGAAGAAGTGCAGATAATCAAGTTGCAAGGATTTTTGATACAGAATTAATTCAGGATGCTTCAAAATTAACAGGAGCAGGAGAAATCTATACTAAATTAGTAACAAAGCAATATATGATAAAAACTTCAAAGAATGAAAACTTAATAGCAGAAATTAAAGGTGGAATAAAAAAAGAAGTATCTACTGGTTGTAAGGCAAAACATGCTTATTGTAGCATTTGCGGGACCGATAATGTAACAACTTATTGCAATCATTATTGGGGTAAAGAGTATAACACGGTAGAAGGTAAAAAAATATGTTATTTTACTTTAGATGGTGCAAAAGAAGCATATGAGTTATCTTTAGTTGCAGTTCCAGCACAACCAAGAGCTGGTACAACTAAGAACTATGGGGCTAAAGTTAAGGATTTTATTAATGAAAGTGAAAAAAATAATGAAATAAACAAAGAATCTGAACTTAAGTTAAGACTTAAAGCATTAGATTCTTTTTTATTTATAAAAAAATAATATGGAGGAATAATTATGAATAAGAAAATGAGAGAAATATTTGCCAAAATGGATCAAAAAATATTAATGGCCAAAGGTTTTATGGAAGATGGAGAAAATAAAGATTTAGCAAAGGCAGAAAGTTTATTAAATGAGGCTGATGAATTACAAAAAGAGTTTGATTTAGAAAAAAAGATATATGAAGCAGAAAAGTCTAAAAATACACCGACAAATGATGATTTAGAAAAAGCTAAATCTGATAAAAACAAAGAAGATGAATTAAAGAATTTTGCAAAAGCATTAAGAAGTTTTATTACTGGTAAAGGATTGGTAGAAAGTGTAGATGCTAATGGTGGTTACACAGTACCTGTAGATGTGTCTACTAAAGTAGAGTACTATAAGGATGTTGATTATTCTTTATTACAAGACATAGACGTTGAAAAAGTAACTACTAATAAAGGATCAAGAACCTATCAAAAGAAAGGAGAAGTAGATACTTTTGTTGATATAGATGAAAATGGCGAAATAACAGAAGAAATAGAAGCACCTACTTTTGAAAGATTAAACTATACTATACAAGATAGAGCTGGATTTATGCCGGTATCAAATGACTTAATAAATGATAGTGATTCTAATATTATAGATATAGTATCGCAGTGGCTAGGGAGAGCGGATGTTGCAACGTCTAATAAAAAAATATTAGAATTAGTTGCTACTAAAGATGAAGTAGACTTAAAGAACCTTGATGGCATTAAAAAAGCGCTTAATGTTACATTAGGGCAAGCTTATAAGAATGGAGCTAAAATATATACTAACGATGATGGTTTAAATTATTTGGATACATTAAAAGATACTACTGGTCGCCCTTTATTAAACCCAGATCCAACTGCACCATCACAAATGCAATTAAGATGCGGAACTACTGTATTAAATATTAAAGTATTACCTAATAAGGTATTTCCAACTAACACACAAAAAGTACCATTTATAATTGGTAATTTATTTGATTATGTAAAAAAGTTTGATCGCCAATCTATGAGTATAATGGCATCTAATGTAGCAACTTTAGGTTCATTTAATGCATATGCTAAGAACATGACCTTACTAAGAGCCATAATAAGAGATGATTATAAAGTTAAGGATAAAGATTCGATTGTAAATGGATATATAACTATCGCTGAGTAGGTATAAACTATGATTACTATTGAAGACATAAAAGATTATCTTGGTATAGATTACGAGGATTTAGCTATAATAACTAGACTAAAACATCTAAAAAGAGTAGCTGAACTGTATTTAGAGGGT
Source organism: Romboutsia sp. 1001713B170207_170306_H8 (assembly GCF_015550495.1). NCBI lineage: Bacteria > Bacillati > Bacillota > Clostridia > Peptostreptococcales > Peptostreptococcaceae > Romboutsia > Romboutsia sp. 1001713B170207_170306_H8. The sequence continues at coordinate 29,268 of NZ_JADNAX010000015.1, forward strand.
GCTTTAGGTATAGATTATCCTAAAGAAGATGAAAGAGTTAAAGAAATAGCATTAATTATAATTGAAGATCTCTATGATAATCATAGTCTTAACGATAAGGTAAGCGGAAATGTAAGAAGATTAATTAATGATTTTTCTTTACAAATAAAGTGTGAAATGAAGCGAAAGAAGGTTTAAAATGGTTTATAATAGACCAATTATAATACAAAAACTCAATGAAGATACTGAGGAGTGGAGCGATTATTTAAGGCTCCGCTCTTTTGTTAATAAATCAAAAGGATCTGAGTATTTATCATCAGGATCTATACAATATTCACAAGAACTTGTATTTAATGTTAGATACTGTACGCCATTAAAACTGATAACATTGAATACACAACAATACAGGATAGTGTTTGAAGGTGTTATATATGATATAGAAGATTATGATGATTATATGTTAAAGCATAGGAATGTGAAACTTTTAGGAATTGGAAGATATGAGTAAATGTAATTTAAATAACCTAGCTGATACTATATACAAAGAACTTAAAAACTATAGCGAAGATGTAACAGAAAGTGTAAAAAAAATTACCGAAGAAGTTGCAAGTGACTTGGTAAAAAGAACTAAGGAGGATGCAAAGATAGGAAGAAGAAAAGGTAAATACAAAAAAGCTATAGCCAGTAAAACTAAATATGAAAATAAATATAAAAAAATAAAAGTTTGGTATGTTAAACAACCCGAATATAGATTAGCACATCTTCTTAATAATGGTCATAGAACTAAAAATGGCGGTTTTGTAAAAGGAGATAATCATATAACTAAAAATGAAAAAATAGCAGTTAAAGAATTAGAATCAAAAATAGAAGAGGTGGTTAAGAGTGGATATTAAAGAAGTTATCGCAAATGAAACTGGTATAAAAACTAGAGAAATTCGATTCTTAACACCACCAGGACATCCATATATTATATTCAATGATGAAAACTATTGTTATGGTTCAGATAATAATAAAGCTCTTATTATTAATCATACAGTATCTCTTGAGTTATATACTAAGACAATAAATCAAGATGAGTCTTCAGATAAAGTTGAGAAGTTAATATTAGACACATTCTGTACAGATTATAGAAGGCGTAGAGAGTGGATTGAGAGTGAAGAACATTATTTAACTGTATATGATTTTGAATTCCCAGAAAAGAAAAGGAGATAAATATGAAAGACAAGATAACATTAGGAAGTGGACACTTATATTATAAAGAATTCACAGGAACAATCCCAGAAAATGAAACTATAGAAACTGATGAAAATAGACTTGGATATATAAGTGGAGGAGCTACATTAGAGTACAAACCTACTTTTTATGAAGCTAAAGATGATTTAGGTATAGTTGTTAAAACTATACTCACAGAAGAGGAAGCTATATTAAAGAGTGGAATAATGACATTCAATGGGAAAACATTAGCGGTATTATGCGAAACTGGTAGGGTTTCAGAGGATACATCTAAACATATAAGGACTGTTAAAATTGGTGGAACTGGAAATGCAAATGGTAAATCTTATGTAATTCACTTTGTACATAAAGATCCAGTTGATGGAGACATAAGAGTTACTATAGTAGGTAAAAATCAAGCTGGTTTTTCATTAGCATTCGCGAAAGATAAAGAAACTGTAATTGATGCTGAATTTAAAGCGTTGCCGCAGGATAGTGAGGGAACATTAATAAAATATCAAGAGTTTGATAGTACAATAACAGACTAGAGATAAAAGAGGGATATCCCTCTTTTATTTTATTTTAGGAGGAATTTATGAGCAGTATAGATTTTAATTTAAGAGAAAAAAAGTATTTAACTATAACACTTAATAATGAAAAAAAGACAACTATTATGGTTCTAAGCCCTAGTAAAAAAGTAATGAATAAGTTGGTTAGAATAAAAGATTTAATTGGCAATGAATCTAAAGATATATCTGAAGATGAACAAATAAATCTTTTATATGAAACTTGCTCCATAGTAATGAGTAGAAATAAAGGTGGAATAACTATAGAAAAAGAGTTATTAGAAGAAATATTTGATATAGATGATGTTCAGTTTTTCTTAAATAAATATATGGAATTTGTAGGTTCTAGAATCAAAGGAAAAAACTAAAAATCCCTTATTATCCAATTGATGATAATAGGGGATTTAATTATGATATCACAACATTTTGGGAACATATGGTTTCTGAATATACCGGTTTAAATATGCTAGAGGTAGAAGAGTTAGATTATATAGATTATTTACAATATAGAAGAGATGCATTTATATATAAACAGTCTCAAACTGAGCGCGGTGTAGAGTATTTGGAGAATGCTTTTAGATTAGAACAAACAAAGCCAGATAGACAGAAGTTAAAACAATTTTTATAGAAAGGAGGAATAGTATGGCCAAAGGAATTAAAGGAATTACAGTTGAAATTGGAGGAGATACGGCGCCTTTAGATAAAGCGCTAGGAGATGTAAATAAAAGAAGTAGGTCTTTACAAGTTGAATTAAGGCAGGTTGAAAAGTTACTTAAATTAGATCCTACAAATACAGAATTATTAGCACAGAAACAAGAACTTTTAGGAAAATCTATTAATTCAACAGAAGAAAAGTTAAATGCACTTAAGGCTGCTCAAATTCAGGTTCAAGCTCAATTTGAAAAAGGAGATATTGGAGAAGAACAATATAGAGAATTCCAAAGAGAACTTATAAAAACAGAGCAAGAATTAAATAACATTAAAGGATCATATCAAGTAGCAACTCGTAATTTAGAAGAATTCGGAGATAATAATGGAGTTGCTAAAGAAGAAGCTGAGAGACTTTCAAGAGCTGTTGAAGAACAAAATAGAGCATTAGCAGCAGAGAAAGAAGCTTTAAATCAAGCAGAAAAAGAACAAAAAGAACATGCAGAGGCAGTTAAAAAGGCTACTGAAGAACTAGAAAAGCAAAAAGATGAACTGGTAGATTCAGCTAAAGTTATAGGTGCAGGAATTCTAGCAGTTGGAACGGCAACTGCTACTGGAGCAGGGTATGCTTTAAAGTTATCTACGGAATTTGATAAAGCATTTAATACGCTAATAACTAGAACTGGTGCTAGTAAAGATGAGTTTGATAGTCTCAATACTTCAATGGAAAATATATATAAGAATAATTTTGGTGAATCTATTGAAGATGTAGCTCAAAGTATGGCTACTGTAAAAACAAGCACAAATTTAGCTGGAAAAGAACTTGAAAGAGCTACAGAGAATGCATTATTACTAAGAGATACATTTGAGTTTGAAGTAAATGAATCAACTAGAGCAGCTAAGATGTTGATGGATCAATTTGGGTTATCTTCAGATGAAGCTTACAATCTTATAGCACAAGGTGCTCAGATGGGATTAGATAAAAATGGAGATTTACTTGATACTATAAATGAATATTCAGTACACTTTGAACAAGCTGGATATAGTGCAGAAGAGATGTTTAACTCTCTAAAAAATGGTACAGATGCAGGTACATTTTCTGTTGATAAACTAGGTGATGCAGTTAAAGAATTTGGGATAAGAATGAAAGATGGTTCTGCAAATGATGCAATTAAAGCACTAGGTTTAAATGTTGATGACGTTACTAAACGATTCGCACAAGGAGGAGAAACTGCTGCAGATGCAATGGGTGAAGTTACAGATGCATTGTTTACTTTAGAGGATCCTTTAAAACAAAATGAATTAGGTGTAGCTCTTTTTGGAACAATGTTCGAGGACCTTGGAACTAAAGGTGTAGAAGCACTAATGTACATAGGTGGAGAAGCAGATAGAGCATCGAATACCCTAGAAACTATTAATAGCCAAAAATATGATGATATAGGGTCAGCACTTGCCGGACTTGGACGGACATTAAATACTGATGTTATAGAACCTCTTGGGGAGGAACTGCAACCTGTTGTAGAGGAAGCTATAAGCTATGTGCAAGATAACGCTCCAACTATAAAAGATATTCTATCGGGTATAGCGGATGCAATCGGCGACATAGTATCATTTATAGTAAACAATGGACCTACGATAGCAGGTATACTTGGTGGTTTAGTGTCTTCATTTATGATATTAAAAGGTATACTTATAGCCGAAAATTTATTTAATTTTGCTAAAGGTATAAAAGAGCTCGAAGGTGGGCTAACACTTGCAAATGTAGCAACCAAATTATTTAATAGTACTTGGTTAGCGAATCCTATGGTATGGGTAGGAGCAGCAATAGCTGGGGTTGTAGCTGGACTTATAGTACTATGGAATACAAATGAAGATTTTAGGAACACTGTAATAGCTGCATGGGAGAGTATAAAGCAAGCAGCATCTGATTGTTGGGGAGCTATATGTAATTTTTTTATAGAAACTATACCTAATGCATGGAATACATGTGTTACTTTCATTCAAGGAATCCCAAGTTGGTTTAGTAATTTATGGACACTGACAATGGATACATTTAATCAATGGGGGACTAATGTAAGTACTTTTTTTACAACTACAATACCTCAATGGATTTCTAATATAGTAAATTGGTTTAACGAACTACCTTATAAGATTGGATTTGCATTAGGAACGGCATTAGCTAATATAGTTAACTGGGGGTTTAATACTTGGTCCTATTTAACTACAAATGTACCTATATGGATAAATGGCGTGTCAACATGGTTCTCACAACTTCCTGGTAAAATTTGGAGCTGGTTGTCTAATGCAATTCAAAAAGTAATTAGTTGGGGAACTCAAACCTACAATAATGCTATGAACTATGCTAATAATGCTATAAATGGTATTATTAGTTATTTCAGTCAATTACCCGGAAGACTATGGACTTGGTTAAGCAATGCTATTCAAAAAATAGTACAGATGGGTTCAGACATGGTTAATAGAGGTAAAACAGCAGCAAGTAATACTGTAACCGCTATAGCTAATGGTTTTACTAGCTTACCAGGTAAAATGCTTAATATAGGAAAATCGGCAGTTGAAGGTATTTGGAAGGGTATAACTAGTATGACTGGTTGGATAAAAGATAAAATAAGTGGTTTTTGCTCTGGTATAGTAAGTGGTTTTAAATCTGCTTTAAAAATTAACTCTCCTGCAAAAGTTATGTATCCTGTTGGTGGTGGAATTGTTGAAGGTATAGATGTTGGGGCAGATAATGAAATGCCTAATTTAACTAGAAATATAAAGGATAATATAGATGATTTAGTAAATGATGTGTCTGAAGTTGATCCTTCGGTAGTACAGACAATTTCAAGAAGTAATGATTCTTTAAAATTAATTGATAGTTCATCTATAGATTATGATAAGTTAACAAGCTCATTTATAAGAGCTATAAAAACTATAGATTTTAATTTTAATGTAGATGGCAGAAATTTAACTAGAACAATTGCTAAATATCAAGATGAGTTCAAAAACTATAGTTATAGAAAACCTCTAACTGATTAGTTTGAAAGGAGTGTATATGAGTAGAGATACAATTATATTTAATAATATAAGTAGTAAAACTGACTTGAATATAACTGTTCTTGAAGGACCTCCTACTGAAGTTAATCAAGAACAATATGAAGAAATATATATTGAGGGTAGATCTGGAAGTTTAATATACAATAAAGGTACTTATCCTGATATAAAAAAGACTTTTAAAGTTACGATTCTTGAATACAAACCTCAAGAAATATATAAATATGAAGACGAAATATATAAATGGTTATTTTGCATAGAAGATAATAAGTTAATATATGATAGGAATGATAGATGTTATAAAGTTAAAAAGGTAATTTTAGAAGATATCTATACTAGTATGAAAGATTTAGGTAATTTTAATATTACATTTTTATGTGAGCCATTTAAGTATTTAACTATTGAGAATACTATAGAGTTAACAAATCCACAAAATATTAATTACTTAGGAACTGCTATAGGTGAATGTAATATAAAAATACATGGAAATGGTAATATTCAGCTTACTATAAATGATGATACAGTTCAAATTAACAATGTTAATGAGTATGTAGAATTAGATAGTAAGCTTTTATTATGTCTAAATAAAGATAAAACAAGTAAGTCTAGAGATATGATAGGTCATTTCCCTATTCTAACAAGAGGATCTAATGAAGTTAGTTGGATAGGTGATGTAAGTAAGGTAGAAATATTACCAAGAACAGCATACAAATAGGAGGAGCTATGAATAAAAAGTTAGTAAAAATATGTGTATTTGATAAAAATAGCACTCCTAGTGCTGTTATAACTGGTAATGGAGATGAAATTTTAGATAATATATGCATTTCGGCTATATCTGATGAAGTTTTAAAAACTGGTGAGTATTATTTAGATGCAGTGTTTTTAATAGATGAAGATGGACTACATAATTCTATAAATGAAGAAGCAATTTTAAAGGTTCAATTGGATTATGGCAATGAATATTTTAGAATTGCTAAAGTCTTAAAAACTAGTAGAGATATAACTGTATTTGCTAGACAAATAACCATCTCTGAAACATTAGATATGTGGATTGAAGATGTAAGGCCTGAAAATCAAAATGGACAAGGTGCTATTAGCTGGATTAAAGATAACTCTATAGGTAAGAAGGATATTAATGTATATTCAGATATTCAAAGTACTTCTACTTCTTACTATATGGATATGAGTATGTATGAAGCTTTACATACAAGTGATAACTCTTTCTTAGAAAGATGGGGAGGAGAAGTACAACGTAGAGGATACAATTTATATATTAATAATCGTATAGGAACACATAGAGGGGTTCAAATACGAAATAACAAAAATTTAACTGGTTTTGAAGCTAGTACTAATATAGATAACATAGTAACAAGAATAAAACCAAAAGGATACGATGGAATAACTATTCCAGGATTTGTAGATAGTCCTCTTATTAATAAATATAGCTCTATAAAAACTAAAGAAATTAAGTATGAGGATGTAAAAGTTAAATCAGAAAATAATGATGAAGGTTTTAATACTTTAGAGGAAGCTCAAGCAGAATTAATTAAAAGAGCGAAATTAGAATTTACTCAAAATCATATTGATGAGTTAAGAGGAGAATATAGAGTTAATTTTGTACAGCTGGAACAAACTGAAGAATATAAAAATTATGTTGCTGCTGAGAGAGTATTAATAGGTGATGATGTTGATGTATATGAAGAAAAGTTAGGTATTGATATTACTGTAAGAGCAATAAGAAAACAATATGATATTCTAAGACAAAAGGTAATAGAAGTTGAATTATCTAATAATACAGAAAATAAAAAGTCTCCGACTATAAATCAAGTTTTGAACAAGATAGAAGAAGTAAAAGAAAATAATAAATGGTTTGAAGAAGCTATAAATAATGCAACAGATCTTATTGAAAATGGACTTAAAGATAGTTATGTAGTTCATAGAAAAAATGAAATATTAATAATGGATACAACTGATATTAATACAGCAACTAAGGTTTGGAGATGGAATTCAGGCGGATTAGCTCATAGTAGTACTGGTTACTATGGTAAATATTCTACGGCTATAACTCAAGATGGTGGAATAGTTGCCACTATGATAAGTTCCGGAATATTAAATGCTAATTTGCTTAAAACAGGGGTTATTAGAAATCATAATAATGACTTTGAAATAAATTTAGATGATGGAACTATAAAGATAAAAAATAATAATTTCAA
>NZ_JADNAX010000016.1:0-34548 GCF_015550495.1 Romboutsia sp. 1001713B170207_170306_H8
CCTGGTTGATAGGTCGAAGGTGTAAGTGCAGTAATGTATTTAGCTTATCGATACTAATAGGTCGAGGACTTGACCAATAAATTTAAATGATAAATCAATAAATGATATGCAGTTTTTAGAGTATTAACTCTAAAACTTAATATAAGTTAATCGAAAGATTATGTGGTTATTATAGCAAAGAGGATACACCTGTTCCCATTCCGAACACAGAAGTTAAGCTCTTTAGCGCTGATGGTACTCGGAGGGCAACCTCCCGGGAGAGTAAGACGTAGCCACGTAATCTTTTTTATTTTATAACTTAGTTTACTTATATGAATTTTATTATCATGTAGGTAAACTATTTTTAGTTTTTGTAGAACAAAATAATTATGTGCTATGGAAAGCAAATAAATTAAGTAATGGGATAGTTATGTTAAAATTTACAAATAAACTTAACATGATGTATACTATTAATGGGGGAATAGAAATTACGAAATTTTAACGGAGGTTGGCTATGGATATAGGAGTTATAGGGGTAAACCATAATTTAGCTCCAATAAGTGTTAGAGAGAAGGTATCATTTACAGATACTCGAAAAATAGAAGCTATAAACTCCTTATTGGATAAAGATATTAGCGAAATTGTGATATTATCAACGTGTAACAGAAGTGAAATATATATTAGAGCAAACAATATAGATGAGAAAATTAGTGTAGTAAAAGATTTTTATGAAGAATATTTTAATGAAAAAAGTATAAAAAAATATTTATTTTCAAAATCGGGCATAAGTGCAGTTAATCATATATTTGAGGTTACAGCAGGGCTAGATTCTATAGTTTTAGGTGAAGATCAAATTCTAGGTCAGGTTAAAGATGCACATGAATTTTCTATGAAACTAGGATCTAGTAAAAAAGTTTTTAATAAGTTATTTAGAGAAGCTGTAACAACATCTAAAGAGATTAAGAGCACAACTAAAATATCAGAACAACCACTATCAATAAGTTATATAGGTATTAAACTATTAAAAGAAAAATTAGGTAGCTTGGAAAATAAAAATGCATTAGTAGTTGGATATGGTAAGATGAGTAAACTTACAATGACTCACTTAAGGGAAGAAAATGTGGGCACTATATATTTAGCTAATAGAAGCCATGGTAAATGTGATAATATATCTGATGATTTTAGAAATGTAACTCTTATAGATTATGAAAGTAGACATGAAGTGCTTAAAAATGTTGATATAGTTGTAAGTGCAACTGCTTCACCTCATACAGTATTAAAAGCAAGTAGTATGCCAAAATTAGATCATAATATATATATGATGGATATAGCTCTTCCTAGAGATATAGATCCAAAAATAAATGAGTTTAATAATATTGAAGTTTATGATATAGATGACTTAAAAAAAATACATGATAAAAATGATAATAAGAGAAATGAGTTAGCAATAATAGGGCGAGATATTATAAATAGTAAAGTTAATGAATTTGTAGAGTGGGTTGACGCAGTAGATATAGATCCTACAATCAAATCTTTAAATGAGAAGTGTTCTGAAATAAAAGATGATACATTAGATTATATATTTAGAAAAGTTGAACTTAATTCAAAGGATAAAAAGCTTATAGATAAGATGATGTCATCAGCATTAAAAAGACTTGTTAGAGAGCCTATATTGAATTTAAAACAGGTAAAAGATAAGGGAAAAAGAGAAGAATATATAAAATTAATTGAGGAATTATTTGAAATTTAATCGCAGGAGGATATGTAAATGAAGTATGAAGAATCAGTTAAAATATATGAAGAAGCAGTAAAGTACATACCTGGAGGAGTTAATAGTCCAGTTAGAGCCTTTAAATCAGTAGGACTAACTCCTATATTTGTAGATCATGCTCATGGTAGCAAAGTATATGATGCAGATGGAAATGAATATCTTGATTATATTTGCTCATGGGGGCCACTTATGTTAGGACATTCTCCAAAAGAGTTAACTGAAGGTATCGAAGATATTATAAAAAGAGGAACTAGTTTTGGAGTGCCAACAAAGATAGAAGTTGATATGGCAAAAATAATAGTTGATGCATATCCTGTAATAGATCAAGTACGTATGGTTAACTCAGGAACAGAAGCAACAATGAGTGCATTAAGAGTGGCCAGAGGGTATACTGGAAGAAATAAAATATTAAAATTTGAAGGATGTTATCATGGACACTCAGATGCATTATTAGTTCAATCTGGTTCAGGAACTTTAACATATGGAGTTCCAACAAGTCCAGGAGTACCTGATGATGTAGTAAAACATACTTTAGTGGCTAAATATAATGATTTAGATGATTTAAGAAGAGTATTTAAAGAACAAGGAAGTGAAATTGCTGCTGTAATAGTAGAAACAATTTCAGGAAATATGGGATTAGTTAAAGGAAAACAAGAGTTTATAGAGCTTCTTAGAGAATTATGTACAGAATATGGTACAGTTTTAATCTTTGATGAAGTTATAACTGGATTTAGAATAAATTATAATAGTTCACCAGCTTACTTTGGGGTAAATCCAGATATGGTATGCTTTGGTAAAATTATAGGAGCAGGCCTTCCAGTTGGCGCTTATGGTGGTAAAAAAGAAATAATGGATGTAGTTTCTCCAGTAGGTCCTGTTTACCAAGCAGGAACACTATCTGGTAATCCATTAGCAATGTACATGGGTAAAAAGAATTTAGAGATATTAAGAGACAATCCTCAAATTTATACTGAACTAGAAAGAAAAGCTAAAAGATTAGAAGAAGGAATAAAATCTAACCTAGAAAAATTAGGATTAGATTATACAGTGAATAGAGCTGGATCTTTATTATGTCTATTCTTTACTAAAGGACCTGTAGAAAGTTTTGATGATGCAAAAAAATGCGATATAGATAAGTTTAATTTATACTTCAAAGAAATGCTAGATAGAGGAATACTTACTGGACCTAGCCAATATGAAGCTATGTTTTTATCAAATGCTCATACAGATGAAGATATAGAAAGAACTATATCTGCAAATTATGAAGCTTTAAAAGTATCTCATAACTTATAAGAAAAATACAAAATAAAAAGACTTTTAGCCAGTTTTAATATAATATAAGAGGATATTAGGTTGTAGTGTAGAATATTTACAAAAGTTAAGTATTTTATAAATTTATATCATCTTATGTTTAAATCAGACTAGGCAAAATGAAATTGTTGAAAACCTAGCCTTTTGGCTAGGTTAAATTTTGTAAAAATAGTATATAAGGGAGTGAACAATAAGATGAGTGTATTAGAAAGTACATCAACTTTAGAAAGAGTATTAAAAAGTATAAGACCACTAGATAAAGATGCAATTAAAGCTGCAAGATATAGGCTAGATAGACAAGCAAAACCGCAAGGCAGTTTAGGAAAAATGGAAGATATATGTGAACAACTTGCAGGTATATATAGAAGTAAATTTTATGATACAGATAAAAAGGTTGTAATCGCTTTTGGTTCAGACCATGGAGTATATGAAGAAGGTGTAGCACCAGATCCTCAAGAAATAACTAAACTTCAATTTCCTAACTTTGCAAATGGAACATGTGGTGTAGGCACAATAGCTAAATTTGTTGGAGCAGATGTAGTTGCTGTAGATGTAGGTATAAATACTGACGAAAAAATGGAAGGTGTGTTGGATTATAAAATTAGAAAATGCACATCAAATATGGCAAAAGGACCAGCTATGTCTAGACAAGAAGCAATACGATGTTTAGAAATAGGTATAGAAATGGCTGAAAAAAGTATAGAAAAAGGATATAATGTTATAGGCATTGGAGAAATGGGTATATGTAACACGACTCCAAGTACAGCGATAATATCTGTTATTGGAGATTGTGATCCTGAAGAGATAACAGGAATAGGTGCAGGACTTAAAAGAGAAAGATTAAAGCATAAAGCGGATGTAATTAGAAAAGCAATAGCTTTAAATAATCCAAATCCTAAAGATGGCATAGATATATTAGAAAAAGTTGGTGGGTTTGAAATAGGAGCTATGGCTGGTGTAATATTGGGATGTAGTGCAAATAAAACTCCAGTTGTTATAGATGGATTTATATCATATGCTGCAGCATTACTTGCATATACTATTAATCCAATAACTAGAGATTATATGATAGGATCACACTTATCTGCAGAACCAGGAACCCAAAAAGCTTTATCTATAATAAAGTTAAGTCCAGTATTAAATATGGATATGAGATTAGGAGAAGGTAGTGGAGCAGCTTTAGCATTTAATATAATAGAAGCATGTACATTTACATATAAGAATATGGTTACATATGATGAAATTGATATGTTAGGTAGATAATACAAATTTAAGGAGAGTTAATATGAGTAAAATTATTTTAGTTACTGGTGGTGCAAGATCAGGTAAAAGTAATTTTGCAGAATCACTATGTAAAGATAGAAATAATAAAACAGCATATATAGCAACATCAATACCATTTGATAATGAGATGAAAGATAGAGTAAAAAAGCATCAAAATAGTAGACCTTCAGAATGGAAAACTTATGAGAAATTTAAAGATATACACTCAATAATCAAAGATATATCTAAAGAGCATGAAACAGTAATATTGGATTGCATAACATTGTTAGTTAACAATTTAATGTTTGACTCTGATATTGATGTAGATAGTGCAGATACTTATGAGATAAATGCTTTAGAATTATATATAAAATCACAAGTTGAAAAATTACTTGAAGAAGTAGAAAAAACGGATTTATATTTTGTAATGGTTACAAATGAAATAGGAATGGGAATTGTTCCTGGAAATAAACTTACTAGAGTATATTCTGATATTGTAGGAAGGGTAAATCAACTTATAGCTAAAAAAAGTGATGAAGTTCATTTTGTAGTTAGTGGTATACCTATGAAGATAAAAGGATAGTTATGAAAAGATTTATTTTAATATTACAATTTATGACCAGAATTCCCATAAATATAAATGTTGGATTTGATGAAGAGTTTCACAAATCTTTATACTATTTTCCATTAGTAGGATTAGTGCTTGGAATATTAGAATTTTTAGTAGGAAAATTGTCTCTTATATTATTTGATCCATTTGTAAGCTCTTTAATAATTACATTAAGTGCAGTGATGCTTACTGGTGGATTACATATAGATGGATTAGGTGATACATTTGATGCACTATATAGTTATAGAGATAAAGAGAAAATGCTAGAAATAATGAAAGATTCAAGGCTTGGAACAAATTCACTTTTATCAGTAATGTTTGTTTTATTATTTAAAATAGGATTTATATATAGTATTATAAATGAAGGATTATTATGGCTTATAATATTTATGCCTGTGCTTGGTAGGCTTGGTGTACTAATCTTAACATATAAAACCGTAACTCCTAGAAAAAATGGATTAGGAAACTTATTCATTGGAAAATGCTCAACAAAAATGTTTTTAACAGCTACATTATACTCAATAGCTATATTAGGGTTAATATCAAAATTAATATTCTCATCAAATAATATATTATTTTTAAGTATATTAATTTCAGTACCAGTAGTTTTTATATTTAATATACTATTTAAAAAACATGTTTATAAGAAAATAGATGGAGTAACTGGAGATATATTAGGATGTAGTATAGAACTATCAGAGCTAACATATTTAATATATATATATATGACTTTAAATTTTGTAGTTTAGCCATATAGAGGAGAATTTATGATAAAATTAATATTAGTAAGACATGCCATTACTGAAGATAACAAGGATAGTAAATTATCTGGACATATAGATAGTGAATTAAGTGAAGAAGGAAAAGCTCAAATTAAAAGACTCATTAATTATCTAAAAGATGAGAATATAGATAAAATATATACAACAACGTCTTCAAGAACAAAACATACTGTAGAACAAATAGCAAAAAATAGAAATTTAGAGATAATAGAAAAAGAAAGATTAAAAGAAATCAGCTTTGGAGATTTTGAAGGAATGAGTTTTAGCAAAATAAAATCTAATTATCCAGATGAATTTCAAAAAATGATAGATTATGGATATGAATATAAATATCCAAATGGAGAAAGTTTGATAGATTCTTATGAAAGAGTAGTAAAAGAAATTAAAAGTATATTAAATGACAATGAAGGTAAGACGATTTTAATATGTTCTCATGGAGGAAGTATTAGAAATATAATTACTTACCTAATATCAAATTCTTATAAGTACCATTGGAACTTTAGGATAGATAATGCTTCAGTTACTATTTTAGAAGTTGACAATGGATTTACTGTAATAAATAGTATGAATAATACTAGTTTCTTAAGATAAATAGATTAATAAGTTATTAAAATCGAATATGAGATTACTTAGGTTCTTATCATCTAGAAGAGATTAAAAGGGAAAAAGGTAAAAGCCTTTGCAGCCCCCGCTACTGTGAAACCGACGAAACTATTATAATAAGCCACTGTCAAATTTGATGGGAAGGTTATAGGAGTAGGATGAAGTTAAGCCAGGAGACCTGCCTAAGATAATTTTACAATAGAGTCTTCGGGGTGAAGCTTTTATTTGATATATTATGAAATAAAAAAAGTCCGAAAACTGGAAAGTTCGGACTTTTTTTATTTTTCTGTAAAATATAAGATTTCTAATAGCCCTATTTTAAATTATAAGAAAAAGGAAGTGAAATAATGGGCAAAAAAATAATGCTGCAAGGTACAGCCTCTAATGTTGGCAAAAGTACTATCGTAACAGGATTATGTAGAGTATTTAAACAAGATGGATATAGTGTAGTTCCATTTAAATCTCAAAACATGGCCTTAAATTCTTTTATAACTAAAGAAGGTCTTGAAATGGGAAGAGCACAAGTTTCACAAGCAGAAGCCTGTGGAATTGAACCAATAGCAGATATGAATCCAATTTTGTTAAAACCTTCAGGAAATCATAAAAGTCAAGTCATAGTCAGAGGTAAAGTAGTTGGAAATATGTCTTCAATTGAATATCACGATTATAAATTACAGCTTATGGATGTGCTAAAAGATACTTTTGAGGAATTAAATAATAAATATGATATTACAGTTATGGAAGGAGCAGGAAGTTGTGCCGAAATAAACTTAAAGTCAAGAGATATATCTAATATGGGCATGGCTAAGATTGCTAATACTCCTGTGATAATAGTTGGAGATATAGATAGAGGTGGAGTATTTGCATCACTTGCAGGCACAATGCTTTTGTTAGATGAAGAAGAAAGAAAAAGAGTAAAAGGTGTAATTATAAATAAATTTAGAGGAAGAAAAGAACTTTTAGAAGATGGTATAAAAATGTTAGAAGACATTATAAAAGTTCCTGTATTAGGTGTACTTCCTTATAATGATATAAAAATTGAAGATGAAGATAGTGTAACAACTAGGTTTAAGAAATCAGTTGGTACAAGAGATATTAATATAGAGATAATAAGGACTCCTCATATGTCAAATTTCACAGACTTCCATATATTTGAAACTCAAGAGGATGTAAGTGTAAGATATGTAGATTATGGAGAATCTTTAGGAAATCCAGATATAGTAATTATACCTGGAAGTAAAAGTACAATAGATGATCTAAAATTCATTAGAGATAATGGATTAGAAGAACAAATAAAATCTCTACATAAAAAAGGTAAATTAATTATTGGTATTTGTGGTGGATATCAAATGCTAGGTAAGAAACTAAAAGATCCGTACCATGTAGAAGGTGAAATAGAAGAATATGATGGAATTGGGCTTTTAGACACAGAAACTATATTTGAGATTCAAAAAACAACAACACAAGTAGAGGCATCTATATGCGAGAATAAAAATGGATATCTAAGAAATCTAGGAAATAAAAAGATAACTGGTTATGAAATACACATGGGAGTTACTAATAGAGGAAGTAGTACAAGCAATTTGAATACTATAACTAAAAAATTAAGTGAAGATGTAAGTTACACTGAAGGAAGTGTTAATGAAGAAGGAAATGTATTTGGAACATATATTCATGGAATATTTGATGAGATAGAATTTACTAGAACTTTACTAAATAATATAAGAGATATGAAAAATTTAGATAAGTTAGATAGTAAGGTAAGTTCATATAAAGAATTTAAGGAAAAAGAATATGATAAATTAGCTGATTTTTTAAGAGAACATTTAGATATAGAAAAGATTTATGAAATAATGAAAGACTAGAAAATATAATAATGGTCAGGTGAAATATATGAAAAAAATATTAATTGCAGGTACTAACAGTGGAGTTGGAAAAACAACAATTTCTCTAGGAATAATGCAAGCACTTACAAAAAGGAATATGAAAGTACAACCATACAAGGTAGGTCCCGATTATATAGATCCATCATATCACACATTTATAACAGGAAGAAATTCAAGAAACTTAGATTCATATATGTTAGATGATGAAAAATTGAAATACATATTAAATGAAGCTTCAAAAGATGCAGATATAAGTGTAATAGAAGGTGTTATGGGACTATATGATGGGCTAGGAATAAACTTAGATAGTTGTACAAGTTCATATGCATCAAAGTTATTAAAAGCACCAGTTATATTAGTAATAAATGCGAAAGCAATGGCAGCATCTGCAGCAGCTATGGTACTTGGATATAAAATGCTAGATGAAAATATAAAAATAGGTGGAGTTATAGTAAATAATGTTAAATCGAAAAGTCACTATGAAATACTTAAAGAGTCAATAGAAACTTATGCAAAAGTAGAGGTATTAGGATATTTTCCTCCAAATAAAGAATTTTCTCTAGAATCAAGACACTTAGGTCTTGTACCAAGTGTAGAAATAGATTCATTAAAAGTTAAATTTAATAATTTAGCTGATGAAATAGAAAAGTATATAGATATAGGTCGAATAATTGAAATATCTGAAACAGAGAATGTAGAAAGTGAATTTACTTTAGATGAATTTATAGAAAATAATAAGGTAAAAGATAAATCAATAGCAATTGCTTATGATAAAGCTTTTAATTTTTACTATAGAGAAAATATAGAGTTATTAGATAAATTAGGATTAAAAATAAAATTCTTTAGCCCTATAAAAGATAAAGAAGTTCCAGAAGCTGATTATATATATATAGGTGGAGGATTTCCAGAAATCTTCTGTGAAGAATTAGATAAAAATGAATATATGAGGAACTCAATAAAGAAAGCACATGAAAGAAATATTCCTATATATGCAGAATGTGGAGGACTTATGTATTTAGGTGAAAATATGCTAGATAATGAGAATAAGAAATATAATATGGTAGGAATATTTAAGGGAACAAGTAAAATGACATCATCATTAAAAAGATTTGGATATTGTTTTGGTGAAGCAAAAGAAGATACTATATTAGCTAAAAAAAATCAAATTATAAAGGGGCATGAGTTTCATCATTCTATATTTGAAAGTAATGAACCTTGTGCTTATATAATGAGAAAAGAAAGAGCTGGAAAAATTATTGATGAGTGGGAAGGTGGATATAGTAAAAACAACACTCTAGCCACATATTTACATACACATTTTTATAATAACTTAGAATGTATAGAAAACTTTTTAAATAGAGGAATTAAGTAATATGAATATATTATCAATTTATATTGGTTATATAATAGATTTAATAGTAGGAGATCCTTATTCTTTTCCACATCCAGTAAGGTACATAGGAAATCTTATAAAATTTATAGAAAAAAGAATTAGAAAAATAGCAAAAACTGATAGAGATCTAAAAATAGGAGGATTTGTATTATGGTTTTTTACTGTAATACCTGTCTATATAATTACGTATTTAATAATTAAGATAAGTAGCTTCAATATTTATATATATTTATTTGTAAATTCTTTAATCATTTATACAACTCTAGCAACTAAATGTTTAAAAGATGAAGCAGTAAAAATATATAAAGTACTTAAAACTGGAGATATAGAAAAATCTAGAATTCAACTTTCTTATATAGTTGGAAGAGATACAGAACATCTAGGTGAAGGAGAAATAATAAGAGCTACAGTAGAAACCGTTGCTGAAAATACGGTAGATGGAATAATTGCACCTATGTTTTATGCATTTATAGGTGGAGCACCTTTAGCTATGGCATATAAAGCAATTAACACATTAGATTCTACAGTTGGATATAAAAATGAAAAATACCTTCATTTAGGATTTGCATCAGCAAGAATAGATGATATAGCAAACTATATACCAGCTAGAATTTCAGTATTATTAATGTCTATAGGAAGCTTAGTATTAGGATATAACTTTAAATCATGTGCAAAGATTGCAATTAGAGATAGAAAAAATCATAAAAGTCCCAACTGTGCATACTCAGAAGGTGCAGTAGCAGGAGCATTAGGTATTCAATTGGGAGGAACTAATATATACTTTGGTCAAGAAGTATATAAGCCAACTATTGGAGATAAGGATAGAGAAATAGAAATTGAAGATATAGTAAAAACAAATAAAATAATGTATGCTACATCGATAACTTCAATGATAGTGTTTACATTAGTATATGTATTATGTGTGGGGTGATGTAGATGAAAGATCTAGGACATGGGGCTAATATCAATCTTATGGCTAAAAAATATAATAAAAGTCCTAAGAATATATTAGATTTTAGTTCAAACATAAATCCTAAATTAATATCTAATTTAGAAACGTATATATTAGAAGGACTTAAAGAGTGTACTAGTTATCCAGATATAAATTATACATCTTTAAGAAATAACATATCAGAGTATATAGGAATAAATCCTGATTTTATAATACCTGGTAATGGTGCAACAGAAATTATATATTTAATGATGAAAAGTATAAATAAAAGATTAGCTATATTTAATCCAACCTTCTCTGAATATAAAAGAAGTGCAGAGCTAAATGGTTTAGAAATATTGCATTTAAACTTGGATAAAAGTAACAATTTCGAAATAAGCTTAGATGAAGTTAAATCTAATATAGATAAATTTGATAGCTTATTTGTATGTAACCCTAATAACCCAAATGGAAAAGTTAAGAATTTAGAAAAACTATTAGAATTAATAGTAAAAAATAATAAATTACTAATAGTAGATGAAACATTTATGGAGTTTGTAGAAAAAGAAGAAGATTATTCTTTAATAAAATATGTGGATAAAAATGAAAATTTATTTATTTTAAAGGCTGTTACTAAATTCTTTGGAATGCCTGGATTAAGACTGGGGTATGGAGTTACAAGCAATAAAGAAATAATAAATAAAATATATACATATAAAGAGCCTTGGACAATAAATTCTTTTGCAGATAACTTATCAAATTACATATTTAAAGATAAAGATTATATAGAAGAAAGTAAAGAATTTTATATAAAAGAAAGAACCTTTATGCTTGAAAGTTTAAGAAAAAATAAACTAATAGAGGTTTATGATACAGATACAAATTTTATATTAATAAAATTAAATAAATTTACTGCTAGTGATATAAAAGAAAAGTTGTTTTTAGATAGTAATATACTTATAAGAGATGCATCTAATTTTATAGGGCTAGATAATAGTTATATAAGAGTTGCAATTAAATCTCGAAGAGAAAATGAAATTCTAATAAAAGAATTAAATAAATTTTTAGGAGATTAAAATGAAGTCTTATGGAATATGTCCAGCATCTTGTGGTGAGTTTGTTCAAGGTTTTATGAATGAAGAAGAGTATTTATGCTCATATGCAATAGATTTATACTCAACAGTAATTATAGAAGAGAAAATAGAAGATATAATTATAGGACCCCAAAAATCAAGAAAAGCAATTGAATTAGTTTTTAAACATTTTAATTTACCAATTAGAGAAAGTAAAAAGATTTCTTTAAATATAAATAGCGAAATACCTACAGGTAAAGGTATGGCAAGCTCTACTGCTGATATAGGAGCAACTATAAAAGCAACATTATCATTAATAGATAAGCATATGACTAGCGAAGAAATATCTAAGCTAGCTGCTAAAATAGAGCCAACTGATTCTATATTTATAGAGGAAGCAAATATATTTAATCCATTAAGTGGAGAGTTAATAAAGTATTTAGGGAATATAAAAAACTCTAAGGTTTTAATACTTGAACCTGATAAAGCTATAAATACAAGAAAAATAAGAAAAACTCCAAATTACATGGAAACTAAGTTAAAAAATAAAGATTTAATAAAAGAAGCCTTTTATTTGTTAGAAGAAGGTATTAGAAAAAATGATTTGGATTTAGTTGGAAAAGCATGTACCATAAGTAGTTTAGCTAATGAAAATATACATCAAAAATTAGGGTTAAATAAAATAATCGAAATATCTAACCAATATGGAGCATATGGAGTAAATATTGCTCATAGTGGTACAGTAGTAGGAATACTATTAGATAAAAATATGAATGAAAAAAGATTAATAGAATTGTTAGAAAAAGAGAAATTACATAAATTTTATAAAAAAATATACGCATCAGAAATAATTGATGGAGGAATTAGAGGAGGTACACAGTGGAATACGTTAAAAATCCTATGATGATAGAAAGTAAGAGTTTTGAAATTATACAAGGAATAATAGATGAAATTAGACCAGGGTATAAGTTTAAAAATGAGATAGAGGAAAAAATCATAAAGCGTTCAATACATACAACAGCTGATTTTGAATATTTAGATATATTAAAAATATCTGATGAAGCTGTAAATTCTATAGTAGATGCGTTAAAAAATAAAGCTACTATATTTACAGATACTAATATGGTTCTAAGTGGAATAAACAAAAGAAAATTAGATGCTTTAGGATGTGAATATAAATGTTTAGTTGCTGATCCTGAGGTAGTAAATAGAGCAAAAGAAAAAGGAGTAACACGCTCTATGGCAGCTGTAGAAGTAGCTGCTAATATAGAAGGAAGAAAATTATTTGTACTTGGAAATGCTCCAACAGCATTATATAAAGTTATGGAGATGAAAAATGAAGGTAATCTTGATGTAGATGCAGTAGTAGGAGTTCCAGTAGGATTTGTAGGAGCTGCAGAATCTAAGGATGAACTAGAGAAAACTGATATACCATATATAATTTCTAAAGGAAGAAAAGGTGGGAGTAATTTAGCTGCTGCTATAATAAATGCTATTTTATATTCTATGTAGGTAAATATTATGGAAGAGTATGTATATATTGATGGAAAAAAATACCGAAGAGGATATACAACTGGTTCATGTGCAAGTGCCGCATCAAAAGCAGCAACTCATATGCTGCTTACTAAAAAAAAGATAGATAAAGTAAATATAGATACGCCAAAAGGAATACCGTTATCTCTTGTTGTTCATAACATAGAAGCTTATGAAAATAAAGTTAAGTGCTCTATTGAAAAAGATGGAGGAGATGATATAGATGCAACTCATAGAATGCATATATATGCTGAAGCTACACTTATAGATAGAGTAAATGATGAAGATATAATAGTTGAAGGCGGAGTTGGTGTAGGAGTTGTTACTAAAAAAGGTCTTAGTGTAGATGTAGGAAGACCTGCTATAAATCCAGTTCCTATGAGAATGATAAATACCGAGGTTAGAAAAATTATAGGTGAAAATTTTAGAGATAATATTGGAAAAAATAAAAGTTTAAGAATTACAATATCAGCACCAGAAGGCGTGGAAATAGCAAAAAAGACTTTTAATCCTAGACTTGGAATTGTAGGAGGTATTTCTATTCTTGGTACGACTGGAATAGTTGAGCCAATGAGTGATGAAGGTTGGAAAAAGTCACTATCAATAGAGCTTGAGATGAAGAAGTCACAGGGATTAGATAAAATCATCTTAGTTCCAGGTAATCATGGAGAAGAATTTATAAAAGATAAATTAAATTTAGATATGAAGTATGTAGTTAGAACTAGTAATTTTATAGGATATATGCTAAAAGAAGCTCAAAGAATTGGTTTTAAGAAGATTCTTATGGCGGGACATATCGGAAAGTATATAAAAATATCTGCTGGAATTTTTAACACTCATAGTAAAGTAGCAGATGCTAGAAGTGAAATACTAATTTCTAATTTAGCTATGATGGGTGCACCACTTGAATTTTTAAAGAAAATAGAAAGTTGTGTTACAGCAGAAGGTGCAGTAGAGATTATAAATAATAGTGATTACACTGATTTTTATGATTTAATAAGCAACAAATGTAAATATAAGATAGATCAATATTTATTAGATGAAGGTATAGATGTAGAAGTGATGATGTTCACTATGGATAAAACATTACTTGGAAAATCAGATAAAGCAGATGATTTAGTGGAGGTATTTAGATGATAAATATAATTGGACTAGGTCCGGGAAATGAAAATTATATAACGAAGTTAGGTGAAAAATTAATTTATGATTCTGAAATTTTAATAGGTGGAAAAAGGAATTTAGAAACTATTAAAAATTTCAAAGGAAAAAAAATTGAAATGGCATCTAACTTAAAGGAGATTTTAGAATACATAAATACTAATAAGGAAAAACAAATATCTGTTATAGCATCTGGAGATCCATTTATATATGGCATAGGAAGATATTTATCTAAGAATATTGATAATAAAAATTTAAATATAGTTTCAGGGATTAGCTCTTTACAATATATATTCTCTAAAATTTATGAAGATATGAATGATTTATATATTACTAGTAGTCATGGAAAGGTACCTGATTTTGATTATATTTTAGATCATAAGAAAGTATGTATGGTAACCGATAATAAAATAGGTCCTCATGAGATTAGTAAAGAGATAATAAGTAGAGGATTAAAGAAAATTGTTGTAGTTGGAGAAAACTTGTCTTACGATAATGAAAAAATTACAGTAGCATCTCCTGAAGAAATACTAAAGATTGAAAAATTTGACATGAATGTTGTGGTGATATTAGATGAAAAATAGTGAGTTTATAACTGGAAGAGTACCAATTACTAAGGAAGAAGTAAGAGCTATATCTATAAATAAGTTAGATTTAGTAAATGCTAAAAGGTTTATAGACGTAGGTGCTGGAACCGGAAGTATAACCGTTGAATCAGCATACCATTATCCAAATTTAGAAGTTACAGCAATAGAAAGAAATGACGATGCTTTAGACTTAATAAAACAAAATGTTAAGAAGTTTGACTTAAAAAATGTAGAAATTTTAAAAGGATATGCACCTATTGAAATAAAAAATGGTGTAGATGCTATATTTTTAGGAGGTACTGGTAATAACCTTGAAGAAATAATAATATGGTCGAAAAATCTGTTGGTAGAAGGCGGAAGGCTAGTTGCTAATTTTATAATAGTAGATACTTTCAATCAAACTTTAAATTTATTAAGAAAGCATGGATTTACTAATTTAGACGTCTCAGTTTTGAATGTTTCTAAATTAGAGAAGCTGGGTAGAGGAGAGTATTTTAAACCACTAAACCCAATTTACATAATATCTTGTGAAAAAGGAGTAGAATAAGATGATAAATAAAGTACATTTTGTAGGTGCAGGACCAGGAGATAAAGAATTAATAACACTAAAAGGATACAAGCTTTTAAGTGAGGCTGATGTTGTAATATATGCAGGTTCGTTAGTTAACCCGGCACTTTTAGAGTACTGTAAAGAGAGTTGTGAAATACACAATAGTGCTTATATGGATTTACAACAAATAACAGATGTTATGGAAAAGGGAATAAAAGAAGGAAAATCTGTAGTAAGATTGCAAACAGGAGATTTTTCAATATATGGTTCTATAAGAGAACAAGTTGAAGAATTAAATAAATTAGATATAGATTATGATTGTACACCAGGAGTAAGTTCATTCTTAGGAGCATCATCTGCACTTGGAGTAGAGTATACAGTTCCAGAGATATCTCAAAGTGTAGTAATAACAAGAATGGAAGGTAGAACACCAGTACCAGAAAAAGAATCAATAGAATCTTTTGCTAAACACCAAACTTCAATGGTTATATTCTTATCAGTTCAAGAAATTGAAAAGGTTGTTGAAAAGTTAATATCTGGAGGATATCCAGAAACTACTCCAATAGCTGTAGTTTATAAAGCTACTTGGCCAGATGAAAAAATAGTAAAAGGAACTTTACAAGATATAGCAGAGAAAGTTAAAGAAAATAATATAACTAAAACAGCTTTAATAATGGTAGGAGAATTCTTAGGTAAAGAGTACAATAACTCTAAGTTATATGATAAGGATTTTAAACATGAATACAGATTCTAATATAGCAATACTTTGTATAACAACAAATGGACGTAGCTTAGCATGTAAAATAAAAAGATTATTAAATGATGGAGATATTTACTTCATAAATAATAAGAAAGATGATAATTCAAAAGAAATAAAAGAAGTTATAAGCAAGTCTAAAGAAGATGATACAGAAATGTATATTGTTAGAAAAAGGTTAAAGTTTTTTGTAGAAGATATATTTGATAAATATGAATACATAGTATTTATAATGGCAACAGGAATTGTAGTTAGAACAATAGCACCATTAGTTACTAGTAAATTTTCAGATCCTGCTATATTAGTAACAGATGAAAAAGGAACAAATATAATTAGTTTACTAAGCGGCCATATGGGTGGGGCAAATGAAATGACACTCTATATAAGTGAACTTTTAAAATCAAATCCAGTAATAACTACAGCTACTGATACAAATAAAAAATCATCTTTAGATATAATAGCTAAAAAATTAAATGCACACATAGATAATTTTAGAGATAGTGTCCTGTTAGTTAATTCTATGTTAGTAAATGGAGAGTCAGTAGGATTATATTTAGATGGAGAATATGAAAGTGTAGATACTAGAGGTTTTACAATAATTTCAAATAAAAAAAGTATAAATGAACATTTACAAGATGGAATTGAATTAAGTAAAATTAACTCTAAAACTATAGTAGTTATAAGTAATAAACATAACTTACAAATAGAGGAACACTTAAAGGGTAACTATAAAATAATAAAAGTTATACCTAAAGACATAGTATTTGGAATCGGATGTAGAAGAGATACAGATAGTCTATTGTTACAAGAGTCCCTAAACGATTTTATACATAAGAATAATATAGATATAAATTCAATCAAAGAGATTGGAAGTATAGATGTAAAAAAAGATGAAAAGGCAATTATTGATTTGAGTAATGCTTTAAATGTGCCTTTTAAGGTATTTACAAAAGAAGAAATATCAAAAATAGATTATTTATTTGAAAAATCAGAATGGGTGAAAAAAAGTGTAGGAGTATACTCAGTAGCAGAACCAATAGCCTATATTTTAAGTGATGGAAATATAATAATAGAAAAAAATAAATATAAAGGAATTACATTTTCTGTAGGGAGATTAAAGATATGATATATGTAGTAGGAATTGGACCAGGAAGCAAAGAAATGATGACTCTAGAAGCTATAAATGCTATAGAAAAGTCAGAAGTTATAGTAGGATACAAAACATATATAAACTTAATAACTGAGTTTATACAAGATAAGGAAGTTGTTTCAAATGGAATGAGACAAGAGATAGATAGATGTAAAATGGCAGTTGAAATAGCGAAAGAAGGTAAGGATGTAGCCGTAATAAGCAGTGGAGATGCCGGAATATATGGTATGGCAGGGTTAATATTAGAGTTAACTTCAAAAGAAGAAACTGAAGTACCTGTAAAAGTAGTTCCAGGTGTTACTGCAAGTATAGGAGCAGCTGCAATTCTTGGTGCACCTATAATGCATGATTTTTGCCATATAAGTTTAAGTGATTTATTAACTCCATGGGACGTTATAGAAAAAAGGTTAAAACTTGCAGCTGAAGCTGACTTTGTTGTTTGCTTATACAATCCAAGAAGTAAAGGTAGAAGCGAACATTTAGCAAAAGCTTTTGAAATAATGAGTGAGTTTAAAGATGGTAAGACACCTGTAGGAATAGTTAAGGATGTAGGAAGAGAAAAAGAAGAAAAATTTGTTTGTACATTTGATACTATGGACTTTGAAAGAGTTGATATGACAACTATGGTTGTTATAGGAAATAAGAGTACATTTATAGACAATGATAAGATAATAACTCCTAGAGGATACACTGTATAAGGAGGTAGGTATATGATATTAGTTTTAGGTGGAACATCAGACAGCTTAGAAATATGCAGCGAACTGAATAAAATATTCAATTTAAAATATACTTTATCAGTTACAACAGAATATGGAAGAGATTTAGCTACAGGATATGCAAGAAATGTTATATTAGGGAAGCTTACTAAAGAAGATATGGTTAAGTTTATAAAAGATAATAATGTAAATCAAATTATAGATGCAACACATCCTTATGCGATAGAAGTTTCTAAAAATGCTATAGAATGCTCAAAAGAAGTGGATATAGAGTATATAAGATATGAGAGAAAATCACTTCTAGAAGGAATGGCTTATGAGAATATAAAGATAGTTAACACGATAGAAGAAGCTTGTGAAGTTGCAAATCAAAAGAAATATAACAACATATTTATTGGAACCGGTAGTAAGAATTTAAATAAGTATGTAGAGCTTATACAAAATAAAAAACTAATTGCACGAGTACTTCCAACAAGTGAAGTAATAAAAAGTTGTGAAGACTTAGGTTTAAATGGAGATAACATAATAGCTATGAAAGGTCCATTTAGTAAAACTATAAATATAGAGATGTATAAACAATATAAAATAGATTTAGTGATAACTAAGGAAAGTGGAGTTGCTGGTGGATTCTTAGAAAAAGTTGATGCAGCAGAGTTTTTTGGTATACCTGTAGTAATAATAAGAAGAGAAACTATGGATTATCCAAAAGTTATTAATGATGTAAGAGAAATAAGAAATTTAATAAAGATTTAGGGAGATTAACAATAATGAAGAAGGCAGTTTTAGTAGTAAGTTTCGGAACAAGCTATGAAGAAACTAGAAAAAAGACAATAGAGGCATGCGAAAAGAAAATAAATGCAGACCTAAATGACTATGATTTTTACAGAGCATACACTTCAAATATGATAATCAGAAAAATAAAAAGAAGAGATGGAATTGAAATAAATAATCCTATACAAGCCTTAGATAAATTACATGAAGAAGGATATGAAGAAGTTATAGTTCAAACTCTTCATATAATATGTGGTGAAGAATTCAACAAACTGAAAGATCAAATAGAAGAGTATAAGAATAAGTTTAAAAAATTAATATTAGGAAGACCACTACTTACTTATATAGAAGATTATAAAGAAGTAGTTGAAGCTATAGAAGCTCAAATACCAAAAATGGAATTAGATGAAGCTGTAGTATTTATGGGACATGGAACAGTACATGAATCTCACTCTGCGTATCCAGCGATAGAGTATATGTTAAGAGACCATGGTATAAATGCTTATGTTGGAACAGTAGAAGGGTACCCAGAAATTGATCAAGTTATAAAAAGATTAAAGGAAACTGATGTAAAAACAGTTAACTTAATGCCATTAATGCTAGTAGCAGGAGATCATGCTATAAATGATATGGCAGGTGATGAAGATGATTCTTGGAGATCTATTTTAGAATCAGAAGGATTTGAAGTAAACGTATATTTACAAGGATTGGGAGAAAACGCTAAAATTCAAGATAAATTTGTACGTCATGCACATGACTGCATAGCAAAATTAGAACAATTAGAAAATATATGCTAAACAATTAGGAGGAAGAGAAAATGTCAAAATTTTATGGAATAGGAACAGGACCTGGAGATAGTTCTTTAGTAACAGTAAAAGCGGTAGAAACAATACAAAATTTGGATATATTATATACACCAGAATCTAAAAAAGGCGGAGAAAGTTTAGCTTTATCAATAGTAAGTAAATACTTACCGGATGGACTTGAAATAAAATCAAGACATTTTCCAATGAACTTCAATGATGGTGAAAAAGTAGCTGCATGGAACAAAATAGCAGAAGAAATAGTAAGTGACGTTAAAGGTGGCAAAAATGTTGGATTTGTAACATTAGGAGACCCAATGATATATAGTACTTATGTTTATATAATGGAAAGACTTATAGATGAAATAGATGTAGAAACTATACCAGGAATATCTTCATTTTCAAATATAGCTTCTAATCAAAACTTCCCATTAGTTATGGATAGAGAGCCACTAATAGTAATACCTTGTACAATGGAAGAAGAAAGAATAGACTACGCATTAGAAAATTATAGTTGTATAGTATTAATGAAAGTTTATAAAAATTTCAAAGAAATAATAACTAAATTAGAAAAGTTTGACTTAATAGATAGTGCTATACTAGTAAGTAACTCATCTCAAGAAGGTGAAGTAGTGTATACTGATTTAAGAGATGTTCATTTAGAGGAAAAGATATCTTACTTCTCAACAATACTAGTAAATAAAGATAATAAAAAACAACTAGATAAACTAGTAAATAAAGTAGGATAAAGTTATTATACATAAGGAGATTTTGTCATGAAGGTAGTCGTTGGAACAAGAGGTAGTAAACTAGCTCTTACACAAACTAACTGGGTAATAAGTGAGTTAAAAAAATATAATCCTGAAATAGATTTTGAAGTAAAGATAATCAAAACTAAGGGTGATTTAGTACAACATTTATCTTTAGACAAAATAGGAGATAAAGGATTATTTGTAAAAGAAATAGAACAACAATTAATAAATAAAGAAATCGACATAGCTGTACATAGCATGAAGGATATGCCTTCATGCTTACCAGCAGGTTTGAAATTTGCAGGTATACCTAAAAGGGAAGACCCTAGAGATGTTCTTGTATTAAAAGATGGATATAAATCAATAGATGATTTGCCAAAAGGAGCAAAAATAGGTACTGGTAGTAAGAGAAGAAAATATCAATTACTAAGAAAAAGACCGGACTTAGAAATAGTTCCAATAAGAGGGAACATAGATACAAGAATTAGAAAAATAGAAGATGAAAACTTAGATGGAGTAGTACTTGCAGCAGCAGGGATATTAAGAGTTGGTATGAGTGAGCATATAAGCTACTATATTCCAACCGATATAATGGTACCAGCACCAGCACAAGGAGCTCTTGCTATTGAAATAAGAGATAATGATATAGAAATTGAAAATATAATCAATTGTATAAAAGATAGAGAAACTGAAATTCAAGTAGCAGCTGAAAGAGGTTTTTTAGATGGAGTTAATGGAAGTTGTCATATTCCGATGGGAGCTTATTGTATCGTTGAAGGCGAAAAAATTAAGCTAACAGGATTATTTGGAGATGAGGATGGGCATAACCTTGTAATTAAAGAATTAGAAGGCAGCTTTAATTCTCCTAGAGAAACAGGAATTGAACTAGCAAAATTAGTTTTAAAGGAGTATGAAAGCTATGAAGGGTAAAGTTTACTTAGTAGGTGCAGGACCAGGAGATTATAAGTTATTAACATTAAAAGGACTAGAGTGTATAAAAAAAGCTGATGTTATAGTTTATGATAGATTAGCAAATGTTAACTACTTAAAGGAAGCTAAGCCTAATTGTGAATTTATATACGTAGGCAAAGCATCTAGTAATCATACGCTGCCTCAAGAGGATATAAATAGAGTAATATGTGATAAAGCTAAAGAAGGAAAAATAGTTACAAGACTTAAAGGTGGAGATCCTTATGTATTTGGTAGAGGTGGAGAAGAAGGACAACTTTTAAAAGAAGAAGGAATAGACTTTGAAGTAGTTCCAGGAATAACTTCTGCTATAGGTGGGCTTTGTTATGCAGGTATACCTATAACACATAGAGATCATGCATCTTCTTTCCATGTAATAACAGGACATCTAAGAGAAGATGATAAAGAAAATCCTGAGATAAATTGGAATGCGTTAGCGAATACTAGAGGTACTTTAGTATTTTTAATGGGGGTTGCTAACTTAAAGAAAATTAGTGAGAACTTAATTAAAGAAGGTAAGTCCAAGGATACTCCAGTTGCGCTTATAAGTTGGGCAACTAGGTATAACCAAAGGGTTATAACTTCTACATTAGAAGATGTTTATGAAACAGCAGTAAAAGAAAATATTAAGCCACCAACATTAATAGCAGTAGGAAGTGTAGTAAACCTAAGAGATACTTTAAACTTTTTTGAAAGAAAGCCTCTATTTGGTAAGAACATAATGGTTACTAGAAGTAGAACTCAAAGTAGCTCTATAGTAGAAAAAATTATGGATTTAGGTGGAAATCCAATAGAAATACCTACTATAAAAATAAAGAAAATAGATAATAATTTTGAATTAGAAAATGAAATAAATAATATAAAAGAATACACATACTTAGTTCTTACGAGTAAAAATGGTGTAGAAATTTTCTTTGATAAATTAGAAGAAATGAGTTTAGATGTAAGATCACTAGCAAATATAAAAGTATGTGCAATTGGAAGTGCTACAGCCAAAGAAATTAAATCTAGGGGAATAAATCCTGATATAGTTCCAGAAAAATTTGTAGCAGAATCTTTATTTGATGAGTTAAAAAATAAGCTAAGAAAAGAAGACAAGATATTAATTCCAAGAGCTAAAAATGCTAGAGATTATTTAATTGATAAGTTAAGTGAAATTTGCACTGTAAAAGAAATTCATACTTATGAAAGTGTAATAGATACTAGTAAAAAAGAAGAAATTTTAGATATACTAGAGAATGAACAGTTAGACTATATAACTTTTGCAAGTTCTTCAACTGTAAGAAATTTTGTGGAAATTATAGGTAAAGATAACTTAGATAAAATAAGTAGTTCTAAAGTAATATCTATAGGGCCAATAACCTCAGCGACTGCAAAAGAATTAAATATAAATGTTTACAAAGAAGCTGAAAAAGCTACTATAGATAAAATTGTAGAAGCGATTACTACTATCTAATAAGTAATTGTAATTACTTTTGGAGGGAATATTATGTTAAGAAGACCTAGAAGATTAAGGGCAAATAAAGCTATAAGAAATTTAGTGAGAGAAACAAAGCTAAATGTAGAAGATTTAATTTATCCTTTATTTATAGTAGAGGGTGAAGGGATAAAAAATGAAATTTCATCTTTACCAGATGTATATCATTTTTCTTTAGATATGTTAGAAGATGAGATAAAAGAAATAAAAGACTTAGGAATTGAACATGTAATATTATTTGGTATACCTCATGATCATGAAAAAGATGCTTGTGGTAGTGAAGCTTATAATGATAATGGAATAATTCAAAGAGCTATTATAAAGATAAAAGAAATTGACAGTGAGATTAATGTTATTACTGATGTCTGTATGTGTGAGTACACTAGCCATGGTCATTGTGGAATCTTAAATGAAAATGGATATGTAAAAAATGATGTTACTCTAGAGTACTTAACTAAGATTGCAGTTAGTCACGCTAAAGCTGGTGCGGATATGGTTGCTCCTTCTGATATGATGGATGGTAGAATTGGTGTACTTAGAGAAGGTCTAGATGAAGCTGGTTTTGAGAATATAGGCATTATGGCATATAGTGTTAAGTATGCATCAACTTTCTATGGACCATTTAGAGAAGCTGCTAATTCTGCTCCTAGTTTTGGTGATAGAAAGACTTACCAGATGGATCCAGCTAATTCTAATGAGGCACTTATTGAAGCTGAGTTAGATGTTTTAGAAGGTGCGGATATTCTTATGGTTAAGCCGGCACTTTCATATTTAGATGTTATAAGAAGAGTTAAAGATAATTTCGATTTACCACTTGCAGCATATAATGTTAGTGGTGAGTATGCAATGCTTAAGTCTGCTGTTAAGAATGGTATTTTAGCAGAAGGTGCTATTTATGAATCAGTGATGTCTATTAAGAGAGCTGGGGCTGATATAATAATTACTTACTTTGCTAAAGATTTAGCAAAACTAATAAGAGGATAAGTTAATGGAAAAACTTTATTAATGAATAATAATATACAACATTAAAATAAAAAAGATATTAGTAAATTACTAATATCTTTTTTATTTTAATAAAATTATCATGGTATATTTATATGTGTTGATTACTTAGTGTCTACTAACAATAGATAATAATATTAAATACAGAGAGTGTTTTTAGGAGGAGATAATTGATATGATAAGAAATATGGAAAATAAAGATATAGATAAAATAATGGATATATGGATAAAAAGCACTATAAAAGCACATGATTTTATATCTAAAGAATATTGGGAAGGTAATTATAATACTGTAAAAAATGAATATATACCTATATCAGAAACTTTTGTATATGAAGATCAAGGAGATATAAAGGGATTTATAAGTGTAATCGATAAGGCATTTATAGGATCACTATTTGTTGATATAGATGCTCAAGGCAATGGTATAGGTAAGAGCTTAATAAATTATATAGTTAATAAATATAAAAAATTAAATTTATCAGTATATAAAGATAATAAAAAATCTGTAGAATTTTATATTAATAGAGGTTTTAAAATAATTAAAGAAGAAGTAAATGAAGATTCAGGATATAAAGAATATATGATGGAAAAATTATAATATATGAGTTTTAAGTTTGAATGACATATTTATAGGTCATTTTTTATTACGTAAATTTATAAAGTTTAGTGTATTCAATACACCTATATATAATTAAAAAACACTATATTTTTTTGTATTTTGCAGAATATATTAGAGACAAATTAAATATTAACTGAGGTATATTAAAATAGCATAAATTTATTTAAAATAGCAAATTATGTTTAATCCTAAAATTACTCATAATATAGTAAACCATAAAACTAGTTCTAAGGAGGAGATAAAAACATAAATGGAGAGTTTAAAAAAAGGCTAAGTAAAATACCAATAGGGATTGTACCTACATTTGTAGGATTATGTACATTGTCTAATATATATTTATTATTAGGATTTTCATGGGTAATACATATAAGTATAGCTGTATCAATAATAGTTTTGTTTCTTTACTTATTAAAAATAGCAACAAATATTAATATTGTAAGTAATGAATATTCTAATACAATACTAGCAAGTTTATACGCAGGTATAACAATGCTAATTATGATAATAGGAAGTTATATATTTGAGTTTAATATAGTATTGGGAAAATATATTTGGTTTATTGGAATTATACTACATGCACTACACATAATTGTATTTACTTATAGAAATGTTATAAAAAAATTTAATATACTTACCTTTATACCAAGCTGGTTTGTTACATATAACGGAATAATGGTATCCACAGTTGTTGGAATTAGTATGAATGAACCTATGATAAGCAAGATAATTGTGTATTACGGAATTACGATTTTATTTATAATAATGCCTTTTATGATATATAGGCTACTTAAATATGAAATAAAAGATGACGCATATCATACACAAGCTATAGTATTAGCACCATCAAGCTTATGTGTAGTAAGTTATATTAATATTATTAGAAATCCAAATAATACATTGTTATATTTATTATATATTGTAGTATTGCTATCCTTGGCTTTTGTTTTATATAAACTACCTAAATTTTTTGAATATAAGTTTTCTCCTGGATTTGCAGGATTAACATTCCCAATGCCTATAGGCATAGTAGCATCAGTAAAAATTTCAGGTTTTTTAGATAAACAAGGATATAAAATTTTATCAGTAATAATAAAAGAGATTTCAGGAATACAAATTTTTATTACAACTGGAATAATTACATTTGTTATATTTAATTTTATGACAATGTTGAGAAATAATTTTAAGGAAGATTAAATATTACTTAAAAAAAGTGGAGATGTAAATATATGAAAAAAATTCAATCAACTTGTAATATATGTTCTATAGGATGTAATCTTGATTTTTACGTTGAAGATAATAAAATTACTAAAGTTTCTCCAACTAAAAACTATCCTGTCAACAAAGGTCTTGCTTGTATAAAAGGTTTAAATTTAGATAAAGAGCAGATTAAAGGTGAAGTTACAAAAAAACCATTATTAAGAGATGAAAGTGGTAATAGAAATGAGATAGAATGGGATGAAGCATTTGAATTATTTGCAAAAAAAATGAGTGATATTCAATCAAAATATGGAACAGAAAGCGTTGCATTTATAAGTACAGGACAAATCACTACTGAAGAAATAGCCTTACTTGGACATGTAGCTAGAAACTTTATGAAAATACCTGGAGATGGAAATACAAGACAATGTATGGCAACTTCTGTAGTAGCTCACAAACAAAGTTTTGGATTTGATGCCCCACCTTATACATTAAAAGATGCAGAACTTTCAGATACTATAATTTTTATTGGTTCAAATCCAGCTATAGCGCACCCTGTTTTTTGGGCGCGCGTAAGAAAAAATAAGGATGCTAAGATTATAGTAATTGATCCTAGAAAGTCTGAAACAGCTAAGTATGCTGATGAATGGATTGATATTAAACCAAAAGGAGATTTAACATTATTATATACATTAGCTAATGTATTAATAGAAAATAATTGGATAGATAAGGAGTATATTAAACAGTATTCAGAAGGGTTTGAAGAGTTTAAAAATCATGTAAGTAAATTTACTCCAGAAAATTCTTTTGAAAAAATAGGTATATCAAAAGAGCGAATATTAAATCTTGCAAAAACTATACATGATGGAAAAAGAGTATCTTTTTGGTGGACAATGGGGGTAAATCAGAGCTATGAAGGCGTTCGAACGGCACAAGCGATAATAAACCTGGCTGTAATGACTGGAAATATAGGACGACCAGGAACAGGTGCTAATTCTTTAACCGGACAAAGTAATGCCATGGGATCAAGGGCGTTTAGTAATACTACTGGATTATTTGGTGGAGGAGATTTTGATGATATATTAAGAAGAAAAGCCGTATCAAAGGCATTAGAAGTAAATGAAAGTTTATTAGCTACAAAAGCGACTATACCATACAATGTAATAGTTGAAAAAGCTATAGCTGGTGAGATAAAAGGTTTATGGGTAATAGGAACAAATCCTAGACATTCATGGACTAATAACTCAGAGTTTAAAAAGGCTGCTGAAAATCTTGAATTTTTAGTTGTTCAAGATATATATGCAGATACACATACATCAAAGTTAAGTTACCTATTTTTGCCATCTGTACCAATTATTAAAAAAGAAGGGACTCTAATAAACCTAGAGAGAAGAGTATCCAAAGTCAATCCGGTTATACCGAAGGAAGAAGATGAATTAACTGATTATGAGATAATATTTAATATAGGTAAAGCATTAGGGATGGGCAAATTATTAGATAATTGGAAGACACCGAAAGATACCTTTGAATTACTTAAAAAATGTTCAAAGGGAATGCCATGTGATATAACTGGTATTACTTATGAGCTATTAGAAGGTGAAGATAGAACTGGTTCGGGAGGAATTCAATGGCCATTTAGAGAAAGTGAAGCACTTGAAGAAGATGAAAGAAGACTTTATGAAAATGGTGAATACTATACCCCATCAAAAAAGGTTAAGTTTTTATTTGGCGATATATCAAAAAATCCCGTAGCACAGTATGATGAATTTCCATATATACTTAACTCAGGAAGAGGAAGTGTAGGTCAATGGCATACAAGTATAAGAACTAGAGAAATACCTGATAAGTTAAAGACATGGCCTGAAAAAGCATATGTATATATGAATCCTAAGTTAGCATCAAAGTTAAAGATAAATGAAAATGAAAATGTAATTATTGAATCTATAAATAATTCAAGAGCTAAATTTGATGTAAAGATAAATGATATGGTAAAAGAAGATCAATTATATGCTCCTATACATTATATAGAAACAAATTCATTAACACCTAGTGTTTATGATCCTTTTTCAAAAGAGCCATCATTTAAAACTGTAGCAATAAAAATATTAAAAAAATAATACTTAATTCTACTATAAAAATCTCTCTTTATATTTGGTACAAATAAGGAGAGATTTTTGCTTAATTATCAATTGAACAATTTTATATCCTCTATAATAAAATAAATTATATTAAGTTAAATATCAAAGTATTTTATAGAATAGGAGGAAATATCTTATGATAGAATTGATGATTATAAGTGGATTTGTTTTATTAATATCTATAACCTCTAGTAAATTACTATATAAATTTGGAGTTCCTATATTATTAGTTTTTATTATATTAGGTATGTTATTTGGATCGGATGGGATTGTAGGGATTTACTTTTCAGATTATAGATTAACTAAGGAGTTATCCTCAATAGCATTGGTACTGATAATGTTTTACGGTGGTTTTGGAACGAATTGGAACATGGCAAAACCATCAGCTATGCCTTCCATATTAATGTCAACTTTAGGTGTACTAATAACAGCAATTCTTACTGGTTTATTCACTCATTGGATACTAGGAACAACTTTATTAGAAGGTTTGCTTATAGGATCAATAGTTGCTTCTACTGATGCTGCTTCAGTGTTTGCAATACTTCGTTCTCAAAAGTTAAACCTAGAAGGTTCTTTAGCTTCTTTATTAGAAGTAGAAAGCGGTAGCAATGATCCTTTTGCATATATGCTTACATTAGCAATACTTACTTTAATGGAAAATGGAAGTTTATCTAATTTAACTATACTTTTAATAAAACAAATAATATTTGGTATAGTAGTAGGTATTTTATTAGCAAAAGTATCTATATATTTAATTAAAAAACTAAACTTTGAGATAAAAGGATTTTATGCTATTTTCATAACGGCCATAGCAATATTATCTTATGCATTAAGTGAATACATAGGAGGAAATGGATATTTAAGTGTATATATGTGTGGGATAATTATTGGAAATAGTAAAATACCATATAAGAAAAGTTTATTTAAATTTTTAGATTGTATTTCATGGATAATGCAAATTGCTTTATTTTTCATATTAGGACTTTTATCATTCCCTTCAAAATTAATTAATATAATTAGAATATCAATACCAATTTCAATTTTTATGATTTTTATAGCAAGGCCATTAGCTACATTTATAGTACTTCATAAATTTAAATATTCACTAAAGGAAAAGATATTTATTTCTTGGGTCGGATTAAGGGGAGCAGCATCGATAGTTTTTGCTATATATGCTATAACTTATGGTGTTTTTATAAAGAGTGATATATTTCATGTTGTCTTTTCTGTAGCACTATTATCTGTAGCTATTCAAGGCACACTATTACCTAAGATTGCAAAAAAACTAGATTTAGTAGATGAGAACACTAGGGTACTAAAAACGTTCAATGATTATTCTGGTGATATTGATAAAAAAATAATAGAAGTAGCTATAACTGAGAAAAATACATGTGTAAATAAATCTATATCAGATGCAGAGATAGGAGATGATATTTTGATAATTATGATAAAGAGAAAAGGAGATACTATACTACCTAAGGGTTCTACAATTATCCAAAATGGTGATATATTAATTCTCACAGGCGAAGATATAGTAAACTTTAATGAAAAAAGTTTATAAATATAATATTAATTATAGATTATATTGACTAAAGAATATTTATGGATATTTAATCATTTTAAATATAAAATATGGCAGGTTAGAATATAATTTTTAATTACTAATTTATTAGGAGGATATTATGCTATCTAAAAAAGAAAATATGTTAGAAGTTGATCATAGTAGAATATCTAATCATTATAAAAATAAAGATAGTATAAAATATAATCGTATATTAAATTACAATAAATTTAATATAAATATGACTGAGTTTGTGAATGATAATAAAATTAAAAGTTTGACTAATTACTTGTTAGTTACATCAATTAAAGAAAGAATGA
Source organism: Romboutsia sp. 1001713B170207_170306_H8 (assembly GCF_015550495.1). Taxonomy (NCBI): domain Bacteria; kingdom Bacillati; phylum Bacillota; class Clostridia; order Peptostreptococcales; family Peptostreptococcaceae; genus Romboutsia; species Romboutsia sp. 1001713B170207_170306_H8. The sequence goes on from NZ_JADNAX010000016.1 coordinate 29,666, forward strand.
CTTATGTATATGAAAGAGAAGATGATGTATGGGAATTATTATATAAATGGAGTTGTACAGTAGGAAAACCATCAACACCTACAATAAAAGGCGTTTTTTCTATAGGGGTAAAATATGATGCTATAACATCAGAAGGAAGTAGAGTTTTTGTAAAATATGCAGTAAATATAATTGGTGAATACTATTACCATTCTATATTATATGATATAAACACTGGAGAAATATATGATGATAGGTTAGGTGTTGCTATAAGTCATGGATGTATAAGGTTAGATACGAATAATGCAAAATGGATTTATGACAATATACCTATAGATACAACTGTAGTTATTAACTGATAGAAGCTGAAACAAAGAGATTAAATATTATTTACACATAAATGATAGTTGACAAGATGAAAATAGCTTAAAATCCAATCTGATTGAATTTTAAGCTATTTTAGTTTAACTTATTATCTATTAAATAAATAAACACCTAAATCATTAGTATCTAAATCAATGCCTAAATAATAAACTACATGATCTTCTAATAAGTAATAAACAAATCTTGAATTATCTAATTTTATTTTATCATTACAAATAGTGTATAAATTTGTTCTGAAAATTTGGTTATTACCAAATTTTCTATAAAGTGTAAATCCTCTTTTGAATTTTTTATCAACAAGGGTATTTGTGTTCTTAAATGCTTTAATAAAAGGAACTTCATTTATTACTTGATCCTTTAAGTAAATACACTTTAAGTCAAAGCTTTCACTTTTTCCATTAGATAATTCCTCCCATAGTTCTACAAGGTTACTATTTTTTATTAAGCATAATCCTATTGTAGGAGGAACAATTAGTAAGTCAGAAATAGTTTCAGTAGTTTCTGAACTATTATTCCAATTTATAGTCAATTCGTCTTCATCTATAAAAGATACAACACCAATTTTTTTAGAATCTGATTTATAAGTTACGATATCTCCAGTTTCAAAGTTAGATTTAAACTCAGAACCTTCTTCTATTATTAAATTTCCATCTACTACAGAAAATTTAGATACTAAATCTTTCTGCAATAATTCTTCTTTTGTTATAAAATTCATATTAATCCTCCTAAAAGTAACATACTAGAAATATATCACGTTAATTCAAATTATGAAAGGAAAATCTTGATACTAATATAATAACCTATAGAAAAAGTTAAATTCAAAATACTTTAAATATAGAAAATAAATATCTAGTTTAATATATTTATAAGCAATTGGATATAATAATTATGGAATTAAAAAATGAAAGTATTATAGTAGATAAAGGTATGTTTTATTGTTGTTCAGAAGAAATTGAGGTTAAAGGAATTGCACAAAGAAATATATCTTCAACTATATTAGGTCGTGAAGGATTTTTTCAAGTTCAAATATCAGGAACTGGTGTAGTTATTTTAGAATGTGATGTACCTAAAGAAGAAATTATAGAATGTGATATAAATGAAGATGAAGTATTAAAAGTAGATGGAAACTTTGCGATAGCTAGAACTAGTGGTGTGAATTTTTCAGTTACTAAATCAGATAAGAGTTTATTTGGTTCTGCGATAAATGGTGAAGGATTTCTAAATACATTTTCTGGTCAAGGGAAAGTGTGGATTGCTCCAACTCAACCTATATATCAAAAAATGATGATTCATAGTTTTGTAAGTAGTAATAATTCTATGAATAATTCAACACCACATCAAAAAAGGTAAATGTATAAAAAGAACTTTGTTAAGTTAACAAAGTCCTTTTTTTATACAATTAAGCAGCCACTCTTTCAGATTGATTATCTTTATTTAATTTATCCATAACTCTTATAGCGCTTAATATACCAGCATAAGCTAATATAACAGCAACTACTATTGACCACCAAGCAACACCGTATCCCATTTTATCAACAACTAAACCGAATATTGATGAACCTGCAGCGAATCCGATACCGAACACCAATTGAACCATACCTAGCACACCAGCATATTCTTTATTTCCAAATAATTTACCAACAAGTAAAGCTGGTCCCATTGTATATGCAAATATAGATAAACCTTTAGCTACTGCGAATACGTAAGCAAGAGGAGTTACATCTATTGCAAATATTAATGATAAGTTTGATATAAGAACTATTACTCCAGCTATTGCTACGGTTTTAAATGGTCCTAATTTATCAAATAGGTTACCACCAACTATAGTACCTGCAAGAGAACATATAGCGAATACAGATCCTATTATACCTGTGTTCACATCATGATTTAGATGTAAGTAAGCAGGATATTGTACCGATAATGCAGCAACATATATACCAACGAAGAAGAATCCTCCAGCAAGGAATTTAAATCCTTTAGTTTTCATAGCTTCTGCAACAGTGTATCCCCAGCTTAAGCTTTCTTCGTTATTTTCTTCTTTAGCATCTTTACTTCTTACAACTTCAGAAGAATCTTTTGGCATTCTTAACATGAATAATATTATTGGTAAAGCAACAACTAAACCAACAAGACCAAATATTAAGTAAGCTTGTTTAAATCCAACAGCCTTGATTAGGGCAACTGAAGAACCTTGTAAGAATATATTACCTATAGCACCACCAGCCATAGCTGTAGATAATGCTTTACCTTTACTTGCTTCATCGAACCAAGCGTTTATTAATAGAGGTATACCTAATGCTGATATTATAGCAGCACCAACTTGCATAACACCTGCTATTAAATAATATTGCCATGGAGCTGTTGCCATTGAGAAGGCAGCAAATCCACCACAACCTAATATAGCACCAGCTATATATAAAGGTTTAAGACTTATTTTTTTAAATAAACCACCAACTATTGGTGAACCTATAGCAGAAACTAATGTCCCTATTGTAAATATTAGAGAGAAGCTTGCCATAGTGAATCCTAACGTTTGGTCAGAAACAACATAGTACATAAATTGAGGTTGTAAGTTAGCTATTACACCATAAGGTATAGCTTGTATAAGCATACATGCTATAACAACTTTCCAACCAGCAGCAAATTTCTTTTTTGAATTGCTCATTGAAACTATCTCCTTTTTAAGTATAAAATTGTCAGGCGATAATCACAAGAAATAAATAAACCGACAAATAATAACAAAAATACTCTTGTGAACTCGCAGTAAAGAGTATAGTATCATCATGTTAATAAAAATGCAAACTAAAAATGTCGAAAAATGCCACCATAGAAAACGTTATCAACAGAAAAGTTGGCAAAAAATACATAAAAAAACATTGAATGCATTGAAAAAACTTGACTCTATAAAAAGAAATAAAATATTGGAATTTAAAAAAATTTTAATTTAAAATAATTATAAAATAAAATATTGAACTAAAATATATTTATATTTTATATATACTTTTTCTTTTTGATATAATTCTTGTAAGTATATAAATAATTGTGTAGAGAGGAGAAAATAATGTTTTACCCGATTAATTTGAAAATAGATAAATTTAAAATAATAGTAATTGGTGGTGGGGAAATTGCTTATAGAAAGTGTAATAACTTTATTGAATTTGGAAATAAGATAAAAGTTATTTCACCAAAATTTTTAGAGAAGTTTTGTACACTAGAAAAAGAAGGTAAAGTTGAGTTAATAAGAGATGTATATAAAGAAGAATATATACAAGATAGTTCGATTGTTGTAGCAGCTACAAATAATAAAGACGTTAACTATGAGATAGGTAAGTACTGTAATGAACACAATAAACTTGTAAATGTAGTTGATAATATAGAATTATCTAATTATATTGTACCTTCTTATATAAAAAGAGGTGATTTACTATTGAGTGTATCTACAGGAGGAAAGAGTCCATCTCTATCTAAAAAGATAAAGTCAGAATTAGAAGAGCAATATGATGATAGTTACGAGGATTATATAAAATTACTTGGATTAGTAAGAAATAATATAATAAAAAAATATGATGATATATATATAAGAAGAAAGTTAATAAAAAATTTAGTTTATTTAAGTTTTGAAGAGTTAAAGGTAGAAAGTAAAAAATATATATAAAAAATAATTTATATTATAGACATACATAAAGAAATAAACTAATATATACATATAGTCAACAAGAAGTGACAAAAATACGATGAAATAGACAGTAGGAATCGACATTATTTTTAATTTGTGTAAACGAAAATGTTCACAATATAAAATTTCCTTTATAAACCCAATTAGCAATAAACCCCTTAGACATAGGCTGTATAAATGCAGTCTATTTTTTTTACGTTATATTAATAAAAGTAAGGTGTTTTGATTAAATAGTAAGACAATATAATTACAATTAATAAATTTTTGTATATAGTTTTTTGTGATTTAAAATCCATAAATATTAGAGTGAAATATTAGCTTAAAGACTATAAAAAAAATAATATTAAAAAACTTTAAAAAAAGTATTGACCAATATTACTTATGGTGGTAAAGTATTACTTGTCCAAGAGATACGGACGAAAAAAGTGAAAGAAAGTGTTGACAAGATTTAAATAACTTGTTAAGATTAATAAGTCGAAACAATGAACTTTGAAAATTAAACAGTAGGTTAATTTATATAACTAATTCTTATTTAAGAATTAAACACAAACAACCAAGCCAGATATTCAGATAATGATTAGCTGAGCAATGGACAACTTTTATTTGAGAGTTTGATCCTGGCTCAGGATGAACGCTGGCGGCGTGCCTAACACATGCAAGTCGAGCGAACTTCTTCGGAAGTGAGCGGCGGACGGGTGAGTAACGCGTGGGTAACCTGCCCTATACACACGGATAACGTACCGAAAGGTACGCTAATACGAGATAACATATTTTTATCGCATGGTAGAAATATCAAAGCTCCGGCGGTATAGGATGGACCCGCGTCTGATTAGCTAGTTGGTAA
>NZ_JADNAX010000017.1:0-32269 GCF_015550495.1 Romboutsia sp. 1001713B170207_170306_H8
CAAGAATTAGGATGGAAACCAAAGTATAACTTTGATACTGGTATAGCTATGACTATTCAATGGTATTTAGATAATAAGTATTGGTGGCAAAATATAATATCTGGAGAATATATTGATTGCTATCTAAGAGGATAGTATAATCGATAGATTAACAAGTGATGTTTTTTATTATATTCTCTTTAGTAAAAACAGGTTATTTATAAAATTTTTATGACTAATCTAGACTAATCTAAATAATTAATAAGTAGCTTTATGAAAATACGTCTTATTATATATGGTAATAAATATGAGATTTCATAAGGATTTTAACTAATAAAGTTATATTAAAAATAAATTTAGCATTAAAATATTTAAAATAATAGGAGTTTATAATGAATGAAAATAATTTGGTCTCTATAATTACACCTAGTTATAATTGTAAAAGATATATTCAAGATACAATTGAATCGGTAATTCATCAAACTTATAAAAATTGGGAACTTATTATTGTTGATGATTGTTCTTCAGATAATACATGCGAAATTATTGAGAAGTATGCATATGATGATAAGAGAATAAGACTTATAAAATCCAAACAAAATTCTGGAGCTGCAATATCTAGAAATATTGCATTGAGCAATGCAAAAGGACGCTTTATAGCTTATTTAGATGCAGATGATTTATGGTATCCCCAAAAATTAGAAATACAAATAAATTTTATGTTAAGAAATAATTATGGTTTTTCATGTGCCTCATATGAAGTAATTGATAATGAAGGAAAACCAAAAGGTAAAAATGTGTATATGATTAAAAAGGTTGATTATAGAGGATTTTTAACAAATAATCTGTTACAAACAGTTGGAATAATGATAGATACTAAAATAGTAGATAGAAAATTCTTAATAATGCCAAATATGCTACGCCGTCAAGATGCTGCAACATGGCTTCAGATATTAAAAGCAGGTAATGAATGTTATGGATTAAATGAAATTCTGGCTAAATATCGTAGAACTGAAGGCTCATTATCTAGTGATAAAAAGAAAGCTATAAAAGGTGTTTGGTATTTATATAGAGATATAGAACATTTATCACTGCCATTTAGTTGCTATTGTTTTATTAGATATGCTTTTTTAGCGTTATGGAAACGTATTTATGTTAGAAAGAATGTAAAAGAGAGGTAATTTTATGCGTGTTGCTTTCGTCATTCTGCATTATTTAGCAGAGAAAGATACTATTGAGTGTATAAAGTCAATACAAAATAATGTTAACTATAAAGATAAATGGATTATAGTTGTCGATAATGCTTCAACAAATAATTCATTTATTCATATAAAGGAATCATATAAAGATGTTGAAAATATAATTTTAATATCTAATTCTAAAAATTTAGGATTTGCAATGGGAAACAATGTAGGATATAAATATGCAAAAGATACTTTAGACTCAGATTTTATTGTATTACTGAATAATGATACTATTATTAATCAAAGTGATTTCTGTGATGTTATAGTTCGAAAGTATATAGAGAATAGTTTTTGTGTTTTAGGTCCAGATATTGAGACAAGGGATGGATATCATCAGAATCCTCTTGTACGTAGAAACTGGACTTGTACTAAATTGAGACTATTTAAGTTAAAGGCATTAATTAGATTAGCTGATTTATACTTATTGGGACTAGGACCTAAAATTCTTGAGCGTAAAAAAAGATTAACTGAAAGAAGAGATACTTTAATAGGAGATTTTGAAAATATTAGACTTCATGGAGCTTGCTTAATATTTTCACCTATTTATATTAATCAGTTTGAAGGACTAGATGATGGAACATTTTTATATATGGAAGAAGATTTACTTCAAATTTATATGGATTACTATGATTTAAAAATGTTATATACAAGTGATTTAAAAATATTACATAAAGAGGATATTTCAACTAATATGATAGATGAAACTCAAAAAGAAAAGAATATTAGGTTTCTAAAAAATTTGATAAATTCTACTGATATTTGTATAGATAGAGTTTATAATTTTAAGCTTAATTATAAGGCTAAGGAGAAGATACAATGAAGATAATTGCATTTTATTTACCACAATTTCATAATATACCAGAAAATGATGAATGGTGGGGAGATGGATTTACAGAATGGACAAATGTTAAAAAAGCTAAACCTTTACATGAAGGTCATAGACAGCCCAGAGTTCCGAAAAATAATAATTATTACAATCTTTTAGATGATAATACTAAATTATGGCAAGTTGAATTAGCAAAGAAATATGGCATATATGGTTTCTGTTATTATCATTATTGGTTTGATGGACATATGTTGTTAGAAAAGCCTATGGAGCAGATGCTTTCAAACAAACAAATTGATTTACCATTTTGTATTTGTTGGGCTAATGAGCCTTGGACTAAAGCATGGGTAGGAGAGAAAAAGACACTTATACCACAAAGATATGGTGAAAAAAAAGAGTGGAAAGAACATTTTGAGTATTTATTACCATTCTTAAAAGATGACCGATATATTAAAGATGATGATGGAAAACCACTTTTTATTATTTATCGCCCAGAAATTATTGAAGTTTTAAATGAAATGTTAGATTATTGGCAAGAACTTGCTATAATGAATGGATTACCTGGATTGAATTTTGCATACCAGCAATTAAATTTTGATTTAATAAAGGATAAGGATGATTCTAGATTTACTTATAATATTGAGTTCCAACCAGCATACTCTTTCTATGATATGACATCTAAAAAGTTTTCTTTTTTAAGAAAACTTAAGCGTAATATATCATGTTTTGTAGAAAAAAAAACAGGAAAAGATTTAAGGCAACTTGGAAGAGGTTTAAAAATCACAGGGTTTAATAACGTATCTTATGATGATGCATGGAATCATATTATAAATAGGAACCCAAGCGATGATAAATGTATTCCAGGAGCTTTTGTAAATTGGGATAATACTCCACGTCATGGAGATAGAGGAAGAGTTTATGTAGGGGGATCGCCTGACAAGTTTGAAAAATACTTATCAGAGCTTATTAAGGTAACAAAGACTAGGTATAATAAAGATATGATTTTTATTAATGCATGGAACGAATGGGCAGAAGGTGCGTATTTAGAACCTGATGAAGATAATGGAGAAGGGTATTTATGTGCAGTAAAAAATGCATTATATGAAAATGACGAATTTCCAGAGTATCCAGAAATTAAGGAGTAATTATGAAGAATAGAAGAGTACTATTTTTATTCCATGATGAGAATAGACATAATGGAGCAAACCGTTCTATGATGGATATAATTGATTATTTAGCACAAAATGAAAATATTGATCCAATAATTGTATTTCCAAAAAAGTTTGGAACTGCTATTGATTATGCAACGTCAAAAGGATATAAAGTATATAGGTTGAGGTATGGTCGTTGGGATTTTCCTGATTGTATTAGTGGTATAAAAAAATTTAGATATTTACTTAAGTGGCTTATAAAGTTATTTGCTACAATTCCAGCATCTATTTTTTTATGTAGTAAAATAAAGAAGAAAAAGATTGATTTAATATATACAAATACTTACACATTATTTATTGGTGGGTGGCTAAAATATATTACTAATAAGCCCTTAATTTGGCACATTAGAGAATTTGGAAAAGAAGATCATAATTTAAAAATTATTTGTGGAGATAATGTGCTTTATAGATATTTAAATAAATTTGCTGATAGAATTATTTTTATTTCTAAAAGTGTAATGGATAAATATATTGATCATATTGATGATAAATCAAAATGTAGTGTATTATATAATGATATATCTTTGGAGAATTGTGACATTATATCTAAATGGAATTTTACAAATGAAAGTATTAATATACTGATTGCAGGGACAATACAAAAAGGAAAAGGTCAATTAGAGGCAGTAAAGGCAATTAAATGTCTAAATAATACTTATTCAAATAAAAGATGCAAATTATATATTGCGGGCAAAAAGACTGGAGAGTATTATGAAGAGATATTAAGATATATTGAAAATGAAGATCTTCATGATTTTGTCGAGTTTTGTGGATACATTGATGATATGAAATCATTAAGAGAAAAAATGCACTTTGGAATAGTTGCATCTACAAGTGAAGCTTTTGGAAGAGTTACAGTTGAAGGTATGTTGCAATGTATGCTTATGATTGGTGCTAATACAGCAGGTACAAGTGAGCTTATACTTAATGAAAAAACAGGGTATACATATACTCTCCATAATATAAACGAATTAGCAGCTACTATTAATAAATGTGTTGATAATTTAGATAAAAGTGAGATAGTAGCAAAGGAAGGATATAATTTTGCAATAGATAACTTTACAAAAAATAAAACAAGTAAAGAAGTAGCTAAATTGATTAGACAGTTATGCTGAAGGTAGAGTGATATCTTTAAGAATTTATTAAGGGATTAAATATTAAATAATTGCCTTTAAAATACTATAATGAGTAGTATATTTGATTGTTTAGCATAATTATTATGAAAAAATAATAATTATATTAGTTTTATCATAATTTTGTTCACTGAGCACGTTGAAAGGGATGATAGTTATTATTGAAATATTCTTAATTATTTTTTTGCTATTAATAGCATTACTATTTTATCAAATTCATAAATCATATTGTAACCCTATTACAATTTTTAGTTTTTTTTGGTTTATAATTGTATTTTTAGCTAGTTTAGGTCTTTTTGATATGATGGACATTTCTAGTCGTCCATATATTATTATTACAATTGGTATATCTGGAATGGTTTTGGGTTATTTTATTAATTATTGTACTAAGAAAGAATTAGTTTTATGTGGTGGAAGAAAATCTTTTGAGAACTATTCTTATAATGAAAAAATAATATTAATATTTGCTATTATTTGTATTATTTTTTATGGAATGCAATTATTAAGAGTTATAGACTATCTTAGAAATGGTATTTCATATTATTATATACGAAGAATGTATCAAGGATATGAAGATATTTCATTTTTTAAAACATCATTGGAACTATATATAAGTTCTTATATTGCAGTGCCAAGTACATTTATTTTATTAACATATATTATAATCTCCTTATTTAAAAAAAAATATAATAGAAATGTTTTTACTTTTGCAATTATAGGTGAAATATTGTACTTAATTGTTTCAGCAAGTCGATTTATGTTAATGCAAGTTATTATAGGAGTAATTTATATGTTTATTTTACAAAAAAAGAAATTACCTAAAAAGATAAAGAAAATAATTAAAGTAATAATTGTGGGTTTGATAGCTGGAATAATTATAGTAACTCAATTAAGAGAAAATCGTGTGAATGGAAAAACATATGACTGGGGGATGTGGAAAGGTGCGTATTCATACTTTTCAGTATCTATACCATTATTAGATTATTGGATTGAATATATAGATTCTATAAATTTCACCTCATATGGTTTGGCTTTCTTTAGAGCACCATTAAATATTTTTAATTTATTAATACTAGGTCCATTAAATATTGAATTTAATAGTTTAAAAAGCACTATTGAAATGATTAATGTTGTTGAAAGTTTTGTTCAAGTATTCCCAAAACATACATATAATGCATTTGCAAGCATGTTTTATTATTTATATCTAGATTTTAGAGAGATAGGTGTTTTTTTAGGAAGTGCAGTATTTGGATGGCTATGTGGTCGTGCTTATAAAAATGCTATGAGGTTACAGAGTGATAGAAACTTAGCTTTTTTATTAATATTTATACAAGCTATATTTAAGAGTATGGTTAGATGGGAGTTTTCATCGCCGAGCTTTTTTGTTGCTTTTATTATGACATTTTTTATATTTAGAAAGGATAAATCAGATGATAAATCTGTAGTAGTTATATAATGAGTAGTATTAAAAAAAATTTTATATATAATTGTATATACCAAATTCTTATTCTTATTCTTCCTTTAGCAACAACTCCATATATTTCAAGGGTTCTTGGGGTAGAGAATATAGGAATATATTCATATACACAATCAATTGCATATTATTTTATGATTTTTGCTATGCTAGGTGTCAACAACTATGGAAATAGAAGTTGTGCACGTGTAAGAGAGAATCGTGCAGAATTAAGTAAAACATTTTATGAGATATATTCATTACAATTTATAATGTCATTAATGTGTATAGTACTATATTCAATATATGCAATTTTTTTAGCTAAAATAAATAGAGTTATTTTTTATATTCAAATTCTATATGTGTTTTCTGTAATATTTGATATTAACTGGTTTTTTTTCAGTTTAGAAAAATTTAAAATTACTATAGTAAGGAATGTTTTTATTAAAGTTTTTACTATCATTTTAATTTTTGTATTTATAAAGAATGAAAGCCAATTGAAGCTATATACTGCTATCATGGCAGTAGGAACATTACTTAGTCAATTAGTAATTTGGCCATTTTTGAAAAGGTATATAGATTTAAATATTCCAAGAGCAAATGATATTTTTAAACACTTAAAACCAAATTTAATACTATTTGTACCTGTGGTTGCTGTGAGTATTTATAAATATATGGATAAGATCATGATTGGTTCTATGACTGGTATGATTCAAGAGGGATATTATGTTCAGGCTGAAAAAGTATTAAATATACCCTTAGGATTAATTTCAGCATTAGGAACTGTAATGCTTCCTCGTATGTCTAATTTAGCATATAGAAATAAAAATGAAGAAAGTAAGATATTAATTAACAAGTCAATGTTATTTATTTCTTTTCTATCCCCAGCATTAGCATTTGGACTTGCAGGTATATCACAAACCTTTATACCATTATTTTTAGGTGATAGCTTTATAGATTGCATTGATATACTTACAAGTTTGTCATTTTCAGTATTGTTTGTTGGTTGGGCAAACATCATAAGAACACAATATCTTATGCCTAATAATAAGGATAAGGTATACTTATTTACTGTGTGCTTTGGTGCTATTGTTAATTTAATTGGAAATTTGATATTAATTCCTAATTTTGGTGCAATAGGAGCTGTTATTGCTACGATACTTTCAGAAGCCACTGTAGCAATTAGTCAAACAATAATGGTTAGAAATGAATTACCTATTATATCATATTTAAAAGGAATAATTCCATTTTTTATTCTAGGATTTATTATGTTTTTTATAATTAGATCTATAGGAATATTTAGTAATTTATTTATTTCATTATTAGTTCAATTATTTATAGGATCAAGTGTATATATAATTGGATCTATTATAATAATGGTTGTATATCATAGAAAGGAATTTAATGAATTTATAAGTTTCACAAGGCGGTATTCTAAATAGCCATAAATATTAAATTTATTATTAAATCTACAGTTTAACATTTAAAAGTATTAATATCTACATGGTAATAATAAATATTACATAATTAAAAAAGAAATAAGTTTTAAAATAATAAGGGTAACTAGAGATATTTATAATATTATAATCTATTTGTATAAAATATAAATAGGCTATAAGGAATTAGTAAATAAGTAAATATATAATGTAACAGTTAAAATGGAGGAATAAAATAATGAAAATAGCTATAGCAGGAACAGGATACGTTGGTTTATCTAATGCTATACTTTTAGCACAACATAATGAAGTAGTAGCAGTAGATATAATACAAGAAAAAGTAGATATGATAAATAATAGAATATCTCCAATAGTAGATAAAGATATAGAAGAATATTTATCAACTAAAGAATTAAACTTAGTAGCAACAACTGATTCACACAAAGCATATAAAGATGCAGATTATGTAATAATATCTACACCGACAGATTATGATACAGAAAGAAATTACTTCAACACAAGAAGTGTAGAGGCAGTTATAGCAAATGTATTATCTATAAATCCAGAAGCTACAATGGTAATAAAATCGACTGTACCAGTAGGATATACTGAAAAAGTAAGAGAAATGTTTGATACGGATAAAATAATATTCTCACCAGAATTCTTAAGAGAAGGAAAAGCATTATACGATAACTTATATCCTTCAAGAATAATAGTAGGAGAACAATCAGAAAGGGCAGAAAAGTTCGCAAATCTCCTAGTACAAGGTGCAATAAAAGAAGATATACCAGTATTATTTACTGATTCAACAGAAGCAGAAGCTGTAAAATTATTCTCTAATACATATTTAGCGCTTAGAGTAGCATACTTCAATGAATTAGATACATATGCTGAATTAAGAGGACTTAATACAAAGCAAATAATAGAAGGTGTAGGACTTGACCCAAGAATAGGTGGTCACTATAATAATCCTTCGTTTGGATATGGTGGATATTGCTTACCAAAGGATACAAAGCAATTAAGAGCAAATTATGATGATGTTCCTAATAATATAATAGGAGCAATAGTTGATGCTAATAGAACTAGAAAAGATCATATAGCAGATCAAATAATAAAGAGAAATCCAAAAGTAGTTGGTATAAATAGATTAACTATGAAGACAGGATCAGATAACTTTAGAGCATCCTCTGTACAAGGTATAATGAAGAGAATAAAAGCTAAAGGTATAGAAGTTGTAGTATATGAACCAGTATTAAAAGAGGATACCTTCTTTAACTCTAAGGTTATAAGAGATTTTGATGAATTTAAGTCTATGTGTGATGTTATAGTTTCAAATAGATTATCAGAAGATTTATATGATGTAGAGGAAAAAGTATATACAAGAGATTTATTTAAAAGAGATTAAAAAATAAAAAAAGAAAAGCTTAGATGAATTTTCGTCTAAGCTTTTCTTTTTTTATCTTAATTTGTATTATTATCTATATATTAATGTATATAAAGATCGAAATGAAAGAATAATTATAGTTTAAATGAAATAAATAGTGAAAAGATTATAAAGGAACTTATATAATTAAAGAACAATAATATATATGACAGTTATAAATAATAAATAGGATATTTAATAACATATTACAAAGGAGAAATAATATGAAAAAAGTATTAGTAGCAGGTGGATCAGGATTTTTAGGATCTAATTTTATAAAATATATAAAAAAGATATATCCAGATTATAGTATTATAAACCTAGATAAAATAAATAGTGATTATAATTATGAAAATTTAAGATATATAGAGGGAGATATATCAGATAGAAATTTTATACTTAATTTATTTGAAAAAGAAGAATTTGATATAGTAATTAACTGTGCATCAGCAAAAATTTATAATAAAGACACAAATGATAAAAGCATATTTACAATAACGAATATAATTGGTACTCAAAACCTTTTAGATGCAAGCAGAGAATATGGAGTAAAGATTTATCATCAGGTATCTACAAATGAAGTCTATAAAAAACTTGAAAATACAGAAATCCCAAATTACGTAGCATCGAAATTAGCAGCAGATAAATTAGTTATAGCATATGAAAAAGAATATGGTTTAAGAGCAAGTATATCTAGATATAATGAAACTTGCGATATAGATGATTACTGCAATAAGATCGATAGTATAATACACAATTATGACCATTGTGAAATTTACGATATATAATGAATAGATAGAGTGGAAATAATATTTAAAGAACTAGCAAATACAGGTATAAAATTTTTTATCATTGTTAAATATTAAAATATAATCCTTAATTTCATTTTTATTTATCAACTTTTTTATATATAATTTTTTATTGTAAAGCTAAGGCTAACAGGATCGGAATGTTAGTCTTTCTTTATGCAAAAAAATCACTCAGCAAGGTAAATCCTACTACTAAGAACAGGGCCAAATCTATAAAGCTCCGCCTTATAAACCTCATTCATCTCACTAAAAACAAACTCATCTTCACAAACAAAAACAACAAAATAATCCAAATCACCAACATCACGATGACCTGAAAAACTAAAATAAAAATCAGCAAAATTACTCTTAACAAGCTTAAACAAATAAGGGTGAGTAGAACTAGAAACAACCTTAACATCAATTCCAATAACAAGATCCTTATCTCCAAAATAAACATAATCTAAAACACACTTACCACCAACTCTATGCTTAAGAGTTAACTTATCTGGAGTAACATCTATACCGTATTTATTAGAAATTTCTTCACAAATTTTAATTAGACCATAATGCTCTAAATCTTTAGCTTTAACTTTATTCATAACTTTATTATCATTATTGCTATCAACATGAACAGGATTAATTCCAAATAAATCAGCAATACTATAATAATCTAATTCTAGAGCATTACAAATTTTAAATAAAGTAGTAGAACTAGGATGCTCTCTTTCACCATTTTCAATTTTAGAAATCTCTGTATGACTAATACCCGCAATACTAGACAAACCTCTAAGAGATAACTTCTTACTTAATCTATTCTCTTTTAAAAACTCCCCTGGATGAGTATATTTATCATCTAACTTCATAATTTAGCCCCTTTGTATACAATTCTTAATAAAAGTATAGCACATAAAAGTATGAAAAATATAATTTAATATCAAAAACTATCAAAATTAAAAGGATAATAAGAAATTGAACTAATGTTCTTATTTACATGTAATTTATTTAAAATTACAGTTGACACTGGAAATGAAAACGTATACATTTATATTAAGCAATGGGAATTTAAATTAAAAAATTATGTAATTAAGAGGGGGATTATGTAATGTCATATTACTGTATCAGTGGAAATGTACTAAGGTTCGATGCCTTAGATACAAAAAAGTTAGGTTTTCATCATTTAATAATAAGAGCTGAGAATATAGAAAGATTAAAAGGAGAGTTACCAAGGGGACATTTTAAGATTACAAATAGGATAGCAGCAAAGGAATTAAAATTAAGTCAAAGTACAATACAAAGATTAACTAAGGAATTTGAATTACTAAATATAATAAAATGCATCAAGAAAAGCAAAAGTTCTACAGAAGCATCAATATATGAGTATATTTTTGACTATAGCCATGAATCGGTATTTGAATCGATAAATGAACCGGTAAATAATAATGTACAATCAAGTGATTTAAATACTTTAAAACCTGGTGATAAAATTAAAAATGAACAAGTGGATAAAACAGTTACTGATACATTAAAAAAAGAAGTTTTAAAAAGAAAAGATATATATAGGCTTGTAATCAATAGATTAAATAAAAGAGCTAATAAGAATTTTAAACCAACATCACAAAAAACTTAATCACACATCAATGCAAGACTCTTGGAAAAATTCACTGTAGAAGATTTTTATAAAGTTATAGATACAAAATGTGCTCAATGGAAAGATAGTAGTATGGATATATTTTTAAGACCTCGTACTTTATTTGGTACAAAGTTTGAAGATTATTTAAATGAGTACAAATCACCAACCCCTGAAGTTGATAGTAATAATAGTCCTTGGAATCCATCATTTAATTATGATTAGGATAGGAGGAAATATATTATGTCTAGTTTATTAGTTTCAGTTCAAACTGAGCAGTCTTTTTTAGGATGTATATTATTAGATAATAGTTTTGATTATAAGTTAGAAGAAGTAAGTGAAGATTATTTTTCTAATGAATATACAAGAGCAATATTTAATTCTATGATAGAGCTTAAATCTGATGGGCTTAGTATAGATTTAGTAAATGTAGCAGAAAAGCTTAAGATGAAGAAAGTAAATTTAGAGTTATCTTATTTAGTAGATTTAACCTCTATTTGTAAAACTTATAGTATATATTCATATGTACATACTTTAAAAGAAAAGTATGTAAGAAGAACTTGGGCTGAGAAGTTTCAAGTAACTTTAAATAAAATTATGTCAGGTGAAGATTTAGATTCAACGATTTTTAATTTTGAAAATGAAACTAAGAATGTGTATTATGAAGATACATATAAGGATGATATATCTTCTATAAGTCAATCAATAATGGATTTATTAGAAGGTGGAAATATATCTAATATAAAGTTTGGTATTAAGTTTTTAGATGAGGTGATAGGTGGAATATATAAAGGAGAGTTAACTACTATAGCTGCAAAGTCTAGTGTAGGAAAAACTTCTTTAGCACTTCAAATAATGCTTAATGTTTTAAAACAGGGTAAGAAAGTTTTGTTTATTACCCGAGAAATGTCAAAAGAACAAATACTTATGAGAAATTTAACTAAAAAGACAGGAATAAATACTAATAAAATGAAATCAGGCAATATTGGTGCCGAGGAATGGAAGTTAATAGTCGAAGTCCTATCAGATATGAATAAAGATAATTTAATCTTTATCAACGATAAAATCCACACCGTAGCACAAATCAGAAAACGTATAAGACAAATCAAACCAGATTTACTAATAGTAGATTATGTTCAATTAATGACTCCAAGTAATAACTTATCAAATAGAGAAAGAGAAGTAGCTGGAATATCTAGAGATTTAAAAAATATTACATTAGATTTTAATATGAGTGTAATTCAACTTAGTCAGTTAAATGATGAGATGAAAGATTTTAGACCAATGGGAGAGAGACCTATGAGAGAGTCAAAGGCTTTGTTTCATGATAGTAATAATGTGCTTTATATTCATGAGCCAAGTGAAGGTGATTTAGAAGAGGCTGCTAGAAAATTGGGAAGAAGTAAGGATAGTATATTAAATGCTAAGCAAAATGGAATAAAGTTAGTGGAAGTTATAGTTGCAAAGTGTAGGGATGGTGAGAAGAAGTTTAAGTATTTTGCTTATAATGGATCTAGACTTCATTTTGAGGAGCTAAAGGAGAATATGGGAGGATATGTATGTTAGATAAGTTGAAGTTGGAGGATATACCAGAGCAGTTTAGAGATTTGGCAGAGGTTATAGGTCTTGATGCTTATAGGAAGTTGATTAGATATGCTGGTGGTATGAGTATTTATATTCCTGTTGAGTATCGTGTTACTAGAAATGTTAGGGATAGAATACTTAGGGAAACTTTTAGTGGAGATTATAAGTCTTTTTCTAAGGCGTATAGAATTAGTGAGGGTCATTTGAGAAGGATTATTATGAAGAAGATTTTAAAGGGAAGATCTAAGGAAGTTAAGATTACAGCTCCTATTGGTAGTGCTGAGTATGGTAGGCTTGTTAAGGAGTTATATAGTGATGTTGTGAGTGAGACTAAGGTTTTGGATGATGATTTGTATGAGAGTATTTGTAGGTATGATGAGATTGTGGCGGATATTTCTAGGTTGAAGTTGGAGAAGGATAAGATTGAACATACATTGATGGGTGTTATGAAGGAAAGTGAGACTGCTTTTGTTAAGGAGAGGAAGGTTACTTGGAAGAAGAGTTCTAGGAGTAGTTTTGATTCTAAAAGGCTTAGGGAGGAAGATCCTGAGCTTTATGAGAGGTATTGTCGTGTTGTTAGTAGTAGGTTGTTTAAGATTAAGTAGTAAAGTTGTGTCGAAATATAGTATAGCTTTTTGATTATTGATTTATTATAGATATTTTAATAAAATATTTAAATGGAATTAATAATATAGAAAGGTTAGACATATGAGTAAAGAGAAAAAATTTGATATAGAAAGTACAAGTGATTTAATACAACTTTTAAATGTATACGAAAATGAATGGATGCATAGAGACACTATTTTATGGTCAAACACAATAAAGTTATTTTTAGCAGGATTAATAGTTACTATATTGCCTTATACTGCAGAATTATATAATTTAAGAATACCTACCACTATAAATATGAAAATATTTCCTATAATAGGAATTGTATTTTCTGTTATACTATTTTTTATATCTGGTGCATATGCTTCAAGATTAACTGCTATTGGAAATACAATAAGAGATATAATATCAATGTTAGAATATAGATATCAGAGACAGTCTGTATTAGATCTAAAAATTAGTTCAAAATCAAGTAAAAGATTGAAAGATAATTTTGTTTTAAGAATATTTAATATTTCAATATCTAATATAGCCACAGTAATTTTACCAACTGTATTGCTTATACTTTCAATATTTGTAATTACAACTATATAAAAGATACTTTAACACTTTGGAATTTCAAAGTGTTTTTTTATTTATTTAAGCTAATATTTTTATAGATATATATACATTATTAGTAATATTAAGTTTATTAATAACAAGCTTAAGTTAAATTTTAAATGAATAGATATACATGTATCTAAAATTTCTACTATGGTTAAGTCATTTCTATTAAATTTATTGGATTTTCTAATTGTCTTAAATATGAGGTAGGTTATGATTCCAATAATGAATAAAGTATATAAGAATATAGTCACTAGCCCAGTGAAGTATATAAATACGTTTATAATAGCAAAGAATATTCTGCAAGATATAAATAAAAGTATGATTGTTAGTAGAGTTAAACAGATTGTACTAAGTAGTTTGATTTTTATATCATTTTTATTTTTCATAATAATCTCCTTAGTTATAAGTTTTAGTATTAAATATTATTAAATATTAAAATTTATAACTAATTAAGAATAAATATATTTAATATTTAAATGAAAAATATAGATTTAATATTGTATTTAAAAATATATAAATCGGTAAGGGAATACTAGATTTATATCGAGGTAGAATTCTATTATTTCATATAAAAAATATGTTAAAAATACAATAAACGACAAATTTTTCTTCTAAAAAAAAGTATAATATAAAAGTATGGGATTTAATAACATATAGATATGTGGAGGACTTATATATTGGAATACATAAAATTAATGTTTTTCTCTATGGTGCCAGTAATAGAGTTAAGAGGCGCTATACCATTAGGAATAGCAATGGATTTACATCCAATCTATTTATATTTATTCTGCTTACTAGGATCAACGATAGTTGCAGTTCCTATAGTTTTAGTATTTAGACAAGTAATAGACTACTTAAGACATAGAAAATACTTTAACAAAATAGTAAGATGGATAGATAATAAAATAGATGGTAGAGCAAAGAAGCTAAAGTCTGCGAGTATAATAGGTCTTATATTGTTTGTAGGAGTACCACTACCTACAACTGGATCTTGGAGTGCAGCAGCTTTAGCATCAATATTTAAAATGAGGATAAAAGATGCTCTTATGGGCATATTTATTGGAAATGCTATGGCAGGGATCATAGTATCCGGATTAGCGCTGCATATAATATAATAAGGAACAATTATTTGGAGGATAAAATGAAGAAAACAGTAAGAAAAGCAATAATACCAGCAGCAGGGCTTGGAACAAGATTTTTACCTGCTACAAAATCACAACCAAAAGAAATGCTACCAATAGTAGATAAACCAACTTTACAATATATAATAGAAGAAGCTATTGAATCTGGTATAGAAGAAATACTAATAGTTACGGGAAGAAGTAAAAAGTCTATAGAAGATCATTTTGATAGAAGTGTTGAACTTGAGCTTGAACTTGAGCAAAAAGGTAAGAAGGAAATGCTTAAGATGGTTCAAGATATATCAAATATGGTAAATATACATTATATAAGACAAAAAGAGCCAAAGGGACTTGGACATGCTATACATTGTGCAAAGAGTTTTATAGGAGATGAGCCATTTGCAGTACTTTTAGGTGATGATATAGTTGATGCGGAGGTTCCTTGCTTAAAGCAATTAATAAATACGTATGATGAGTATAAAACTAGTGTACTTGGAGTACAAGAGGTTGCTAAGGAAGATACTAATAAGTATGGAATACTTGATGTTAAGCATATAGAAGACAGAGTATATAAGGTAAAGGATATGGTCGAAAAGCCAAATGTTGAGGATGCTCCTTCTAATATTGCTATTCTTGGAAGATATATAATAACTCCTGAGATATTTAATATTCTTGAAAATCAAGAACCAGGTAAGGGTGGAGAGATACAGTTAACTGATGCTCTTCAAACTTTAGCTACTAAGGAAGCTATATATGCTTATAATTTCGAAGGAAGAAGATATGATGTTGGAGATAAGTTAGGATTCTTAGAAGCGACTGTTGATTTTGCTTTAAAGAGACCGGAACTTAGAGATGATTTTATGGAGTTTTTAAAAACAAAAACTAATTTATTAGAATCTACAAAAGAAGATAAAGAGATATTAAATGAAGTAGCATTTACATCAGAAAAATTATAAAAGGAGAATGAAATATGAGTATATTAATAGTAGGTGGAGCAGGATATATAGGTTCGCATACAGTGAAATACTTCTTAGAAAAAAATGAAGATGTGATAATAGTTGATAACTTACTTACAGGTCATGAAGAAGCTTTATTAACTAATAAATTTTATAAGTGTGATATAAGAGATAAAGAAGCATTAGATAAAGTGTTCAAAGAAAATAATATAGAAGCTGTAATACATTTTGCTGCAAATTCATTAGTAGGTGAAAGTATGATAAAGCCATATGAATACTACCATAACAATGTGTATGGAATGATGTGCTTACTAGATGTTATGAAAGAAAATAATGTTGATAAAATAGTATTCTCATCAACAGCAGCAACTTATGGTGAACCAAAGAATATACCAATCGTTGAAAGTGATGAAACTAACCCAACTAATACGTATGGAGAAACAAAGCTTGCAATGGAAAAAATGATGAAGTGGTTTGATAAAGCTTATAATACAAAGTATGTATCTCTTCGTTATTTTAATGCAGCTGGAGCTTATTTTGATGGAAGCATAGGTGAAGATCATAAGACAGAGACTCATTTAATTCCATTAATACTTCAAGTTCCTCTAGGAAAGAGAAGTCATATAAGTATATTTGGAAATGATTATAATACTGAAGATGGTACATGTATAAGAGATTACATACATGTAATGGACTTAGCAAGCGCTCATTATTTAGCTCTTGAGTATTTAAGAAAAGGAAATGATAGTGATATATTTAACTTAGGGAATGGTAATGGATACTCTGTTAAAGAGGTTATAGACGTTGCTAGAAGAGTAACTGATTTTGATATACCTGCAGTTGAGGAGCCAAGAAGAGCTGGAGACCCAGCTATACTTATTGCATCTAGTGATAAGGCAAAAACTATTCTTGGATGGAAGCCTAAGTTTGACTCTTTAGAAAAAATAATAGTAGATGCCTGGAATTGGCATAGCAAAAATCCAGCAGGATTTACTAAATAAGAATATTATACATGTATTGATATGCTCTCTTTATAGTAGGTAGTTAAAATAATAAAAACTGTTATTATGTAATGAATGTACATTATTTATCAAGGTAGTATAATAAATACCCTTAAAAGTAATATTGTATATGTATAAGATTTATTTACGAGATTTATGTATTAATAATGAATTTTCTAAAGTAAATATAGATCTTACTAAGTATTCTAAGCATAATATAAAATTTAAATAGGGGTTATTATAGCTTAATAATAAGCGTGGAAATACACATAGGGTAGGGGGATTAAGTTTTATATACAAAATATAGTAATACTTAATTAGTAATTGACTAATATTGATAGAAAATGATGCTGGTGGTATAATTTTACAGTATTAAAAAGTATACTATAAAAAAGGTGAGTAAATATGAAAAATTTAAAGAAAATACTATTAGCATTATTAGGAATAATTTTAGTAGGGGGAATATCTGTATTTGGAATTGTATATTTTAATTTAAATAAAATATACGAAAAGGATAATACTACAAAGGTTGATGCAGCAGAAAGAGAAGAAAGTGAAGAAGGAACTATCGTTGAAGGAGTAACAAACATATTATTAGTAGGAACTGATGGTGCAAACATAGAAAAAACTAACAGATCGGACTCTGTAATGTTAGTAACAATAGATACTAATAATAAAGATATAAAAATAAGCTCTATAGCAAGAGATACTTATGTCGATATACCAGGGCATTCAACTGAAAAATTAACTCATGCCTATGCATATGGCGGAATTGATTTATTAAGAGAAGTATTTGAAGTAAACTTTGATATAAAAATTGATAAGTATATTGCTGTTAACTTCGTTTCATTTATGGACATAATAGATGAAATTGGCGGAGTAGAAGTTAATGTAGAAGAAAAAGATGTAGATGAAGTTAATAAATACATAGATGCTTGTTACGATTATTATTATGACAGAAAAGATGAGATAGAAAAAGAATACGTAACGAAATCAGGAAAACAACGATTAAATGGATATCAAGCACTTGCATTTAGTAGAATAAGATACACAGACAGTGCTTATGCAAGAGATAATAGACACAGAGAAGTCGCAGAAAGTGTATACAAAGAATTTTTAAACAGCGGAACTAACGAATATAAAAGGGCAGCAGAAATAATTTTAGAAAATACTAAAACAAATATAAGTCCTATGGAAATGATAAACTTAGGATTTACAGCTCTTAAAATAAATGATACTAACATAGACCAATTCCAATTCCCACTTGCAGAGTATAGAAATGGTCATATTGTAAGTAAGCAAAAAGGTTGGGTTATAGAATGGGAAAAAGAACCTAACTTAAAAGCTTGGCATAAGTTTATATACGGTAAAAGTGAAGAATAGATTATATATACATAGACATATAAGGTAGTATAAGGTCTATTTATAATATAGCTTCGCTGATTATAGTAAAAAAAGAATTAAACAAAAAGTGACATAAGTGAAAAAATCTATTAGTCATTTGCAATGTTTCTCAATTGCTTGACTAATAGATTTTTCACTATGACACTTGTTTTTCGAATTTTTACTTATTAAAAGTAAGCAAAGCCTTAGATAATTCATTTATACTATCAGATAAACATTGAAGCTTTCCTTCTATCCTTACTAAAAGATATATAGATAAGGCTATGGGAAATCCAACATTATTTATGACAGATAAAAATTCACCATCCATAATCTAATCCTTATGCCTGAAGGTTATATTCAGTAGTTTCAGTTTGAACTACTTTGGCTTTTATAGCTTCTTTTAAATCAACCTCACCAGGACAGAATATATTCTTTTCAAGTATTAAGTTCATAGCCTCAATAACATCATCCTCACTTAAATTTGACCTAGGATCATCAATTGTAAAGTTAACATTTTTATCTCCCTCAGATTTAAAAGTCATTATTAATTTTAAAGTACTATCCATAATAAATTACCTCCCAAATTTTATTTTTAAATTTTTATTTATTCAGATATTGATGTATAGTCTATTTTTACAATGTTATATAAGTCATGTTTTTGAAGTCCACCAAAAGCATTTGCAACTGCTAGCACATCTTCTGGAGAAGCATCTTCTTTTAAGTTAGAGAAAGTTTTACTTCCTGTTATCTCCTTTCCATCTGTACCAAGTCCTTTATTAAATTGTAGTTTTAATGATGAAGCACTTTTCATTTCTGTAGCCATAATATTTACCTCCTTAAATTTTTATAAGGTTTGTCCCTTATTTAATTAAATAGTACCAGGATAAATTTACATGTAGTTAGAACTAATGTTAGTAATTTAAGTAAATAATAAAAATTATCTATTGTGAAATTTTGTCATATAAAATTAAAAATCAAATAAGAAACATTAAAAACTAAATAAAAAATGAAAAAAATGTTGATCTGTAACTATATGTCTAAAGTTGCGAACTAAAGTGGGAAAACAGCCTTTTATAGTGTGTTAATATGAATTTGTTAAAGAATTATTTATATTGGAGGGTAATATGCATAAAAGAGGGGTATCGTTAGTATTAAGTTTAGTAATAACTGCAAATCTATTACCGGTAAATGCAATCAAGTCATTTGCTGATGAAGTATCTTTAGATAATGGGGTTGTATCAGAAGAAATAGTAGAGAGTAAACAAGATGAATTTATAGAGGAAAGCAATGATATAAATATTGATGACATCAATAATATAGAAGTAAATGAAGATGAAATAACTGAAGTAGAAGTAAAGGATACTATAGAAAATGAAGAAGTAAGTATATTAAGTGAAGAAGTAACAGCAACTAGAAAGGTTACTGCGAATATAAAAGTTGAGAATAGTCAATTTGGTAAGATTGATGGACTAAGTTCTGATGAAGAAACGATTGAATTATTAACAAACTATATCAATGTAAAGGATCATTATATTTTAGGAGGAAAATTATATTCAAAAACAACTGGGGATATAGATATAGAAAACTCAGATACTAATAAAAAAATATATATAAATCCTAAAAGTGGATACAAGGTATCTCACTCCTTAGGTACACTATTAACTCAAGCATCAGTAGATACAGAGGAAGATGGATCGAAAATACTTACAATAAATCCGATAGATTCTGATAGTTGGAATAAAAATTTATTAGTAAATATTAGTGGAGATATAAAAATAAGTTATTCTCTAAAAGGGGAAGAAGATAGAGAAGAATTAACGATAGTTAAAGATGGAGAAGGTACAATATCTCAAGTTGGGGATGATCTATATTTCCATGAAGAAAATAAAGCATATATGGACAAAGGTAGCCAACATACATTTAAATTAGAGCCCAAAGAAGGAATGAAAGTTGGTTCTGTAACTCTATATAAAAAGCCAGTTGTTGTTGATGAGAATAATCAAATAACAGTTGGAGGCGGAGAGCTTAAGGTTGAATTTATAGAAGATAAAGAAGTAGAAGAAGTAAGAGATTTAAATATAGAAATCATAGGAAATGGACATATAGTTATAAATAACAAAAACATTAATGCTAGTGAAAATATTCAGATAGAAGCTAAAAAAGAACATAACTTTACAGTAGAAGCAGATGAAGAAAACTTTATTGTAGGTGTAAGTTTAAATGGCTTAAAATTAGTTGCCGAAGATGGTGTTTATACAATACCAAGTGATTTTAATGGTGGAGATTTAAAAGTTGAATTCTCTGAAAAACTAGAAACAAAAATAGTTATGAGGGATTTAAATGTTGCTTATGATGGAATCATAAAAACACTGACTTATAAAGTTGTAGATTCAAACAACAATGTCATAAAAGATGAGAATGGAAATGAAGATAGAGTAGTTAAATTCTATAAAAAGAACTGGCTTGGAATAAAAGAAGAAATATATCCAGTAAATGAAGGTAGCTATGAGTTTAGTGTATCCTTTGATGGAAATGAAACATGTAAACCATCTTCATATAATGGAGTATTTAATATATATGATGCTAGAGAAGAGGCTACTATAGAACTTGACCAAACTCAATCAACTTATGATGGAACTGAAAAAGAAGTTAACTATGTTATAAAGGGAAAAGATGGAGAGATAATAGAAACTGGTAAAGTAGAGTTTACAAAAGTTATAATACCGGGACTTCCTGGAATACAATACAAACCAGTAGACGCTGGAAGTTATGAGTACACTGTTAATTTCAAAGGGAATAAAAATTATAAACCTCAAAAATTTGAAGGTACATTTGAAATTAATAAATGCAATGCAAAAATAAAAGTAGGAAATACTGTAGCTGAGTATAATGGAAATGCTATAAGAACAAATATATCGGTAGATTATAACTTAGGATATATAGGAATATATGCTGGTGTAAATTATGATTTATCAGGCTCAGTTTATGTTGACCTTAATTTAGGTGATGATGCAATATCAAAAACTATAATGGAAGCTATAAACAAAATAAACATAGGTACTATGGATGATTTAAAGAAGGCTTTACATGATTTAGCACCTCTTTTATCAACATTAGGTGTAGATTTAACTGATGTAATAAAAGCATTAGATTATTTACCTGGAGATTTAAGAGTTTCATTAGGTGCTCCTAAAGCTGCTGGTGCTTATGTTGTAACAGGGGTAGTTCTAGATAAAAACTCAAATACAACAGTTGGAGTAGGAAGTTTACTTATACATAGAAATTTAAGTAAGGTAGTATTTACTTCTGATTCACTTGAAGACAAGGCTGTTGTAAAAGTAGGTCAAAGTTATAGCCATAAAGCTGTTTTTGAAGGAAGCGAAAAGTCAGCTAAGATGGTTTATTCAGGAGTTACAAAGGCAGGTAAATTATATCATAGTGAAATAGCACCAGCAGAAGAAGGTATGTATGTTGTCACTGCTTATTCATATGATGATTTAGAATATACAGTAGGATTAGCAATGAGAAGTTTTGCTATAGTAAAAGAAATAGCTCATGTAGATTTTAGTGAAGATTCCTTAGCTGATAAAGCAGTAATAAAAGTAGGACAAGAATATACTCATAGTGCAATTGTGAGAGAAACTAAAGAAGACGCTACTATTGTTTACAGTGGAATAACTTTATTAGGAAAGAAATATAAATCAACTGAAAAGCCAACAGATGCTGGTGTATATGTAGCAACTGCATATGATTGTGGAGATAAAGCTCATACAGCTGCATTAGCTATGAGAACATTCACTATTATAAGAGAACAAAATAAAGTTGAGTTTACACAAGACTCATTAAGTGATAAGGCTGTAGTAAAAGTAGGAACAAATTATAAGCATGAAGCTGTATATAAAGGAAGTACAAATAAAGCAAATATTAGATATACAGGTGTAGCAATAGATGGAAGTTTTTACTGTTCAACTGAAAGACCTATTAAAGAAGGTATATATGTAGCTACTGCTTATTCATACAGTGATACTCAATTTACTTCAAGCTTAGCCATGAGAAGTTTTGCTATATCTAAGTACACTACAACTGTAGATTTAAATGCAGATGATGTAGTTTATAATGGAGAAGCATATAAGCCTTACACTATTGTTAAAGATAAAAATGGTGAAGTTGTTGAGAATGCTGAGTTAAAATATACTTACTATAGTGGAGGAACTAAGTTAGATTCAGCTCCTATAGAAGCAGGTAAGTATACTGTTGTAGCTACATTTATGGGAGATAGCTCTCATATTAAGAGTATGGCTGTTACTCAGTTTGTTATAGAAAAAGCAGAGCTTACAGTTAATATAGATGATGTAAGTAAGGTTGTTGGAGAAGAAGACCCAGAGTTTACTTATAGTGTTGAAGGTTTAGTTGGAAGTGATACTGTAGAGTTTGAGTTAGTTAGAGAAGCTGGAGAAGATGTTGGTGAGTATAATATTTCTGTAGTAGATAAAGAATTTGATAATTATATTTATACAGTTAATGAAGGAAGTTTGACTATAACTGAAGCTGAAAAAGAGCCAGAAAAGCCAGGTGATACAGAAAAACCAGATGAAGATGATTTAGATAAACCGGGAGATAATGAGCCAGAGAAACCAGGTGATACGACTAAGCCAGGTAGTACGGATACACAAAAAACTAATAATAATCAGAAACCAGAAAGTCATAATCCTAAAACTTCTGATCCAGGAATCGGAGGGTTTGCTAGTATTGGAGTTGCAGCATTAACTGGATTATTTTTAAATAGAAGACGTAAAAGATAGTATAAAATAAACATTATAAAAAGCAATGGGAGGTATCATAATTCCATTGCTTTTTGTGATTAATAAGATCTATTTAATCAATTTTATATATCATAAATTAAATAACTTTGTTATAATATAGGAGTTTATAAGAGTATAGCGGGAGTATCTAATAAATAAAATATTAGTTAATTATATAATAAATGATTATTTGGAGGATAAAATGAATAAAAAAGTCAGAAAAGCCATAATACCAGCTGCAGGATTAGGGACAAGATTCCTTCCAGCTACAAAGTCACAACCAAAAGAAATGTTACCAATAGTAGATAAGCCTACTTTACAATATATAATAGAAGAGGCTATAGAATCTGGAATAGAAGAGATTTTAATAGTTACAGGAAGAAGTAAAAAAAGTATAGAAGATCACTTTGATAGATCAGTAGAATTAGAACTTGAACTTGAACAAAAAGGAAAGACTGAAATGTTAAAAATGGTTCAAGATATATCTAATATGGTTAATATACATTATATAAGACAAAAAGAGCCAAAGGGATTAGGACATGCTATACATTGTGCTAAAAGTTTTATAGGTGATGAGCCATTTGCAGTACTTTTAGGTGATGACATAGTAGATGCAGAAGTTCCTTGTTTAAAACAATTAATAGATACTTATGATGAATACAAAACAACAGTTTTAGGTGTTCAAGAAGTAGAAAGAGAAAACACTAACAAATATGGAATACTAGATGTTAAGCATATAGAAAATAGAGTATATAAAGTAAAAGACATGGTGGAAAAACCAAATATAGAAGATGCACCATCTAATATAGCTATACTTGGAAGGTATATAATAACTCCTGAAATATTTAATATACTTGAAAATCAGGAGCCAGGTAAAGGTGGAGAAATACAACTTACAGATGCTCTTCAAACTTTAGCGACTAAAGAAGCTATATATGCATATAACTTTGAAGGTAGAAGATATGATGTTGGAGATAAATTAGGGTTCTTAGAAGCAACTGTTGATTTTGCTCTTAAGAGACCAGAACTTAGAGATGATTTTATAGAGTTTTTAAAAACTAAGGCAACTAGCAAGTAGAAAGGTTATAAAATTATGGAATACATGAAACAGTATGAAGAATGGTTAAGTAATCAATACTTCGATGAGGATACTAAGCAAGAACTTAGAAATATTATAAATGATAAAAAAGAAATAGAAGATAGATTTTATAAAAATTTAGAATTTGGAACAGCGGGATTAAGAGGTGTTATAGCTGCTGGTACGAATAGAATAAATATATATACAGTAAGAAGAGCAACTTTTGGATTAGCAAATTATATATTAAAAAATACTAGTAAAGAAGATGCTAATAGAGGTGTGGTTATAGCACATGATAATAGACATATGTCTAGAGAGTTTTGTATAGAAACAGCAAACACATTAGCTGCATGTGGCATAAAAGCGTATATATTCGATAGCTTGAGAACTACGCCAGAATTATCATTTGCAGTTAGAAGTTTAAACTGTATAGCAGGTGTAGTAATAACTGCCAGTCACAATCCTCCAGAGTACAATGGATATAAAGTATACTGGGAAGATGGAGCTCAAGTTATGCCTCATATAGCTGATGCAATAACTAATGAAATAAATAGCATAGAAGATTATAGTTTAATACCAACTATAAATGAAGAAAATAAATCTCTAATAGTAAAGTTGGATGAAATACAAGATACTAATTTTATAGAAGCTGTAAAGTCTCAAGTTATAAGACAAGATGTAATAACTAATGTAGGGAAAGAATTTAAAATAGTATATACTCCTTTATGTGGAACTGGAAATGTTCCAATAAGAAGAGCATTAAAAGAGGTTGGATTTGAAAACATAATTGTAGTTGAAGAAGAAGAACAACCTGATTCAAATTTTGCAGGTATAGAATATCCTAATCCAGAGGAAGCTAAAGCTTTAAATAGAGGAATTCAATTAGCTAAAGAAAATGAGTCAGATTTGGTTATAGCCACAGATCCAGACTGCGATAGAGTAGGTATAGCTGTTAGAACTTCTTTAGGAGAATATGAGCTGCTTACAGGAAATCAAATAGGTGGAATGTTAACTAACTATATAATAGAAGGTCTAAAGGAAACCAATAAACTTAAAGATGATTCTGTATTAATAAAAACTATAGTTACTTCAGAGTTTGGAGCTGATATAGCTAGAGAAAATGATATAGAAGTTATGAATGTACTTACAGGATTTAAGTTTATAGGTGAAAAAATAAAATCATTTGAAGAAACAAATAAAAATTCATATTTATTTGGATACGAGGAGAGCTATGGTTATTTAGTAGGAACTCATGCTAGAGATAAAGATGGGGTTGTAGCTGCAATTTTAATTTCTGAGATGGCAGCATATTATTATTCTAAAGGTATGAGTTTATATGAAGGTTTACAAGAGTTATATAAAAAATATGGATATTTTAAAGAAAAAACTATATCTTTAACATTAAAAGGAATAGATGGTTTAGCTAAAATACAAGAGATTATAAAATACTTTAGAGAAAATGAAATTGATGAAGTAAATAATGTATCTATAATAGAAAAGAAAGATTATAAAGATGGCATAGATGGACTTCCAAAATCTAATGTGCTGAAATATTTCTTAAATGATGGTTCTTGGATAGCAATTAGACCATCTGGAACAGAACCTAAGCTTAAGTTTTATATAGCTGTAAAAGGAAATGATGAAGACGAATCTGATAGTAAGATAAATGGGATTGAAGATTCTATAAATAAAATATTAAACAAAATTGGGATAATTTAGTAAAATAGTAAGAAGGGTTATAAAATAATCCTTTTTACTATTTTTTTTATTTTTTTACTATGTAAAACAAGGTAAGAGTGAAATTAAATACATAGTAAATTAAAAGCTTATCGGGAAATTTATATATAGTACATTATTTAAATTTTTAAATAATATTTTTACAAATTTTAGACATCAGATTTTGAGTGAAAAAAGTGAATAATATCTAAAAATATTGATATTATGTCGAATATGAATTATAATAAAATGTATTAAAATTTTATGATTATTCATAGAATGCATATTATATAGGGCGTGTAATTGAAAATAGGAGGATAATTAATGGTGGAAAAAAAGATTTATGCAGAATGTGTGAAGAATTCTAATTTATACTTTTCAACAATAGAAGATAATATAAACAAGAGCTTTATTTATAATTTTATAAAGAGAACTATAGATATAGTAGGTTCGTTATTAGGTATAGTTATATTATCGCCAATATTTTTAATAGTTGCACTAGCTATAAAAATAGAAGATCCAAAGGGAAGTATAATATTTGGGCATAAGAGAGTTGGATTAAATGGAAAACAATTTAAATGTTGGAAGTTTAGATCTATGGTGCATAATGCTGAAGAAGTATTAAAAACATTAAGTCCAGAGCAAAAGAAAGAATATAGTGAAACGTTTAAACTTAAAAATGATCCTAGAATAACAAAGGTAGGAAACTTTATAAGAAAAACTAGTTTAGATGAATTACCACAGCTTTTTAACATACTTAAAGGTGAAATGAGTATAGTGGGACCTAGACCTATAGTAACAAAGGAATTAGATTTTTACGGAGAATATGCAGGGTATTTTATGAGTATAAAGCCTGGCTTAACTGGATTATGGCAAGTAAGTGGTAGAAGTGATACAACTTATGATGAAAGAGTTGAGTTAGATATGGAATATATAATTAGAAGAAATACCTTATTAGATATATATATAATATTTATGACAGCAATAAAAGTGGTTAAAAGAGAAGGTGCTAGGTAAAAGCATAAAAGAGGTGAAAAGTTTGGAGATAAGTGTAATAATTCCTACAAGAAACGCAGAGATATATATAGAAAATCTATTGGAAAAACTTACAAATCAAAGTAGAAAAGTTAAAGAAATAATAATAATAGATACAGCATCAAGTGATAACACTAGAAGTATATGTGAAAAATATGACATCGTTAAATTCATGCCGATTAATAATGGTGAATTTGACCATGGTGGAACTAGAAATAGAGCAGCAAGAGAAGCTACAGGGGATATATTAGTATTTATGACTCAAGATGCTTATCCAGAAAATGAATTCTTTATAGAAGAATTAACTAAAGATCTAGGTAAAAATGATATTGTTGCAAGTTATGGAAGACAAAAGCCTAGAGAAGATGCAAATGAAATAGAAAAGTTTGCAAGAAAGTTTAATTACGGTGATACTAATATAATAAAATCAAAAGAGGATATAGACAGATTAGGAGTTAAAACATTCTTCTTTACAAATGTTTGTTCAGCCTTTTTAACTAAGGAGTTTTGGGAAGTTGATGGATTTCCAGAAAAAACAATTATGAATGAAGATATGATAATAGCATCAAAATTAATATTCTCAGACAAGAAGGTTTTATATGCAGCCAACGCATCGGTGGTTCACTCTCATAATTATACTTATATGCAACAATTCAAAAGAAATTTTGACGTTGGAGTGGTATTCACTGATAGTAAGGAATACTTCCACGGTATAAAATCGGAGTCAGAAGGTGTTAAGTTTGTAAAATCAGCTATAAAACACTTAATGGCAAATAACAAATATCTTTTAATACCACACTTAATAGTAGATAGTGGATTTAGATTTATAGGATATAAATTAGGTCAAATTTATTATAAAATGCCAATAGGTATTGTTAAAAAAATGAGTATGCATTCATTTTATTTTGATAATAAATAATGATATTAAATTTTAAAATATAAATAATTTGTTATTAAAATGGATGAGCCTACTAAAGTTCATCCATTTTACTTTATTTAATAAATAAAGTATGTTATAATTTCATAGTCATAATATAGAATAATATGGCTAAAACAGTCTAAACTTAGATATTTCATATAAATAAAATATTATTATATATAAAAAGGTAATAGCTTATAGAATAAAATAAATTAAAGCTATTATAATGGTTAAAATATAATAATGTAATATTTATGTTTATATAAATACAAAAAGGTTAGGAGAATATAAGAATGTCGAAATTAGCTAAAGCAGCAACTTGGTTAATGTTAGCGACTTTATTGACAAAAATATTAGGGTTTGGAAGAGAAATGGCATTATCATATGTATATGGAACTAATGCTATATCAGAAGCATTTGTAGTTTCCTTTTCAATACCAACCATAATTTTTGCAGCAGCAGGGTCAGCTATAGCTACTACATATATACCTATATATTATGAAGTTGAAAATGAGATAGGTAAAAAAGCTACATTAAAATTTACCAATAATATAGTAAATGTAATTGTAATTATATGTACTATATTATCTATATTAGGGATTATTTTTACAGAACCATTAGTTAAACTTTTTGCAATAGGGTTTGATGGAGAAAGATTAAAACTAACAGTACAATATACAAGAATATTAATTATGTCTATTCCATTTATAGGGTTAAGCTTTATAATGAATGGCTACTTACAAGTTCATAATAATTTTACAGTTCCAGGTTTAGGTAGTTTACCTAAAAATATTATTATTATAGTTTCAATATTCTTAAGTGCAAAATATAATTCTGTAATAATAGCTATAGGAACATTATTAGGGATAGCATCTGAGTTTTTATTCCAAGTGCCATTTGCAGCTAAAAATGGATATAAATATAAGCCATTTTTAGATCTTAAAGATGCAAAAATGAAAAAGCTTGTAATATTAATAGCGCCTATATTTGTAGGAATAGCTGTTAATCAAATAAATACAATGGTGGATAAAAGTTTAGCATCTACATTACCATTAGGAAGTGTAGCAGCACTTAACTTTGCTAGTAAGTTAAATTCATTTGTAATTTCTATATTTATAGTGTCTATAACTGCAGTTGTATACCCACTTATTTCAAGACTATCTGTAGAAAACTCAAAAGAAGACTTTGCACAAGTTGTAGTTAGGTCAGTAAATAGCATAACACTATTAGTATTACCTGTATCTGTAGGAGCAATAGTTCTTTCTCAACCTATAGTTAGGCTTTTGTTTGAACGTGGGGAATTTACAGCACAAGATACAAAGATCACAGCAGTAGCCCTATCATTCTATGCTATTGGATTAATTGGAAGTGGACTAAATGATATACTAACTAAAATATTTTATGCTTTAAAAGATACTAAGACACCTATGAAATCAGCTATATTAGCTGTTGTTATAAATATATGTCTAAACTTTGCATTAATAAAATATTTAAAACATGCAGGATTAGCATTTGCAACAAGTATAGCTAATATATCAATAGTTATAGTACTTTTTATAGCATTAAAAAAGAAGATAAAAGATTTTGGGCAAAGAAAAATAATAATTACATTTATAAAAAGTTTAGTAGCATCTTCAATAATGGGATTTGCTGCATATATGAGTAATAAATATTTAGCTATGCATTTAAGCAGTGATACAATAGGTCAAGTGATTTCTCTAGGTACATCCGTATTAGTAGGAGCTATAGTATATGGAGTTCTCGTTATACTGTTTAAAATAAGTGAAATAACATATATAATTGATATGGTTAAAGCTAAACTTAAATTAAAAAAATAAAAACATATAATAGGAGGGGCAACTTATGAAAGTAGTAATAACTGGAGCTAAAGGACAACTTGGTTTAGAATTAAGCAAGCAATTAGCAAATTATAGTGAGTATGAAATCATCGCTACAGATAGAGATGAATTAAATATATTAGATGCAAATCAAGTATCTGAATTTATAAGTAAAGAAAATCCTTATGCAGTTATAAACTGTGCAGCACATACAGCTGTAGATTTATGTGAAACAGATGTAGAAAATGCATATAAAATAAATGCATTAGGACCTAGAAACTTAGCAATTGCTTGTGAAAAGGTAGGGGCAAAGTTTGTACAAGTGTCAACTGATTATGTATTTGATGGAAGTGGAACTAGACCATATAGAGAAGATGATGCTACATGCCCTAATTCAATATATGGAACAAGTAAATTAATGGGTGAAGAATTTACTAAACAATTCTGCTCAAAATACTTTATAGTTAGAACTGCATGGTTATATGGAGAAGGAAATAACTTCGTAAGAACTATGATAAAATTAGCGGAAACTAACAAAGAACTTAACGTTGTAGATGATCAAGTTGGGAGTCCAACTAGTACAGTAGATTTAGCTAAGGCTATAATAGACTTAATTGGAACTGAATATTATGGAACATATCATGGAACATGTGAAGGACAATGTAGTTGGTATGATTTCGCTAAGAAAATATTTGAAATAAAAAATATAGATATAAAAGTTAATCCAGTTACTAGTGAAGAATTCAAGAGACCTGCACCAAGACCAGCATACTCTGTTTTAGATAACTTTATGTTAAAACTAGTAAACTTAAATACATTTAGAAACTGGGAAGAATCTTTAAAAGAATATTTAGAAAAATAAGACAAAATATTAATTTCATACGAGGAGATAAACAATGAAAGGTATTATATTAGCTGGGGGATCTGGAACAAGATTATACCCAATAACAAAATGTGTATCAAAACAAGCTTTACCAATATATGATAAGCCAATGATATATTACCCAATGTCAGTACTTATGTTATCAGGAATAAGAGATATACTAATAATATCTACACCAAGAGATATAAGTATATTCAAAGAATTATTTGGAAATGGTAGTGAATTAGGATTAAATATAGAATACGCTGTACAAGAGCATCCAAATGGACTTGCAGAAGCATTTATAATAGGTGAAGAGTTTATAGGTGATGATAAAGTTGCATTAGTTCTTGGAGATAACATATTCTACGGATATGGATTTACAGAAAGATTAAGAAGAGCTGTAGAAAGAGATGAAGCAACTATATTTGGATACCAAGTAGCAGATCCAAAAGCTTTTGGAGTTGTTGAATTTGATGAAAACTTTAATGTATTATCAATAGAAGAAAAGCCAGAAGTGCCTAAGTCAAATTATGCTGTCCCAGGATTATACTTCTATGATAATGATGTAATAGAAATAGCTAAGAATGTAAAACCTTCTGAAAGAGGAGAGTTAGAAATAACTGCTGTTAATAATGAATATCTAAGAAGAGGGAACTTAAAGGTTGAATTATTTGGAAGAGGAATGGCTTGGCTAGATACAGGAACTCATAGAGGGTTACTAGAAGCATCTAACTATGTTGAAGCTGTTCAAACTAGACAAGGTTTATATATAGCTTGTTTAGAAGAAATAGCATATAGACAAGGTTATATAACAAAAGAACAATTATTAGAACTTGCTAAACCACTTATGAAAACTGAGTATGGACAATATTTAGTAAAAGTATCTGAAGAGGTGAAATAATGGGTAACTTCAATTTTATAGAAACTAAAATAAAAGATTTATATATAATAGAACCTAAAGTATTCGGAGATGAGAGAGGATACTTTATGGAAAGTTATAATAGAGAAGCTTTTGTAGAAGCTGGCCTTGATATGGTATTTGTTCAAGATAATGAATCAAAATCTAGAAAAGGTGTTTTAAGAGGAATGCATTTCCAAACAAAACACACTCAAGGAAAGCTAGTAAGGGTAACTCAAGGGGCAGTATATGATGTTGCAGTAGATTTAAGAAAAGGATCACCAACTTATGGTCAGTGGGAAGGAATACTTCTTTCTGCTGAAAATAAAAAGCAATTCTACGTTCCAGAAGGATTTGCTCATGGATTCTTAGTTGTATCTGATGAAGCAGTATTCAACTACAAATGCACAGATTTCTATGCTCCAGAATATGATAGTGGACTTTTATGGAATGACCGAGATGTAGGTATAGAGTGGCCATTAGAAGGTATAGAAGAATTATTATTATCTGAAAAAGATAAAAAACAAAAGACATTAAAAGAATTAGATTTACCGTTTGAATATAAAGGAGAGTAAACATTATGAAAAAGATATTAGTTACTGGTGGTGCTGGTTTCATAGGTGGAAACTTTGTTCACTATATGGTTAATAAGTACCCAGAATATATGATAGTAAACTTAGATGCTTTAACTTATGCAGGAAATTTAGAAACATTAAAACCTGTAGAAGGAAA
>NZ_JADNAX010000018.1:0-18165 GCF_015550495.1 Romboutsia sp. 1001713B170207_170306_H8
CCTGGTTGATAGGTCGAAGGTGTAAGTGCAGTAATGTATTTAGCTTATCGATACTAATAGGTCGAGGACTTGACCAAAATAAATGTTAAATGATAAATATTGTAAATGATATGTAGTTTTGAAAGTATTATCATACTTTAATCCTAAAATGTTATATTTGCTGGTGTGGCTCAACGGTAGAGCAGCTGACTTGTAATCAGCAGGTTGTAGGTTCGATTCCTATCACCAGCTCCATTTAAGACTAAGATATTCTTAGTCTTTTTTTGTGTTCAAAAACGAATTTACAGAATATGTAAAAATAAATCGAATGAAAATAGTAGATTTTATCATATTAATTTGATATTATAACAAAAGACAATGATTTTGTCTGGAAAAAAATAGAGACAAAGAAGTACGATTTATATATGGGCACTTGAATCGTATGGAGTTACTAGTGCAACCGGCTATGTTTAATTATAAGTCATTTAGAAATGAAACTAATTGATTTATAAACAGATATAGTCTTTTTTATTGCAAAAAGACTAATATCCTTTATTTAAACAAAAAATTATAGAAGCTAAGAAGTATGATTTGTAAATGGGCACTTAAATCATATGGAGCTAGTAGTGCAACCGGCTATATTTTAACTTAACTTAGTTTAGATATTTTAATCTAACTAAATAAGTTAAACTATAGCCTTTTTTTGAAGGGAGAATAGTATGAAAAACAATCTAAAAAGGAAAGTATTATCTATAGTTCTTACAATAGCCATGGTAATAGGGTACATGGTTCCAAATGTAGGTATAGTTAATGCAGAAACAAACGTATTACCAGAAGGATTTACAAGTGTAGCTATAGGTAACAATGACGGTAATGGAAGTGCAATTTTTGACAACACTAGTAAGACATTAGAAATTCAAGGCTCAGGTAACCTAATAGGAAAAGATAAGGGATCAGTTGATAGCTATCAATTTGTAAGTTACCAAGTTAATGGTGATGCTACGATTATAGCTAAATTAGAAAACTTTGATATGACTAATGCGCAATATGGTCAAGCTGGAGTATTTATACGTGAAAATAATACTAGCGACAATGCAGATTATTTTGGTGTATATGTAGAACCAAGTAAAGATCAGTATAGATATGCTTATAGAGATAACTCTACAGGTGGAACTGGTGCAGCAGCTATATCAGGATTAACAAAAGAATCTAAAAATAAATATATAAAAATTGAAAAGAATAATACTTCTTTTAAATATTATATAGCTAATGATAAAGATTTTAATGACATAATAGCATCTGGTGGACAAACTATAAATTCATCATCTACTACATGGAATTTGGGATTTGTAGTAAGTAATGGAGGAAGTACAACACCAGCAGTTGCAAATTTTAATGATATAACAATAAAAAATGAAAGTGGAATTATTTACACTTCAACAGATATACAAACTCCAGAAGTACCTGAAGTACCAGAAATACCAGAAACACCTGAACTTCCTAACTATGGTGTGGGAACATTACCAGATGGATTTAATAATTCATCAATAGGGAATGACAGTGAAAATGTATATGCTAATTTTGATAAAGATACAAAATCATTCACAGTAAATGGATCAGGTACATATATAGGAAAAGATACTTCATCAACTGATAACTATCAGTTTGTAAATTACAAAGTAGAAGGTAATGCTACTATAGTAGCTAGGTTAGTAGACTTCGATATGACTAATGCAAAGTATGGTCAAGCAGGAGTATTTATACGTAATAATAATTTTACTAATGATGCAGACTACTTTGGCGTATATGTAGAACCAAGTAAAAATCAATATAGATATGCTTATAGAGATAATTCATCAGCAAAATCAGGTGCAGCTCAAATAGGTGAATTAAATGCAGATTCTAAAAATCAATATATAAAAATAGAAAGAAATAAAACTCAATTTAAAGCTTATATATCTAAAGACCCAACATTCCCAACCGATAAAACAATAGTAAAAACTCAAACTGTTGTAAATGAAAGCAACACTTGGTATGTAGGATTTGTAGTAAGTAACGGAGGAAGTGAAACTCCAGCAGTTGCTACTTTTGACAATGTAAGAATAGAAAATGAAGATAAACTTTACTATGATTCAACAATAGAAAAAATGCCAGTTGATACAGTAGAAAATGTAAAAGCTGAGGCTAAAGATTTTAAAGTAACTTTAAGCTGGGATGAAGTAAAAGATGCTACTTCATATGTAATAAAAAGATCAACAGAAAAAAATGGAGAATATAAAGAAATAGCAGAAGTTGATTCTTCTAAAACAACATATGAAGATTTAGAAGTAGTAAACTTCCAAACATATTACTATAAGATAATGGCAAAAAATGAAAATGGAAATGCATACGACTCAAAAGAAGTAGTAGCAGTACCAAACAATAGTAATCCAGACAATATACAATATGAAGATAATGCCGCTAATTTCAACATGATAGAAGAACCAAATGATACAGTATCAAATCCTGTAATAACATTAAAAGGTTCAGTTGATAAAGATGGAAAGATAACAATAAAGCAAAATGATAAAATAAAAGTAAATGCTATAGAAAAATCAAAAGATGAAGTATTTACTAAAAACTTAATATTAGACTTAGGAAGAAACATAATAGAAATTTACCATACAACAGAAGATGGAAAAACAACAGTAAAAACTTATAACATAGTATATTTAAACAATGGTAACTATGATATAATCGTTGATTCAACATACAATGGTGTTGAAGGAAGAGAAGTTGATGGAATAAAAACATATAGCACAATAACAGAAGCAGTAGACTCTATATCAACTAAAAATACAGAACGTGTAAACATATTTGTAAAAAATGGCGTATATAAAGAAAAAACAATAGTACAATCACCATATATAAGTATAATAGGTGAAGATAGCCAAAAGACTATATGGACTTACGATGTTTCAAATGGAACAATAAATCCTGAAACAGGAGAAAAATATGGAACAAGTAAAAGTGCTAGTGTAACTATAAAATCAAAAGCTGTTGGATTTACAGCTGAAAACATTACAATAGAAAATGCTTACGAAGAAAAGCAAGTAGTAGAAGGTGATCAAGCAGTAGCATTAAATAACCAAGCTGATCAAAGTATATTTATAAACTGTAGATTTATAGGAAATCAAGACACATTATTAGCAGATGCAAGTAGTTCTTTACCTGCAAGACAATATTACTATAAATGTTATATAGAAGGTGACGTTGACTTTATATTTGGACGTGCACAAGCAGTATTTAATGATTGTGATATAGCATCAGTAAATAGAAACTTATCTCCAAAGAATGGATATATAACAGCAGCAGATACATGGGATAAAGATGCTTATGGATATGTAATAATGAATTCAAGATTAATTGGACTTGATGATATAGCTGATAACTCAGTATCTTTAGGAAGACCATGGAGACCAAGTAGTGCTACTGATACAGTAACTCCAGCAGTTGCATATATAAACTGCTACATGGGAAGTCATATAGCAACTAATGGTTGGGATGATATGGGTGCAAACTCTTTAGCATCAACAGCAAGATTCTTTGAATATGGAAGTTATGGACCAGGAGCTAAATTAAGTGATACTAGACCATTAATACAAAATAGTGAAATAGCAAATTACTCATTAGAAAATGTATTTTCAACTTCATCAGCATCAGTAAATGGAAATGATGCATACACAACTAACTGGAATCCGACTGAAAAGTCAGATTCTACAAATATAAACTCTGCATACGATAACATAGTAAATGTTTCATTAGTAGAATTAAATATATCAGAATTACCTATGAATATAGGAGATACAGCAAAACTTATAGCAACAGTAGGGCCAGAGGATGCTACTGATAAAACAGTTATATTTGAATCAAGCAATGAAAATGTAGCTATAGTAGATAACAATGGAAATGTAAAAGCTGTAGGTATAGGAACAGCAGTAATAACAGCAAGAAGTGGTAGTGAAGAAGCTACATGTACAGTAACTGTTAAACTTCCATTAGTACAAATGAATAATGTACCAGAAATAAATGCAGAAGATGTAAATATAAAGTTAGGAGATACTTTTGATCCTAAAGATTATGTAAAAGCAAATGATAAAGAAGACGGAGATTTAACAGAAAAGATTGAAGTTATAGAAAATACAGTAGATACAAAAACAGCTGGAGAATATAAAGTAGTTTATAAGGTAACTGACTTAGATGGAGCAAGTTTCACTAAGGAGATAAAAGTAACTGTAAATGAAAAATTACAATTACCAGAAATTCCAGAAGTAGACCCAGAAGAACCGGAATTACCAAGTGATCCAGAAATACCAGTTGAACCAGAGGTTCCAGGTGAATCTGATACTCCAGAAATACCGAGTAAGCCTGAATCACCACAAGTTCCAAATGATAACCAAAGTTCATCAGATGATAAAAATGACTCAAATATGGAATCAACTGTACTACCTCAAACAGGTGATAATAGTATACTAGGTTTAATAGCTTTAGTAGTTCTATCATCAGCAGTACTTTATATATAAATAAAAGAAATAAAAAGGAATAGTAATGTATTTAAGATATATATTAATTTATTGAGTATGGCATTATAAATTATAGTTCATATTAAAAGTAAAAAAGCATAATAATAATTAGTATCATATCCAACTATCTAATCAAAAAACAAAAAAATATTAGGAGGTGGGTGAAGATAATATATTTATATTTTTCTTTATCTCTAGGAATACTAATTTTACTATTTCTAATATATCCAAAAGTAAAAAGTATTCTATATGTAATAAGTATAATACTTTCCTTTAACTACATCGTTTGGAGATTCTCAGCAGTACCAACATATGGTATAAGCAAATATATAGGAATAGGATTACTTATTGCTGAAATACTTGGGTTTATACAATTTATGTTATTTGTATATATAAGCTCAAGAAATCCAAAGGAAGAATTTGAACTATTAAGAAAATCCCAAGATGAAAATCTACCTACTGTAGATATAGTTATACCAACATACAATGAACCTACATATATAATAAAAACAACTATAGCTGCAGCACTGGATATAAAATATGATAAAGATAAGAAAAATATATACGTATGTGATGATGGTAAAAGATACGAAGTGAAAAAATTATGTGAAGAGCTAAATGTACATTATTCAGTAAGAAAAGACAACACTTATTCAAAATCAGGAAACATAAACAATATGTTATTACATTCAAATGGAGATTTAATAGCTGTATTTGATGCAGATATGATTCCAAAGAGTAACTTTTTAGAAAAAACTGTGACATATTTTAATGATGAAAATGTTGGATTTGTACAAACACCACAAAGTTTTTATAATGCAGATATATTCCAAAAAGCTTTTAAGCATAAAATTCCAGCAGAACAAGATTTCTTTATGAGAGATGTTCAAGAAAATCGTTCATATATAAACTCAGAAATACATGTTGGAACAAATGCAGTATTTAGAAGAACAGCACTTGATTCTATAGGAGGTTATCCTACTTTCTCTATAACTGAAGACATAGCACTAGGATTTTTGATTCAGTCAAAAGGATATAAAAGTGTATTTTTAAATGAGCCATTAGCACTAGGATTAAATCCAACTAATTTAAAAGATTTTTTAGGTCAAAGAGATAGATGGTGTAGAGGAAACCTTCAATTATTAAAAAGTAAAAATCCATTTAAAATAAAAGGATTAAAACTAAATCAAAAAATAGCTTATATAGATGGATTACTATCTTGGTATTCAAGTATATTAAAAATGATATTTATAATAGCTCCAATATTTTATTTATTAACAGGTATATTCTTTATAGATGCTCCTATCAAAGATTTATTAATAATGTTCGTACCATATTTTGCAGTTCAATATTCAATATTCAGTGTAAACTCACCAAATACAAGAACTATGTACTGGGCACATATATATGAAACAATAATGGCTCCATACAACGCAAAAAGTTGTTTTGCACATATATTAAAAAAATCAAATACAAAGTTTAAAGTTACAAATAAGGATGTAAAATCATCAGCTGGAAATATATATATAAAAGAAGCTTACCCTCATATAATTCTAATAGTATTAACAGTATTATCTTGGGTAATGGGATGTTATAGAGTTAGTACAGGTGAACTTAACTTAGGCATATTTGGTATAAACATACTATGGACAATATATAATGTAATACCAATGTTTGTACTAATACGTATATCATTAATAAAAGATTATAACGAAGAACCATATACGATAGTAGGTGAATATATAAGACTACAGTTAGTTGAAGAAGATAAACTAGAAACAGAATTTAGTTTTAAACTAATAGGTATTTCTGAAGATTACTTAACTTTAGAACAAGATAATGATAGAGTACTTCTAAAAGGAGAAAAATTAAAACTATCATTAAATGGAAATGTAATTTCAGGAGTAATAGAGAAATCAACCAATGGAGAAGCAATATTACAAATTGATAAAATATCAAAAGATGCATATCTAAATTTAATAAATATATACTCAGATTCACTAAGACCTTTCTATGATTTAGATAGAATAGTCAATAAAACAGACTATATACAACAATTAATGAAAGGAGAGATTGAATATTGAGTATAGGTAAAGTATCAGGAAAAAGAAAAGTAGCAACATCAGTAACAATAGCTGCTGTATGTGGATTAAGTATTTTATTTATGGATAACTATGATACTATAGAAGGTTTTACTAATAATGTAGTAAAAAGTACTAGTTTGGTAAAATCAGATAGTCACACCAATATAGATAAACTTAAAAACACTTCAGACACATCAAATACAATAAGTAAGGTAAAAGAGTGGAATATAGGAGAAAAAAGTAATGACTATAATTTAAGTTACAATGAAAATAATGAAGTTTTACTTAAGTTTAGTAATACTCAAAATAATACATATATAACGAAAGAAGTTCCTTTATCATATGTAGATGGAGAGTTAACTAATTCATTATCATTGAAATTTAAAAATATAAATAATAGCATATCTCAAATTAGCTTTTACCTACAAGGTGATGAAAAGATGTTAGTAGGTAGTGGTGACAATCAATATATGGAATATTTTGAAGAGAAAATAGGAGATTACAAATTAGAAAACTCAAATAAATCAGATGCAATAAATATGACAATAGATATAGAAGAATCATTAAAAGAATTAGAGGGTCATATGACAAATGGTGTAAGACTAGCAATGAGAGTTGAATCTGATAGTGATTATCAGGACTTATATGATAGACAAGGTGAGATGATTTTAGAATCAGTAGAAGCTTTAAGTATAAAATATGGAGAGAATACACTTACACCATGGGCATACACTAATGGATATAATATAAATAATAACGTAGTAACATATGAGAACTTAAATGACTTTGAAAACATAAGTAGTGAGGTTAAAAACTATAATCCTAGATGTAGATACTTTAATTTAGAGATTAAAAATATAGATAATAGCGTAGAAA
This sequence comes from Romboutsia sp. 1001713B170207_170306_H8, assembly GCF_015550495.1. Lineage (NCBI taxonomy): Bacteria > Bacillati > Bacillota > Clostridia > Peptostreptococcales > Peptostreptococcaceae > Romboutsia > Romboutsia sp. 1001713B170207_170306_H8. The sequence continues at coordinate 7,502 of NZ_JADNAX010000018.1, forward strand.
ATATAGTTATAAATGTATATGGTAAAAACAATGAAGTAGCAAATATAAATATTGATTTAACTAAAAAATCAAAAACTGACTTAAGTTTTCAATACGACATATTGGAATATAATAATAAACTAGGTAATATAGAAAAAGTAGAGCTATTAGTAGACTCAAATCCATATAATACAATTACTAATCGAAGTGGTCAATTAGAAATAGTTTCGGCATATTTCTCTTCATTTGAAAAATAAAAATATAAAATAGATAGCAAAATTACTTGCTATCTATTTTTTTGTTTGAAAAACAAAATATTACTGATATAATATTCATAGCAAGGGAGGGATTTGACAAAATGAACAATAAAATAAAAACAGGAATCATAGAATTTATAGGATTAATAATAGGATGTCTATCAATGAGTATAGGTCTAAACATGTTCTTTAAACCATATACAATAGCACCGGGAGGACTAAGTGGTTTATCACTAGTACTAAGCAAATTAACAGGACTATCAGTATCAACAATAATGTTAGCAATGGGAATACCACTACTAATATTCTCAGTAAAAATACTAGGTAAAAAAGATGCTATAAAAACACTTACAGGTATGTTAATACTATCAGGATTACTAGATGTAACAGCACCACTATCTAACGTATCAGTAACAGAAGATGTACTTTTATCAGCAATATCAGGAGCAATATTCTTAGGAGTAGGTATAGGTATGGTATTTAGTGTAGACGGTTCAACAGGTGGAACAGACTTAATAGCACTTATGGTAAATAGAATAATACCAAGTATACCTTTATCAAAATGTTTAATCGTTATAGATGGAATGGTAGTTGTATCAGCAGGTATTGCAAATGGAAATTTAGAAACTGGGCTATATTCAGGTATAGCTTTATATATAATAGCAAAATTAGTAGATGCAATAATATCAGGATTTGACTACTCAAAAGCATTTATGATAATAAGTGATAATGAAGAAATTTTAAGAGATGCAATAGTAAATGATATAAAAAGAGGCGTTACAATACTTGATGGTAGAGGTGGATATACTAACAATAATAAGAGTATACTACTAGCAGTTGTAAAAAAGAAACAAGAAGTTCATCTTAAGAAGCTTATAAAAAGAGTAGACCCAAGAGCATTTATAATAGTAAGTGATGTACATGAAGTACTTGGAGAAGGATTTAAGGATATAAATGTATAATTAAATATAATCAGATATAATAAATTAATGAAATAAAACTAGTAGAATAGTTATTATAAGAAAAGCATAAAATTTATTATAATCTAAGGTAAAAAGGTATGGATAGAAATTGGATTCATACCTTTAATTTTTTTATAGAAGGATGATAAAAGTATGATTAATTTTACAGAAAAATATGAGTCACTTGAACTTGTTTCGAAGGATAAATCAAAATTAACATATACAGCCATCAATATAGAAACAAAAGAGAAAGTAATTTTAAAGCTTTACGAAAAAAGTCAGTATAAGGAAAGTAAATTTGATGAGTTAAAAAAGATTGTTCAATTTTCAAATATAAATGAAAATGAAAACTTGCTTAAAATAAACAATGTAGACAGTGGTTGTTATATGGACACTATATATTACATTGTAGAAATGGAATACACTGAATATGAAACTTTAGAAAAAATATTAGAGAATAAAGATTTTACAGAAAATGAAGCTTTAGGGATTATAAAACAAGTAATAAACGGATTACATGATTTACATAGACTAAATATAGTTTATAAAAATCTAAGCACTGAAAAAATATATATAAATGAAGATAATATTATAAAACTAGACTCTATAGGATATATAGATAAATATCCTAAAACAATAAAATATATATCACCAGAGCAAGTAGCTAACAAATCAATAAATAAAACATCAGACATATACTCACTAGGGATAGTACTATTTGAAATAATAAATAAAAAGCTACCATTCGTATGGGAAAATGGTAAAAAAGAACTATATAAAAGCATGATGGAAGAATTTTATATAGACAAAGAAAAATGTAGTTTAAACGTAATATCTATATTAGAAAACTGTTTGTATATAGATCCAAAAGATAGATATGAAAACTTAGACGCTTTTTTATTAGATATAAGCTCACACCTAGATTACAATATAAGAACATTTAGAAATGATATAGAACTTGAAAAGCAAGCTAAAGAAAGAATGATAGAAGCTAAATTAAAAGCAATAGCAAACATGGAAAAAAGCAAAAGTATAGAAGTAGAGAATAATAAAGACGATAATAATATTGAAGAAAATAATAATATTAATGAGAATAATAAGAATATAGACTCTAATGAAACTATAAATGAAAATAATATAAAAGAATCTGGAAAAAATGAAGACGATAATGAAGAATTTAAAGAAGTTAAAAATTTAAAAAATGAAGGTACAGGAAAAGAAGAGGACAGATCTAAATATAAAGAATATATGAAAATTGTATCAGCATGCGCAGCAGTAGGTATAGTATCTGCAACTTTAAAATTTGCAGGAAGTGATATTATTGAAGGTTTAAAAAATAAAGATAATGTACCAAATACAACTATATCAAATCAAAATAAACCAACAGGTTATACAAATAAAACAAGAGATAAAGTAAATCAACAAAACACAAATGCAACACAAGAGAATAACACTAATACAAATACAGATAATAGTGAATATACTCATAAAAAATATAACCCAATAGAAATTGAAGATGTAGAAATTGATAATACTTTAAATACAGATAACGAGCAAAATAAAAATGAAGGTGACACAAACACATCACAACCTAGCCAAGACAATAATACAGAAAATAATACACAACAAAAACCAGAGCAAAAACCAGAAGTGACACCAACACCAGAACAAACACCTCAGCAACCAGAGCAAAAACCAGAACAGACACCAACACCAGAACAAACGCCTCAGCAACCAGAACAAAAACCAGAAGTGACACCAACACCAGAACAGACACCTCAACAACCAGAACAGACACCAGAACAAACTCCAAATACACCTACAGACCAGTCACCAATACAAGAACCACAAACAACACCTGAAGTTACACCACAATAAAAAGCAACTAACTTCTTAATCTTTATTATATGATTAATAAGATTTAATCATATAATAAAGATTATCTTAATATAATTATCCTAAGTAATATAAAAATATTAAGGGGGATATATTATGGCTACTAAGAAACAAAAAAGAGAAAAAAGAAAATTAAATAAAAAAATGCAAAAAGAAATAGTTGCTAGAAAAAAAGAAGCTAATAAAGAAAATAAAAACGAAAAATAACTTCCTTAAATATAAAAAATATAAAAGATATAAAAAGGCTATATTAAAGATAAACTTTAATATAGCCTTTTCAAATAAAAGAAATATTAATTAGAAGCATAAGATAAATACATTCCAATCAAATCACTTTCCTTTATATTAGTATCGCTATTTTTTAAAATATTACTAACAATGCTTAACTTCTTAGAAATATCACCAGATAAAAACTCATCCTTAAGACTTTCTAAATCATCCATAGTATAATCACTAAGATTTATGTACTTATCAGTTTTACTAGACAAAGTATCAAAATCATCATTATCTTCTAAAGGAACAATAGAAACTCTCTTATTATTTTTATTCCAATAAACTAAAGAACTAATATCATCACATCTGACTAATAAATCATAATTATCTTCATTAGAAACAATATCCGACATTACCTGGGAAATACTTGCACTTTCCTTCACCATTTTTACCTCTGGTATAGGAGTAGAATTATTAGTATCTGAATCCTTACTAGGATTAATAGTATCATTAGAAACTGTAGTAAGATTTTTTGTAAAATTGGAATAATTATGGTAATTAATGTACATAATACCACCTACTAAGGCAACTATAAAGAATATGCAAATAAAAAATAATCTTCTTATAAATTTAAACATATAACATTCCTTTCATAAATTAGTATAATTTAATAATTTGATTATAAACATTTTTGAAAAATAAAATACAAATATCTTTATAGAAGTGATAAAATTTATAATTATAAATAAAAAGGAGTATTAAATGAGGGCAATTACAAAAAATAAAGAAATAAACTTAAGTAAAATTACAATAAGAGTACTTGCTATAATATTTTGGATGGGATTTATATTTTACTTGTCAAATCAACCAGCAACAGTATCAGCTAGTCAATCAGGATCATTTCGAAAAATGATTATAGAAATGCCTATACTAGGAGTTATAACAAAACCAATACTAACATCATCAATAGGGGAATTTTTTATAAGAAAATCAGCTCATATGTTTTTATACTTTGTATTAGCAATACTAACATATAGCTTAGTATATAATGGAATATATCATAGAAACTCACAAAAAATATTAAACTCAATGATAATAAGTTTAATAGTCGTATTTTTATATGCATGCACGGATGAATTTCACCAACTATTTATTCCGGGAAGAAGTGGAGAATTTAGAGATATAATGGTAGATACATTAGGTGGAATAATAGGACTTATATTAATAGGAATAACTAATCTTTTTCTTGGGAAAAGTAAAGTAAAGAATTAATATTTTAATATAAGAATAGTGGTGATAGCATGAAAAGGAAATCATCAAGTATTATACTAGCAATATTTTTTATGCTTACATTTTTTAAAGTAACATATGCACAGCCTGCATATGAAGATGCAAATTCAAGTGCATCGTGTGGAATAAAAAACATTTTATTAATAGGAGTAGATGGAGAAAATTTAGAGCGATATAATCGTTCTGACACTATGATTATTATGAGCATAGATCAAGAAAATAATAATATAAAACTAACATCTTTAGGTAGAGATACATATGTAGATATAAAAGGGCATGGTAAGGAAAAACTAACTCATGCTTATGCATATGGAGGTCCAGACTTATTAATAGAAACTATAAATAATAACTTTGGACTTAGTATAGATAGATATGCTACAGTGAATTTTTCTTCATTTATGAAAATAATTGATTTAATAGGTGGTGTAGAAGTAGAAGTAACAGAAAATGACGTTGAAGCACTTAATCAATTTATAAAAATCTGTTATAACTTATACCCACAAGAAAAAGATATAGAACTTATAGATAGTGCAGGTACTTATAATTTAAATGGATATCAAGCACTTGCTTTTAGTAGAATAAGATATCAAGATAGTACAGATGCTAGAAATTCTAGACAAAGAATGGTAGTCAAAGGCGCTCTTGATAATTTGAAGAAATCTGGTATTAGTGGATATATAGGTTCTCTAAATATAATATTATCTGGTGTTAAGACCAATTTGACTCCTTCTGAGATTGTGATACTTGGTTATAAGGCGTTAAGAATTGGTACTGATAATATGAAGACTTTGGAGTTTCCTTATTATAAGGAAGAAGTTAGACTTAAAGAAGCTGGTTGGGTAGTGCTTTGGGACAAAGATAAAAACTTAGAACTACTTGATAGTTTCTTGTATAATTAGTAAAGTTTGTAAAGCCGGGTGGCGGGCGCTAATATTAATTTTTAGTCATGCAGCGAAAAAATGCTGCGAATGACTAAAAATTAATATTTAGCTTCTGCCACCCTTTTTTTGTCAAGCTTAGATAATTATACTGGGTGTAAGGTGGGGAAAAGGGAGAAGAAAAGTATTAGCTTATGGATGTTAGTTTTGCGTTTACTATTGTTCGGGCTCCGTTGAATTCGTAGCTGCATGTGTATAGGGTTATTATTTTGTCATCAAACGTTACATTTGTGTTTGTTTTGAATAGTGATTTATTTTTTATTTCGTTTATGTAGTTTTGGTATTCTGTGTCGTTGTTAAAGTTTGTTTCTAGGAAGTTTTCTGATGAATCTGCTATATATACAGAGAATACTTCATATGTATATGTTTTTCCTTGGTGTTCTATTGTTATTTTGTTATTTTCATTAAAGAATGATTCTTCTTTGAAGTTTGCTAATTCACCGAACATTGTTTTGTTTCTCATGTGATGTCCGTAGATTATTATGCTTTTGTCATTTTCAAAGTCATTTCTGTAATCCATGAATATACTTCCTGATGCTAGGTAGTCTTTGTTGAAGTCGTGAGTAAGGTAGTAGTCGTTATCTGTTCCTTGCACGACAGGGTAGTCTATGTTTGTATTGTCTACTTTAAGCCAAAATCTATAATCAGGGTTTGAAGAAGATAACTCTTCGTCTTTGTTGCTTTTTTTTGATTTCTCTCTAATTTCTGTATATACTTTATCTGCTTTTTTATATTCTGAAAGCTTTGTGTAAATTTTATATCCAGAAAGAACTAAGATAGAAATTAAAATAAGATTTATTAAAGTCCTTAAAAACTTTCTCAAAATATCACCTCAAATATATTATATATTAAAGATATAAATAGTTAAAAGTAAAAAAATATCAAAAATATGGTAAAAAACTGTCTTGTTTTGTCGAATCTATTTTAAACTTTATAGATAAATGTTATTATATGGAATGAAAAGTAGTTTTATGTGGATATGTGTCTGATTAAATAGAATCAACAATAAAATACTTATTAAAGATATGTAAAAGCTTATAAATTATATGGTGTTTTGTTATAAGCTTTTTATTATGCTAAAAAGGAATGTGAACAATTCAACATAAAAAGCTTAAAAAATTCGGAAAATTTAAATGGAGGATAACTTATGGAAGAAACTATTGACTTAAGGGAGTATTTTGGAATTATCAAGAAAAGATCAAAACTTATAATAGCTATAACAGTAGTAGCAGTAATAATAAGTGCACTGGTTAGCTTTTTCTTATTGAAACCAGTATATGAAACAAACACTACATTAATAGTAAATAGAAGTGAGTCTAAGGAAACTCAAAGTATGACAGGTGATGAGTATAATGTTGCTCAAAAGTTGGCAGTTACATATGGAGAAATAATAAAATCTAGAACTGTACTTAATGAGGTAATAGAAGATTTAAACTTAGACATGACTTACTCTGATTTAGTATCAAATGTAACTGTAGGACAAGTTGGTGACACACAAATTATAAATGTAAAAGTACAAGATACTGATCCTATACAAGCTAGAAATATAGCAAATGCTATACCTAAAGTATTTACAACAGAAGTAAAAAGAATAACTAAAGCAAATGGAGCTGAGGTAATAGACAAAGCAATAACTCCAGAAGAACCAGTTTCACCTAACAAAAAGATGAATATAGCAATAGCAGGCGTGCTTGGAATTATGGTAGGATTATTCTTAGTATTCTTAATAGAATATATGGATACTAAAATGAAAAAACCTGAAGATATAACAAAACATTTAGGTCTTCCAATATTAGGTGTAATACCTAAAGACGACATAGCTTAAGGAGGTATATATATGCAGTTACACATACATAGAAATCCAAAGTCTCATATATCTGAGGCATACAGATTACTAAGAACAAATATAGAGTTTTCTAATATAGATAAAAATTTAAAAACTATATTAATAACTAGTTCGGGTCAAAATGAGGGTAAGAGTACGGCTATATCAAATATAGCTGCAAGTTTTGCAAGTCTTGAGAATAAAAAAGTTCTGTTAATAGATTGTGATTTAAGAAACCCAACTGTTCATAAGATGTTTGGAGTTAGCAATATAAATGGAATTACAGATGTGCTTACAGGACAAAAAGATGTAGAAAAGTGTATAGAGAATACTAAGGTTAGTAATTTAGATATTTTAAAGGTTGGTAAAATACCACCTAATCCTTCTGAAATGCTTCAATCTAAGAGAATGAAAAGTTTTATGGAAGCTATAAAACCTCATTATGATTACATATTTATAGATGCACCACCTGTTGGAATTGTTACTGATGCCAGTATACTTGCTCAGTATGTAGATGGAACAATTCTTTTAGTTGCAGCGAATGAAGCAGATATAGAAGCTACTAAAATTGCTAAGGAAAGATTAGAAAGTGTTAATGCTAATATTCTTGGAGCAGTTTTAAATAAATTTGAAGCAGATGAGAAGAGCTACGGATATTATAACTACTACTATGGTAGTTCAAGTGAAAAAAGGAAGCCAAAGCGTGGCTTATTTGGTAGAAAGTAAATAAGAAAGTTTTTTGGAGGGGGAAAATTTGGAGAGAGAACTGGTTACTTACAGTGAATTAGTTAATAGTAATAACCTTAAAGATAGTAAAATTTATTTATTTTTAAAAAGAGCTATGGATATAGTAGGCTCTTTATGCGGACTTATAATATTATCACCAGTGTTTCTAATAGTTGCAATATTAATAAAACTAGAAGATCCAAAGGGAAAAGTATTTTTCTCACAAGAGAGAAACGGAATTAATGGAAAAACATTTAATATGTACAAATTTAGAAGTATGGTTCATAACGCAGAAGAGTTATTAGAACAACTTCAAGAAAAAAATGAACAAAGCGGTCCTGTTTTTAAGATAAAAGATGACCCTAGAATTACGAAGGTAGGTAAGTTTATACGTAAAACAAGTATAGATGAACTTCCTCAACTTTTAAATATACTTAAAGGAGATATGAGTATAGTTGGTCCTAGACCTCCTATTCCTAGAGAAGTTGCTCAGTACACGACATATCAAATGCAAAGACTTCTTGTTAAGCCAGGCCTTACTTGTTATTGGCAAGTTGGAGGAAGAAATGAAATTGGATTTGATGAATGGGTAGAACTTGATATTAAGTATATAGAAGAAAGAAATTTATGGATTGATATAAAATTAATCTTTAAAACTGTATTCGTTTTATTTGGAGATAAAACAGCGAGTTAGATAGGGAGAATTTAAATGAGAGTAATAATAACTGGAGCTAAAGGACAATTAGGTTTAGAACTTACTAAACAATTAAACATTAAGTCTGATTATGAAGTTATACCAACTGATAGAGAAGAATTAAATATACTTGATATGAAACAAGTATCAGAATTTATATTAAAAATCAAACCAGATGTAGTAATCAACTGTGCTGCACATACAGCGGTTGATTTATGTGAAACAGATATCGATAATGCATATAGAATAAATGCATTAGGACCTAGAAACTTAGCAATAGCATGTGAGAAGGTAGGGTCTAAATTTGTATAAGTATCAACTGATTATGTATTTGATGGAAGTGGTGAAAGGCCATATAGAGAAGATGATATAACATGCCCTAACTCTATATATGGAACAAGTAAATTAATGGGTGAAGAATTTACTAAACAATTCTGCTCAAAATACTTTATAGTTAGAACGGCATGGTTATATGGAGAAGGAAATAACTTTGTAAGAACAATGATTAATCTATCTAAAAATAATAAAGAGCTTAATGTTGTAAATGATCAGGTTGGAAGTCCAACTAGTACTGTAGATTTAGCAAAAGCTATAACTGATTTGATTGGAACTGAATACTATGGAACATATCATGGAACATGTGAAGGGCAATGTAGCTGGTATGATTTTGCTAAAAAGATATTTGAAATAAAAAATATAGATATAAAAGTAAATTCTGTTACTAGTGAAGAGTTTAAAAGACCAGCACCAAGGCCATCATATTCTGTTTTAGATAACTTTATGCTTAAATTAGTAGGTTTAAATAGTTTTAGAGATTGGGACGATGCTTTAAAAGAGTACTTAGAAAAAGAATAATAGATTTATAAGAGGAGAGTAATTATATGAAAGGGATTATACTTGCAGGAGGGTCAGGGACAAGGCTTTATCCTATAACAAAATCAGTGTCAAAACAATCATTACCAATATATGATAAACCAATGATATATTATCCAATGTCAGTATTGATGTTGGCTGGTATTAGAGAAATATTAATAATATCAACTCCAAGAGATATAAATATGTTCAAAGAATTATTTGGAGATGGAAGTGATTTAGGACTAGATATCCAATACGCAGTACAAGAGCATCCTAATGGACTAGCTGAAGCATTTATAATTGGAGAAGAATTTATTGGAGATGATAAGGTAGCTTTAGTACTAGGAGACAATATATTCTATGGATATGGATTTAGTGAAAGATTAAAAAATGCAGTTGAAAGAGATGAAGCTACAATATTCGGATATCACGTAGTAGACCCTCAAGCATTTGGAGTTGTAGAGTTTGATAAAGATTTTAATGTATTATCAATAGAAGAAAAGCCAGAAGTACCTAAATCAAACTATGCAGTACCAGGCTTATATTTCTATGATAATGATGTAGTAGAAATAGCTAAAAATGTTAAACCATCTGAAAGAGGAGAGCTAGAAATAACATCGATAAATAATGAGTACTTAAGAAGAGGAAAGTTAAAGGTTGAGTTATTTGGAAGAGGAATGGCTTGGCTAGATACAGGAACTCATAAAGGATTACTTGAAGCATCTAATTATGTGGAAGCTATTCAAACAAGACAAGGTTTATATATAGCATGCCTTGAAGAGATTGCATACAGAAAAGGATATATAAATAGAAGTCAATTATTAAAATTAGCACAACCTTTAATGAAAACAGAGTACGGAAAATATTTACTAAAAGTATCTATGGAAAATAATTATGATGATGTAGAAGAGCTAGTAGCAATAACGGCAGAGGTGTAGAAATGGGAAACTTTAATTTTATAGAAACTAAAATAAAAGATTTATATATAATAGAACCTAAAGTATTCGGAGATGAGAGAGGATACTTTAT
>NZ_JADNAX010000019.1:0-12082 GCF_015550495.1 Romboutsia sp. 1001713B170207_170306_H8
AAGAAATAGAGTTTACAGATGAAGTAGTTGCTGTAGTTGAATACAGAGATGGAAGCATCATAGACACTATAAGAAAAGTTAAATAATATTATTGAAAAATAATATTAATTTATAAATTATGACTATGTTAAGTTTATTTTTAATGAAAGCTAGTCATTATAAAACTTAACATAGTCGAAAAATTAAATATATATATTATCGGAGGATTAAGAGGATGGCAACAGTAAGCATGTCTCAAACAAAGAAAAAAGAATCTTTCAAGATATTTGGTATGTCTTGGCACATTTACGCTGCAGTAGCAGGTATAGCTTTAGTAGCTATGTTTGGTGATTATTTACCAAGTAACACAATAGGAGCATTCGCAATACTTTATACTTTAGGTATAGCATTAGGATGGATAGGGGATAGAATACCTGTATGGAACACTTATATAGGTGGTGGTTCAATACTTGCATTCTTAGGTTCAGCATATTTAGTTTATATAGGTATAATACCAGAAGCAACAATAGAAACAGTAAAGATATTCATGGACACAACTGATTTCTTAGATTTATTTATAGCAGTACTTATAACTGGTTCAATATTATCTGTTAATAGAAAATTATTATTAAAAGCTTTCGCAGGATACTTACCAGCAATACTTGCAGGTATAGTTGGTGCAATACTTTTAGGTATAGTTGGTGGAATTATATTTGGTGTTTCTCCAGCAGACGTTGCAACTAGATACGTATTACCTATAATGGGTGGTGGTACTGGTGCAGGTGCAATACCAATGGCTGATATATATGCAAACGCTACTGGAAATGACCCAGCTCAATGGTTATCATTTGGATTATCAATATTAACAATAGCTAACATAATAGCTATAATATCTGCTGGTGTATTAAATAAAATCGGTGAGTTAAAATTCGGAAAAGCTTTAACTGGTAACGGTGAGTTAATAAGAAATGCTGAAGATTTATCTAAATTAGAAGATACTGAAGAAGTAAAAGTAACTCAAAGAGAAATAGCTTGTGGATTAATATTAGCTTGTGCATTCTATGTTGCAGGTAATATATTATCTAAAGTTGTTCAAATACCAGAATTTACATTATTTGGATCTACTTTAAAAATAGATATACATAGATTTGCTTGGATGGTTGTATTAGTTGCTGTAGCAAACGTTATAGGTGTAATACCAGCTGAATTAAGAGTTGGGGCTAACAAGTTACAAGGATTCTTCACTAAGCAATTCTTATTAGTTATAATGTGTGGTGTAGGTATAGCTCTTACTGACTTAGGTGAGTTAATAGCTGCATTCACAATAGGTAACGTTGTAATAGCTGCATTTATAGTTTTAGGAGCAATATTAGGTTCAGGTCTTGTTGGATGGATTGTAGGATTCTACCCAATAGAAACTGCAATAACAGCTGGATTATGTATGGCTAACAGAGGTGGTTCAGGAGACTTAGCAGTTCTTGGAGCAGCTAAGAGAATGGAACTTATATCATTTGCACAAATATCTTCTCGTTTAGGTGGAGGATTAATGTTAATAATAGCTTCTGTAGTATTTGGTATATTCTGCTAATAAGAAATATTAAATGAGTATAGAACTTTGATAAGATAAAAGGTATTGTATTTTGCAATACCTTTTTATCGTAATTTTAAATATTAGATACAGAGGTGAAATTATGAGCAAAAAAAATAAAGAACCTAAAAAAAGTAACAAGGAACTTCTAAGAGAAGCTAGAGAAGAAGGAATGTTTAAAGAAGCTAGAGAGTTTACAAAAAAGAAAAAATATGTTGCAGCAAGTAAAAAAGATAATATAATGATATATGTTGTAATGATAATAGGGCTACTAGCATTTGTATTAATTAATAGAATATTTGGAGTATAGAAAAGGTTGGTGCACAAGAGCATGTATTATAATGTAGAAAGTATAAATTTAAAATCAAACTATGAAACTAATGAAGTAAGAAAATTTTTAGAAAAATTCAGCCTTAAATATGAAGACGTTGATTACACAGTGGTAATTAGAGAAAATGATGATATAATAGCTACATGTTCTAAGAAAGAAAATATATTGAAATGTTTTGCGATAAGTGAAAACTACCAAGGATTAGGTTTATCGAATAACCTTATATCAAAAGTTACTGAAAAGTTATTTTTAGAAGGTAGATACCATAGTTTTATATTTACAAAGCCTGAGAATCAATTCTTATTTGAAGGTTTAGGATATAAAAACATATTTACGACTGATAAAGTAAGCTTATTAGAAAGTGGAAATAAAAATATAAATGCAAGTTTAGATAAATTAAAAAAAGAATATAAAATAGATGATAGTAAAGAATATGCAGCATTAGTTATGAACTGTAATCCATTTACACTAGGGCATAGATACATAATAGAAAGTGCATGTAAAAGTAATGAAAATGTAATAATATTTGTAGTAGAAGAAGATAAATCTGTTTTTCCATTTAAATCAAGATTCAAGTTAATCAAAGAAGGAACTAAAGATTTAGAAAATGTAACGGTTGTACCAGCAGGGGAGTATATAATATCATCAGCAACTTTCCCTAATTACTTTTTAAAGAAAAATGATGATGCATTAAAAGAATATACAAAATTAGATTGTAATATATTTGGAAAATACTTTGTTCCAAAGTTTAATATAAAGAAAAGATTTGTGGGAAGTGAGCCTCATTGTGAAGTTACTAATATGTACAATGAAACTATACAAGAAGTTCTTCCTAAATATAATGTACAAGTTGAATTAATAAAAAGAAAAGAAATAGAGAATGATGCAATTAGTGCATCTAGAGTTAGAAAATTACTAAAAGATGTAAAGTTTGATCAAGTTAAAGAATTAGTTCCTAAAACAACATTTGACTTTTTACTTAGTGAGGAAGGTGAATTGGTAATAAGTAAGTTATAACTTAAGTTTTACCAAATTAATTATGAATATAGACTTAATTGAAGAATTTTTATTTGATAGAGAAAAAAGAGTTAAGAATCAAGAAAACTTATTTAAAAATTATAAAGATAAAACACTGGTAACTCTTAGAATTAATTATCCTGGAATTGAAAAATCAAACTATATAACTGATGATATTGTTAGTATAATTTATAATGAAATTTTAACTTACTATAAAAAGTATATAGTTTATAATGATAGATATAAAAATAAAGAAGGATTAGTTTGTCATTTTATATTTGATGCAGATTTTGTTAGTATTAAAAAGTTAATGATAGATATTGAAGAAAAGCATATACTAGGTAGATGTGTAGATATAGATGTATATACTATGAAAAATGATAATGTCATAGGCATATCTAGATCAGATTTATACAAACAGCCTAGAAAATGTTTTATATGTGATAAAGATGCTAAAATTTGCTCTAGAGCTCAAAGTCATAATATAGAGGAAATCAAAAAATATTTTGAAGAAGTATATTTAAAATATAAGGACTATCAAAAAAAAAGAGAAACTTTAGCTTATAGAATATCTCAAATAGCTGTAAAAGCCATGATAAGTGAAGTTTCTACATTTCCTTCATTTGGTTTAGTATCACCAATAAGTCAAGGGGCTCATGAAGACATGAACTATTATACTTTTTTAGATAGTGCATTTGCTATAGCACCATTTTTTAAAGAGATGTATAACATAGGATACTCATATCATGAGCCTAAATACATATTTGATGCTATTAGAGAAATTGGTATACTATGTGAACATAAAATGTTTGAAGCAACTAATAATATAAATACTCATAAAGGAATGATATTTTTAATGGGTATAACTATAGCATCTCTTGCAAAGGTAACATATAATAATAGAAAATTTGAAGATATACAAAGTATTATAAAATCAATGGTTAATGATATTTTAGATGATTTTAAAGATATAGAAAATAAGTCTGAATTAACTCATGGAGAAAAGCTATATATAAAATATGGATTTACAGGTGTACGAGGACAAGTAAAAGATGGACTATCTGTTTTATTTAATAATATAATAGATAAGTATTATGATTCTGATTTATCTGAGAATGATTTATATACACAAATATTAATAGAATTATTAGCTATAGTAGAGGATAGCACTATAGTATATAGGCATGATATAAATACCTTAAAACAAGTTCAAAATGATGCAAAAGAACTTTTAAAAATAGGTGGTGTGTATACTAGTAATGGGAAAATAAGAATTTTAGAATTAGAAAATGAATATATAAATAAAAATATAAGTCCAGGTGGATGTGCAGACTTACTTGCTGTAACTATATTTTTGATTACTATAAAAAGAGCTAGCAACTAAATGCTAGCTCTTTTATTTATTTATCAAACTCAGCTATAACAATATCTAAAGAATCGTTTAGATGCTTTGTTATTACTGATTCTGCTAAGTCCTTATTTTTTGAAATTATTGAATTTAGTATAAGTCTATGTTCAGATAATGCTTTTTCTCTTCTTAAATCATCTTCTATAGATATATTTCTAAACCTTTGTAGATAGCTATTTAAATTAGAAATAATACCAGGAAGACGTTTCATCTTACTAGCTTTATAAATAAGAGAGTTAAATTTACCGAATAAATTGATTACTTCTTCTATATTTCCTTCATTATTTATATTTTCTGTATGATCAAGAAGGGCGTTGATCTCATCAATTTCACTTTGTGTAATATTTTCCATAGCATTAGTTACAATTAATAGCTCAAGGGATTGTCTTATCTTATAAATTTCAATA
This sequence comes from Romboutsia sp. 1001713B170207_170306_H8, assembly GCF_015550495.1. Taxonomy (NCBI): domain Bacteria; kingdom Bacillati; phylum Bacillota; class Clostridia; order Peptostreptococcales; family Peptostreptococcaceae; genus Romboutsia; species Romboutsia sp. 1001713B170207_170306_H8. The sequence goes on from NZ_JADNAX010000019.1 coordinate 4,731, forward strand.
ACATCATCTTTAGTAATTCTATTAACTACTACCCCAGCCCTATGAACATATTCGACTAAACCCTCTTTTTCAAGTTGTTTAAGTGCTTCTCTAACAGGAGTTCTACTTATATTTAATCTTTCAGAATATTCCTTTTCTACAAAACGTTCTCCTAATGGTATGTTACATTCTATTAGAGTTTTCCTTAGACTTTCATAAACAACTTCTCTTAGAGGCCTATTTTGAGATAAATCAGTATTAGTGACAAACTCATCCATCCAATTTTTCATTTTTATTTTATCGTCCTTCCCTTTTTAAAAAATCTATTGTATACAATTTAAAACAAATGTATACAATAGATTTTACACTAAAAATTCGAAAATACCAATAGTTTTCGACAAAATAATTTAAAAATTAACAAAATCCTTGACTATGTCAATATAATCTTTTATATAACGTGGGAGGTATGAACCTTTTCTATAAGCAACAACTAATTTAAAAGTAGTAGTTGGGTATCCTATTGAGAAGTACTTAGGTTTAGTTAATAAGTTCATATACTTTAGATGATTATCAGAAACAAAGCAAACACCATAATTAGATAGCGTAAGTCTTACGGCACACTCCATACTTCTTGTTCTCAATACAACGTTAGGTTCAAAGTTTGCAGATTTAAAAATTTTTTCTGCCATTTTACCAGTACGTTGATATGGAAAGTTAAGTATAAAATTTTCGTTTTTAAATAGTTTTATATCAATCCAATCATACTTACAATTTAATTTTTTTTCTCCCATATTAGCTAATGGATTATCAGGAGATACTGCAAGTATTAGTTCTTCTACACCTATAACTTTATACTCAAGATCTGGGTGTTCAGTATGATGGTTAAATATTGCGATATCTGCCTCTCCATTAAGTAATAGTTTTTCAGCTTCAGAAGATGAATTTTCAAATAAATTTATTTCAACATTTGGATACATTTCTTTGAATTTAGGCAGTGTTTCAGGAATTAAGTAAGAACCCCTTGTAGATGGAATGGAAAGGTTAAATCTGCCTTTATTTATTTTACGAATATCATCTATTTCAGCAGTTATTTTATTCTTAATCAGTAATATATTTTGTGCATTTCTTAAATACATTTCTCCAGCGTAAGTAAGTATAAAACGATTACCTACTTTACTGAATAAACTAACGCCAAGTACCATTTCGAGTTTTTTTATATACTTACTAAGTGAAGGTTGTGAGATATATAATTCCTCAGCTGCCTTTGTTATATTTTGATGCTTAGCAACGGATATAACATATTCTAATTCTTTAAATTCAAACACTTTAATCCTCCTTTTAAAACTATAGCTTTAATGCATAAAAAGCATGGTAATTATGTATTGGACTATTAATTAACAATATAATACAATAAAAAAGAGGAAACGACAAGCGATTTCTTCGATGATATATAATATTTAAAAGACTATATTAAATGAAATGTTGGTGGTATTAATAACTGTAACTTCAGCACTTGCATTTGTTATATCTAGCTAAAATTTTGGTCTTAGCCGAAATTAAATCATGTAACAATAAACTTATTTAATATAGTCTCTAAAAATTAAAAATCTAAAATCAGGAAATTTTAAAATCGAAAATAGGGAGGAAAAATATGAGTAATAATTTAGCTATTTTAGCACTAGTAACATTAGTTATAGTTGTAGCTTTTGGATTTTGGAAAAAGGTAAATATAGGTGTTCTATCTATAGGACTCTCATTAATATTAGGTACTATATGTGGATTAACATCAAAAGAAATATTAGCAGGGTTTGATGCACAATTATTCGCAACTCTTGTAGGAGTTACATTCTTATTTAGTATAGCTCAGGTAAACGGTACACTAGAGTTACTTGCTAATAAAGCAGTAGCAATGGTAGGTACAAAATCTTATTTAGTACCACTAATAATTTTTTTAGTTTCAGGTACACTTTCAGCAATAGGTCCAGGAAATATACCTATAGGATCTCTTATGACAGTTGTTGAGTAACAATAGCAGTTGGAATGAAGCAAAATCCAATATTATATGCATTACTAGCAAAATTAGCATCTAATGCATTTGCAATAACACCTCTAACACCAGCAGGAATAATAGCTACTGAGTTAGGTGCGAAAGTAGAAGTATTTGGATTTGAAATACCACTAATGTTAAATGTGATGTTATGGGGAGTTATATTAGGTATAGTATTCTGTGTTTGTTATAGACTAGATAAGATGAAACCAGAAAATCATTTAAGAAAAGATGATTTAGAAAAATTTGATGGTAAACAAAAAATAACATTAGTAGGTATGGCAGTTATGGTAATAATGGTTGCTGGCTTTGGTCAAAATGTGGGACTAGCATCATTCTTTATAGCTTCAATACTAATGATACTCAAAGTTGCTGAACAAAAGAAAGCCTTATCGACTGTACCATGGGGGACACTTATATTAATATGTGGAGTTGGTGTTCTTATGAATATAGTAGATACAGTTGGTGGTATTGAATTATTATCAAGCGGATTACTATCGATAATGGGTGAAAAAACAGCAAGACCAATACTTGCAGGAACAAGTGGATTATTATCATTCTTTAGTTCTACAACAGGTGTGGTTATGCCAATACTTATACCTACTGTACCATCAATAATAGATTCATTCGGTGGTGCATTTGGATTCGTAGAACTTACAAGTATAATAATTTCTTCTTCGTTTGCAGCAGCATTTTCACCAGCATCAACAGGTGGAGGATTAATACTTGCAGCATACATGTCAGCTAGTGGTGCAGGAGAAGAAGAACAAAATAAATTATTTGGACAATTATTAATGATAGCTGTAGGATGTGTAGTATTTAATATGCTTCTTTCGTATATAGGAGTATATGGAATAATCGCATAGTACATAAATATAAAAGATTTTTGGAGGGATACATTATGGTTACTTTAAAACAAGGTAAAGTTTTACTTTACAATAATGAAGTTATAGTAGAAGATGCTACTTTAGAAGCATTAAATAATAAATTAAATGAACTAGGTCAAGAAAATATAGAATCAATAGATAATGCACAAGAGAATACAATAGCAGCATCTATATTTGAATCACACAATGTTTCAGAAGATAAGAAAAATTTAAAATTAAAGTTTGACTCACTTACATCACATGACCTTACATATGTAGGTGTTATACAAACAGCAAAAGCAAGCGGACTTAAGAAATTCCCAGTACCATATATACTTACAAACTGTCACAATTCATTATGTGCAGTAGGTGGAACATAAAATGATGATGACCATTTATTTGGGCTAACTGCAGCTAAAAAGTATGGTGGAATATTTGTTCCAGCTCATCAAGCAGTAATACATCAATATATGAGAGAAATGTATGCAAACTGTGGTCATATGATACTTGGAACAGATAGTCATACAAGATACGGTGCTTTAGGAACTATGGGTGTAGGAGAAGGTGGAGGAGAGATAGTTAAACAACTTCTTGAAAACACTTACGACATGGAAAAACCTGAAGTAATAGCTGTTTATTTAGAAGGAAATATAAGAAGAGGTATAGGGCCTCAAGATATAGCATTAGCTATAATAAGAGAAGTATTCGAAAATGGATTTGTAAAAAATAAAGTTATGGAATTCGTAGGACCAGGAATAGAAAATCTTTCTATTGATTTTAGAAATGGTATAGATGTTATGACTACAGAAACAACTTGTTTAACTTCTATATGGTGTACAGATGAAAAGGTAAAAGAATATTTTGAAGTACACAATAGACCAAAAGCTTATAAAGAATTAAAGCCTGGTAAAGTAGCTATGTACGATGGATTAGTTAAAGTTGATTTAAGCAAAGTCGAATGTATGATAGCTTTACCTTTCCATCCAAGTAATGCATACACAATAAAAGAGTTAAATGAAAACTTAGAAGAAATATTAGAAAAAACAGAAATAGAAGCTCAAAAGCAAATAAGTAATCCAAACTTAAAATTAGATTTAAGAAGTAAAATAGTAGATGGTAAATTAAAAGTTGATCAAGCTGAAATAGCAGGATGTTCAGGTGGTATGTATGAAAATATACAAGCTGCAGCTAATATATTATCTGGAAAAGAATTAACTAATGATTACTATACTTTAAGTATATATCCAGCAAGTACTCCAATATACTCTAAAATGATAGAAGATGGTAGTGCTAGTGAACTTACAAAAGCAGGTGTTTTAATAAAGACTGCATTCTGTGGACCTTGTTTCGGAGCAGGAGATGTACCAGCACATGGTTCTTTATCAATAAGACATACAACTAGAAACTTCCCAAATAGAGAAGGATCAAAGCCAGGAGATGGACAATTAACATCTGTAGCTCTTATGGATGCTCGTTCAATAGCAGCAACTTCATTAAATGGAGGTATATTAACAGCAGCAACAGATTTAGAATATGATGAAACTGCAAATACTTATAGCTTTGATAAATCACCATACAGAAGAGTTTATGATGGATTTGAAAAAGGAAATGAAAATGAAGAATTAAAGTTAGGTCCAAACATAACTGAATGGCCAGAAATGATATCTTTAGAAGAAGATGTATTATTAAAAGTTGCATCAGTTATAGGAGACCCTGTTACAACAACTGATGAATTAATACCATCAGGAGATGCTGCTACATACAGATCTAATCCAAAGAAAATGTCAGATTATACACTTTCAAGACGTGATCCAGAATATGTACCAGCAGCAAAATCAATACAAGCTTTAGAAGAAGAAAGAAGAGATTTTGTAAGAGGTAATGTAAGTGAAGTCTCAGAGGAATTAAAAGATTTAGTAGAAACTATAAATCCAAATTCTTCAGTTGAAGAGCTTTTAAATAATACTGGATTTGGTAGTGTAGTATATGCTGTTAAGCCAGGAGATGGATCTGCAAGAGAGCAAGCAGCATCTAGTCAAAGAGTTTTAGGTGGTCAACTGTAGAATATGCGACAAAGAGATATCGTTCTAACTTAGTTAACTGGGGTATAATACTGTTCACTGCAGACCAAAGTGTAATAAATGAATTAGATAGAAATGATTATATATATATTCCCAAGATGAGAAGCAAAGTTGTAAATGGAGAAAAAACTATCATAGCTAAAGTTATCGGTACTAATAAAGAAAAAGAAATAGAACTTAAGTTAAATGATGTAACTGAAGAATAAGCTCAAGTTATATTAGACGGTAGTTTAATAAACTTCTATGCAAATGTAAATAAGAAAAAAACAGAAGAAAAAGTTTTAGTTAATAACTAATAAAAAAGGGGAAGTCGTTATGAATAAACTTGAATGTACTATATTTAGAGGTGGAACAAGTAAAGGTGTATTTATAAATGAAGAAAATTTACCTTCAGATAAAGGATTATGGGATGAAATACTTTTATCAGTAATGGGTAGCCCAGATGTTCGTCAAATAGATGGATTAGGTGGAGCAACATCTACAACTAGTAAGGTTGCAATAATATCAAAATCTGATAATCCAGATTGGGATGTTAATTACACATTTGCACAAGTATCTATTGATAAGCCAATAGTATCTTATAAAGGAAACTGTGGAAATATATCATCAGCAGTTGGACCTTATGCTATAGAAAAAGGATTAGTAGAAGTAACTTCTCCTGAAACTGTGGTAAGGATATACAATACTAACACTAAAAAAATAATATACTCTCATGTACAAACTCCAGATGGAAAAGTAAGTTATGATGGAGACTTTTGTATAGCAGGTGTTACAGGGACATCGTCAGTAGTAAAACTTGCATTTAAAGATCCAGCAGGAGCTATGACTGGAAAATTATTACCTACTGGAAATGTAGTAGATGCAGTAGATGTACCAGGGTATAAGTCAGTTGAAGTATCTTTAGTAGATTCATCAAATCCTCTTATATTTGTAAGAGCAAGTGATGTTGGACTTACAGGTAAAGAGTTACCAGATGAAATAGATAGCAATAAAGATATGTTAGAGAGATTAGAAACTATAAGAGGGTTAGGGGCTGTAATGCTTGGATTTATAGATGATTATAAAGAATCAGCTGAAAAATCTCCAGGTGTTCCTAAGTTAACTATAGTAGCTGAACCTTCTACATATACTAATGTTAATGGAAATGTTATAGAAGAAAAAGACATGGACTTATTAGGAAGAATGATGTCTATGCAACTTACTCATAAAACATATGCTCTTACAGGTGCATTATGTACAGCAACAGCAGCTACTATAGAAGGAACTATAGTTAATCAAGTTGTTAGAAAAGGATTCAACCCAGAAAGTTTAAATATAGCTCACCCAGGTGGCTTAATGCAAAATGGAGTTGAGTGTAATATAGATAAAGATGGAAATAGAGATGTACCTTGGGTATATGGATATAGAACATCTAGAATGATAATGGATGGAACAGTTTATTATAAATAAAAAAGTATTTACATTATTGTAATAATGAAAGACCTAGAATGGTGCTTCTAATAAAAACACTTTCTAGGTCTTTTTATTAGAATAAAATACCAGAATTTGATTTATAAGGAGTTTAGCGTGAGTAAATTAAATGAAATATTAGAATACAATAATAAATTTGTAGAAAATAAAAATTATGAAGAATATATAACATCAAAGCATCCAGATAAAAAAATAGTTATTTTATCATGTATGGATACTAGATTAACAAAACTTTTACCAAAGGCTATGAATATAAAAAATGGTGATGCAAAAATAATAAAAAATGAAGGAGCTACAGTTATGCATGCATTTGGAAGTATTATGAGGAGTGTTATACTTGCTGTTTATGAATTTGAAGTTGATGAAGTGATAGTTGTAGGACATCATAAATGTGGAATGTGTAATCTTGATATAGAAGAAATTGTAAATAAAATTTTAAATAGAGGAGTTTCTAAGGAGATAATAGACACATTATTCAATTCTGGCATAGATGTTAAACAATGGCTACATGGATTTAATTCAGTAGAGGATTCAATCAAAGATAGTATTAACTCTATAAAGAATCATCCTTTAATGCCTAAAGATATACATATACATGGGTTAGTTATATGTCCAGAAACAGGTAAATTAGAAGTAGTGGTTAATGGGTATAGTTAAAACTATTTGCATAAATTGTATACCAAATATAGATAGAAAGAACACTAAAAAAACTTGGTATACAATAAATGTATATATATAATAAATAGAGTAGGAAATAACAAAAATCGACTATTTTTAGTGTGATGAAGATGTTACTTTAAAATAAATTGAGATAGGAGTGTGAAATAGGATGAGTAAGTTAAAAATAACTGAAACTGCTTTAAGAGACGGACATCAATCTTTAATGGCAACTAGGTTAAAAACAGATGA